>NZ_DASSXS010000139.1:0-14156 GCF_035703625.1 Nocardioides sp. | reverse complement strand
GCCGACTTCCGGTTCGAACGCGTGCGCTACCAGCAGCTCGGGGTGCGCGACGGGGTGCTGCAGGGAGCCGCCGACACCGAGGACCTCGGCTTCGCGGTCCGGGTCATCCACCAGGGCGCCTGGGGGTTCGCCTCCGGCGTGGTGCTCACCCCCGAGTCGGCCGTCGCCGTCGCCGAGCGAGCCGTCGAGGTGGCCCGCGTCGCCGCTGCCATGACCGGCGCTCCGGTCGAGCTCGCTCCGGAGCCGGTCTACGACGACGTCACCTGGATCTCGTCGTACGACCGCAACCCCTTCGACGTGCCCACCGCCGACAAGGCAGCCCTGCTGATCGACTGGACCCAGCGCCTGCGGACCGGAGCCGCGGTCGACCACGCGACCGCCTACCTGCTGCAGGTGCAGGAGAACAAGTTCTACGCCGACCTGGCCGGAACCCGCACCACCCAGCAGCGGATCCGGCTCCAGCCCGGGTTCGAGGCGATGGGGACCGGGGCCGACACGTTCGACTCGATGGCATCCATCGCGCCACCGGTCGGCCGCGGTTGGGAGTACCTCACCGACGGCATCTACGACTGGGACGACGAGATCGAGCAGGTCCCCGAGCTGCTCGCGGAGAAGCTGAAGGCACCGAGTGTCGAGGCCGGCAGCTACGACCTCGTCATCCATCCTTCCAACCTGTGGCTCACGATCCACGAGTCGATCGGGCACGCGACCGAGCTCGACCGTGCGCTCGGCTACGAAGCCAACTACGCCGGCACCAGCTTCGCCACGATCGACAAGCTCGGCACCATGCAGTACGGCTCGCCGGTCATGAACGTCACCGGAGACCGGACCGTCGAGCACGGTCTCGCCACCACGGGCTACGACGACGAGGGGGTGCAGACGCAGGCCTGGGACATCGTGCGCGACGGGGTGTTCGTCGGCTACCAGCTCGACCGGCCGATGGCGGCGCAGCGTCCCGAGCTCAACTCCCGTGATGGGCACGGCCGTTCCAACGGGTGCGCCTACGCCGACTCCCCCGGTCACATCCCGATCCAGCGCATGGCCAACGTGTCCCTCCAGCCCGCCGACGACGGGCCCTCGACCGACGCCCTGATCGGCCGGGTCGAGCGGGGGCTCTACATCGTCGGCGACAAGTCCTGGTCGATCGACATGCAGCGGTTCAACTTCCAGTTCACCGGCCAGCGGTTCTACAAGATCGCCGACGGGGAGCTCGTGGGCCAGGTCCGCGACGTCGCCTACCAGGCCACGACGACGGACTTCTGGAACTCCCTGGAAGCGGTCGGTGGCCCGGACACCTGGCAGCTCGGTGGCGCGTTCAACTGCGGGAAGGCACAGCCGGGACAGGTCGCGGCGGTCAGCCACGGCTGCCCGACGTCCCTGTTCCGCGGGGTCCGGATCCTCAACACCAACGACGAGGCAGGAAACTGATGACCACCACGCCGCAGGCGCTCGTCGAGCACGCCCTGGTCACCTCCACGGCCGACGACTGCATCGTCATCGTCTCCGACAGCACCAGCGCCAACCTCCGGTGGGCCAACAACACGCTGACCACCAACGGCGTGATGCACCGGATCAGCGTCACCGCGATCTCCTTCATCAAGGCCGCCGACGGGATCCGCACCGGATCCGTCACCGGCAGCGCCAGCTCCGCCGCCCAGGTCGCCGCCCTCGTCGAGGCGGCGGACGCCGCGGCCCGGGCCGGCTCCCCCGCCGAGGACGCCGCCGAGCTCGTGACCCGGGACCCGGCGCCCGACTGGGACCAGCCGCCTGTTCCCACCGACATCCACGTCTATGACGCGTTCGCCCCGGCCCTGGGCGAGGCGTTCGGCCGCGCCGCGAACGGGAAGCGGGTGCTCTACGGGTTCGTCAACCACGAGGTGACCACCACCTTCCTGGGCTCCTCCACGGGGCTGCGGCTGAGGCATGAGCAGCCCACCGGGCACTACGGCTGCACCGGCAAGACGGCGGACCTCTCCAGGAGCGCCTGGGTGGGCGGGGCGACCCGCGACTTCACCGACGTCGACGCCCTCTCGGTCGAGGAGACCCTGGCCCGGCGGCTCGGCTGGGGCGCTCGCCAGGTCGACCTTCCGGCCGGGCGGTACGACACGATCCTGCCGCCCACGGCGGTGGCGGACCTGATGGTCGACGCCTACTGGTCGGCCGGAGCGCGGACCGCCCACGAGGGACAGTCCGTCTACAGCAGGCGCGGAGGGGGCACCCGGATCGGGGACCTGATCACCCGCGAGGGCGTCAACCTCTTCTCCGATCCTGCCCACGAGGGCCTGGCCTGTGCGCCGTTCGCAATGGCCGCGACGTCCGACAACACCGACTCCGTCTTCGACAACGGCCTCCCGCTCGGCCGGACCGACTGGATCCGCGACGGGCGGCTCACCTCCCTGCTGCAGACCCGCCACACCGCCGAGATGACCGGCCAGCCGGTGACGCCGATGATCGACAACCTGGTGCTCACGATCGACGACGCCTCCGGGACCGTCGACGACCTGGTGGCGGGCACCGAGCGCGGGTTGCTGGTGACCTGCCTCTGGTACACCCGGGAGGTCGACGCCCAGACGTTGCTGCTCACCGGGCTCACCCGAGACGGGGTCTACCTGGTGGAGAACGGCGAGATCACCGGCGCGGTCAACAACTTCCGGTGGAACGAGAGCCCGATCGACCTGCTCCGGCGCTTCTCGCACGCCTCCTCGACCGAGCCGAGCTTCAGCCGCGAGTGGGGCGACGACTACTTCTCCCGGACCGCGACCCCGGGGTTGCGGATCCCCGACTTCAACATGTCCAGCGTGTCCCAGGCACTCTGACGCTCAGCTGAGCCACGCCCACAGCTGCGCAGCCGAGGCGTCGCGCCAGGCCTGCTCGTAGGCGGCCTCGCACTCGTCGGCGCGCGCACGCTCCCGTGCCTCGAGCCGCTCGTAGGCGGCGACGCTCTCGCCGTCCGACGCAGCCGCCACCGCCAGCCCCCGGAGCACGCGCCGGCTGATCACCGTGTCCTGTCGCTCACCCAGGAGCCTGGTGACCCGCGTGATCGACTCCACCGCCCCGGCGGCCGCCTCGCCGTACGCCGGCTCGAGCGCCTCGCAGGCGTAGCGCAGCCGCTTCGCGGCCCGACGTACGGCGTGCAGGGCGTCGTCGTGCTCCAGGCCGGGGGGCGTCGAGTCGGCCCGGTCGACACGTCTCTGCATCCGGGACCGGTCGAGCCTCACCAGCGGCGGGGCGACTTCGCCGACCTCGGCCCGCGCGGCGGGAGTCCACGGCTCGCCGTCGAACAGGTGCCCGAGACGCACCAGCAGGTCGTCGTACCGGGCCGAGGAGATGGTCTCGGCGACGGCCGCGTCCGCGGACTCGATCCGGGCCCGGAACAGCCGGTCCAGGCGAGCCCGCACCGCCATCACGTCGCCGGCGTCGGGCTCGTCGACCAGCCGGGTCAGGCGCAGGTGCGCCACCTCCGCGTCCCGCGCCTCACCGAGGGACCTGGCGGTCCAGCGCAGCTCGGCCCGAACCGGTGCGGTCACCGAGTGGTCGAGCAGTGATCCGAACGTGGCCAGCGCTGCCCGCATCCGGCGGCAGGTGACCCGGGTCTGGTGGACGGCATCAGGGACCCCTCGCCGCATCTCGCCGTCCCGTCGGAGCAGCTCGCGGTGCAGGACGACCATGCGGCGCAGAACCAGGACCCGCGCCGCGGAGGTGCGGTCGAGGGCCGGCCCGACGTCGGACTGCGCCATGCCTCAGGTCTACACGACGTGCCCGCCGGGGATCGGAGCAGCGGGGTCGTAGGGGGTGCGGGTATGGATGAACGTCGCGATGTCGAGGTGGCTGACCGAGCCGTCGCGGCCCCGCACCACCCGTAGCTCCTCACCGCGGTGGTAGCCGACCGTCCCGACGATCCGGGGTCCGCGCAGCTCGAACTGCTCGGCCTCGTCCGGACGGACCAGGCTCCGCAGCTCGAGCCGACCGTTGCTCCAGCGGAGCTCGGTGGCGGTGTTGCCCCAGAACCACAGCCCGAGCAGCTCACGCACCGGTCGGGGCACCTCGTCGGTCGGCACCCAGGGATCCGTGGCCGCGACCGGCTCGTGGGACAGCAGGGCCGCAGGGACGCCTGGGGTGTCGAGCCCCGCCGTCGCGTTGGCCAGCGCCACCGTCCCGTCTCCGGTCTCGGGATCGACGAACAGGCTGGCCAGGAAGCCCGGCATCGACCCCGTGTGCCCGACCAGCTGCCACCCGTCGCACTCCAGCACGCGCAGTCCCAGTCCGTAGTCGACGGCGGGCGCGACGGGCCGACCGGCCTCGCGCAGGGTGGCCGTGTCGAGCACGTCCGGGTGGCCCGCGGCGAGGAACGCGGCCCACCGTGCCAGGTCGCCCACCGTGCTCCAGGCCTGCCCGGCCGGCGCCATCGCCCCGGTGTCCTGGTGCGGCTCGGGCGTCAGGGTGCCGGCGAAGTGGTCGACGCTGAAGCCCTGGGCGTACGGCGGCTCCGGGTGGTACGTCGTCCGCGCCATCCCGAGCGGGTCGAGGATCTCGGCCGCCACCAGGTCCCACCAGGTGCCCCCTCCGGCTCTCGCGACGACCTCGCCGAGCAGCGCGAACCCCAGGTTGCTGTAGTGGAAGAAGTCGCCCGGCCCGGCCACGGCACCGGAACCGTCGTTGCGGGCGACGAGCGTCTCGAAGTCGCTCCCCGGGGACCGCTCCCACCACGGCCCGACGGGCTCGCTCTGCATGCCCGAGGTGTGGGAGAGCAGCGCTCTGACGGTCGCGCTCGCGTAGCCGGTGTCGGCCACGAACCTCCCGATCGGGTCGTCGAGGCCCAGCACCCCCGCATCCCGCAGCCGGAGGACTGCCACCGCGACGAGGGTCTTGGTGATCGACCCGATCCGGTACTGCCGGTCGACGGGCTCACCGGTTCCCTCTCCGGCCGCGCCCGTCCACGCCAGGTCGCCTCCCCTCAGCACGCCCGCGACGACGGAAGGGAGCCGTCCCCCGGACTGCAGGGCGCCGAGCCGCCCCTGCCAGGTCTCCGGGTTCATTCGGCGGCGAACGCCTCCGGCGGAGGGCAGGCGCAGACCAGGTTGCGGTCGCCGTACGCCTGGTC
This sequence comes from Nocardioides sp., assembly GCF_035703625.1. Taxonomy (GTDB): domain Bacteria; phylum Actinomycetota; class Actinomycetes; order Propionibacteriales; family Nocardioidaceae; genus Nocardioides. The sequence goes on along the minus strand of NZ_DASSXS010000139.1, from coordinate 9,055 downwards.
CACCCGGGCGACCGGCGGCCAGTACTTGTCCGGATCGACACCGGTCGGGAACACCGCGAGCTCGCGGGGGTAGCTCCGCTCCCACTCGCCCACCAGGGCCCGCGCCGTGTGCGGTGCGCCGCGGAGCGGGGAGGCCTCGGCGGACCACTCCCCCGCGGCCACCCGGTCGATCTCCCGCCGGATCGCGATCATCGCCTCGCAGAAGCGGTCCAGCTCCGCGAGGTCCTCGGACTCGGTCGGCTCGACCATCAGCGTGCCGGCGACGGGGAACGACATGGTGGGCGCGTGGAAGCCGTAGTCGATGAGCCGCTTGGCGACGTCCTCGACCGTGACGCCGGTCTGCTTGGTGAGGCCGCGCAGGTCGAGGATGCACTCGTGGGCGACCAGACCGTTGTGGCCGCGGTAGAGCACCGGGAAGTGCTCCTCGAGGCGCTGGGCGACGTAGTTGGCCGACAACACCGCGGCCGCCGTGGCCCGCGCCAGGCCCACCGCTCCCATCAGCCGGATGTAGGCCCACGAGATCGGCAGCACGCCGGCGGAGCCGTACGGCGCGGCGCTGATCGGGCCGATGCCGCCCCGCCGGTCGGGGTCCGGGTGCTGGGCGTGGGACGGGAGGAACGGCGCCAGGTGCTCGCGCACCGCGACCGGCCCGACCCCGGGCCCGCCCCCGCCGTGGGGGATGCAGAACGTCTTGTGCAGGTTCAGGTGCGAGACGTCACCGCCGAACTCGCCCGGGAGCGCGTAGCCGAGCAGCGCATTGAGGTTCGCGCCGTCGACGTACACCTGGCCACCGTGGTCGTGGACGATCGAGCACAGCTCCACGATGGTGTCCTCGTAGGCACCGTGGGTGCTGGGGTAGGTCACCATGATCGCGGCCAGGTCGTCGCTGTGCTCCTCGCACTTCGCCTTCAGGTCCTCGAGGTCGACCGAGCCGTCGTCTGCCGCCTTGACGACGACCACCTTCATGCCGGCCATCACGGCGGAGGCGGCGTTGGTGCCGTGCGCGGAGGACGGGATCAGGCAGATGTCGCGGGCCTGCTCGCCGCGGTCCCGGTGGTAGCCCCGGATGGCCAGCAGACCGGCCAGCTCGCCCTGCGAGCCGGCGTTGGGCTGGATGGAGACCCGGTCGTATCCCGTCACCTCGGCCAGCCACTCCTCCAGCTGCTCGACGAGCTGCTGGTAACCGAGGGCGTCCTCGGCCGGAGCGAAGGGGTGCAGGTCGGCGAACCCGGGCAGAGACACCGGCTCCATCTCGGTCGTGGCGTTCAGCTTCATCGTGCAGGACCCGAGCGGGATCATCCCGCGGTCCAGCGCGTAGTCGCGGGCCGAGAGGCGGCGCAGGTAGCGCAGCATCGCGGTCTCGCTGTGGTGCGTCGAGAACACCTCGTGGGTGAGGTACGGCGTCGCGCGTCGCAGCGCCTCCGGGAGCGCCTCGCCCGTCGCCTGGTCCAGGGCCGCGAGGTCCGCGCCCGAGGAGAGGCCGAAGGACTCGAGCACCTTGCCCAGCGTGGCCCCGGTCGTGGCCTCCGACGTCGAGATGCCGACCCGGTCTGCGTCCACCAGGCGCAGGTGCACGCCCCGCTCGCGGGCCGCGGCGACGACGTCGGCCGCGCGGCCGGGCACGGCGGCGGTGATGGTGTCGAAGAACTCCTCCGACTCCAGCTCCACTCCCCCGTCGGCGAGCGCGCGCGCGAGGACCGCGGCGTACCGGTGGGCCCTGGTGGCGATCGAGCGCAGCCCCTCCGGCCCGTGGTAGACGGCGTACATCGAGGCGACCACGGCGAGCAGCACCTGGGCGGTGCAGATGTTGGAGGTCGCCTTGTCGCGCCGGATGTGCTGTTCGCGGGTCTGGAGCGCCAACCGGTAGGCCGGTCGGCCCTCGGCGTCGACGGAGACACCGACCAGGCGTCCGGGCAGGTGACGCTCGAGCCCCGTCGCCACCGCCATGTACCCGGCGTGCGGTCCGCCGTAGAACAGGGGCACACCGAGCCTCTGCGAGGACCCGACGACGACGTCGGCCCCCATCTCGCCGGGTGCCTCCAGCACGGTCAGGGCCAGCAGGTCGGCCGCCACGACGGCGAGTGCGTCCCGCTCGTGGGCGGCCTCGATCACCGGGCGGGGGTCGAGGATCCGCCCGGATGCTCCGGGGTACTGCACCAGCACACCCGACAGCTCGCCCTCCGGGAGACCGTGGCGCAGGTCGGCCACCCGGACCTCGATGCCCATCGCCTCGGCGCGCGTGCGCACCACCTCGATGGTCTGCGGCAGCGCGTCAGCGTCGACCACGAACGGACCGGCTGCCTTGCGGTTGCCGCGGCGGACCAGGGTCATCGCCTCGGCCGCCGCGGTCCCCTCGTCCAGCAGCGACGCATTCGCCGTGGGCAGGCCGGTGAGGTCACCGATCAGGGTCTGGAAGTTCAGCAAGGCCTCGAGGCGGCCCTGCGAGATCTCGGGCTGGTACGGCGTGTAGGCGGTGTACCAGCTGGGGTCCTCGAGCACGTTGCGCCGGATGACCGGCGGGGTGAGGGTCGGGTGGTACCCCAGGCCGATCATCGACTCCGCGGGCCGGTTGGCCGCTGCCAGGTCGCGGAGCTCGCGGGCCACGGTGTCCTCGGTGGCGGGCTCGGGGAGGTGGAGGTCGCCCTCGGAGCGGATCCCGCCGGGGACGGCGGCAGCCATCAGTGCGTCGAGGGAGTCGAAGCCGACGACCTCGAGCATGGTCTCGACGTCCGGGGGCCGCAGCCCGATGTGGCGGTCGACGAACGGCAGTGCAGCGTCGAGCTCGGCGAGCGTGGGGTGGTCCGACAAGGTGGCTCCTGAGGCTGGGTCGGTCAGGTCGCCTCCCCCTCTGTCACCCGGTCGCTCGAGCTTCAGAGATGCCTGGTCCACACGGTCCTGGGCGCCTGAGAGGTTCCGGGGAGGGGTTGCCCCTTCGGCGCTCCGCCGGTGACCGGCCAGTGGTGACTGGCCTTGGTCGCGACGAAGACTCTCCCGTGCGGGATTGTCGGCGTCCCCAATCTAGCCGATCTTGCGCGCAGCCCGCCTGGCGGCGAGCTCGTCGCTGGAGTGGGGGCCCTCACCCGACTGTGCGTCGGCCTCCGCCGTACGCTCGCTCGGCAGCTCGGCCAGCGTGCCCTCGATCTCACGCCAGACCCCGCCGATGGCGATGCCGAACACGCCTTGCCCGCCCTGGAGGAGGTCGATGACCTCGTCGTTGCTGGTGCACTCGTAGACCGAGACTCCGTCGCTCATCAGGGTGACGCGCGTCAGGTCGTCGGTGCCGCGGGCGCGCAGGTGCTGCACGGCGCTGCGGATCTGCTGGAGCGAGATGCCGGCGTCGAGCAGGCGCTTGATGACCTTGAGGATCAGGATGTCGCGGAAGGAGTAGAGCCGCTGCGACCCGGAGCCGGTGGCGCCCCGGACGGTCGGCTCGACCAGCCCGGTGCGGGCCCAGTAGTCGAGCTGACGGTAGGTGATCCCGGCTGCGTTGCAGGCGGTGGGCCCGCGGTAGCCGGTGTCGCTCGGCAGCGGGGAGACATCATCGGTGAACAGGAGCCCCTGCTCGACGGCTTCCTCGGCGGCGCGCGCCGCCTCGCCCGAGGCCTGGTCCTGCTCGTTCTCTCCTGCGCCCACGACATCCTCCACGTCTACTCCGTTGAGCGTAACCCCTGGGGAATGCGCCGGGGCCGGTTCACGAGGATCAGCCCACAACGATGGAGTTACAACAGAGACACTTCAAAGTAGGCCGCGGCCGGGGGTCGGTCAACGAGGTGAGCGGCGTGTCGCAACCCTCAACCTGTGGTTGAGGGTGAGTCTTCAGTGCGCGTCGAAGTCCTCGGGGGTCACCTGATCCAGGAACTCGCGGAACTTCTCGACCTCGTCCTCCTGCTCGGCCGGCACCGCGAGGCCGGCCTCGTCGAGCACCTCCTCGGAGCAGACGATGCGGCTCCCGGTGCGCAGCGCGAGGGCGATCGAGTCGGACGGCCGGGCGCTCACCTCGGTGCCCGAGCCGAGGACCAGGATCGCGAAGAAGACGCCGTCCTTGACCTCGGTGATGCGGACCTCTGCCAGCTCGGTCCCGGTGGCCGCGAGCACGTCCTTGAGCAGGTCGTGGGTAAGCGGTCGCGGCGGGATCACGCCCTGCTGGGCGAAGGCGATCGCGGTGGCCTCGACCGCTCCGATCCAGATCGGCAGGTACCGGTCACCCGACACCTCCCGAAGCAGCACGATCGGCTGGTTCGAGGGCATCTCGACCCGGACTCCCATGACATCGACTTCGCGCACGAATCCACAGTACTCCCGGAGGCGAGCCCCCACCCGCCCCCGGTTCAGGACGACCTGAGTCCGGTCTTGACCAGGGTGGCGTGCAGCCGCACCGAGAGGGCGGCGATCTCGCTCACCGCCTCCTCCGCGCGGGCCTTGGCGGCCGCGTCCCGCCCCCGCTTCAGCGGGGAGACGACCTGGTCGACCAGCCCGACCTCGCGGTCGGCCGCGGTCTTGAACGCCCGCAGGTGGCGGGGTTCGAAGCCGAAGTCGGCCAGCTCCCGGGCCGAGCGGGCGATGACCAGGGCGTCGGTGTCGTAGTGACCGGTCCCGGCCCGGGGCACGATCAGGCCGTACTGCTCGAGCTGTTCGAGGAGAGCCTCGGACACCTCGGCGATCTTGACCAGCTCCTTGCGGGACAGTCGCACGTTGTCGGTGCGGCTGAACGACTCGGGGCTGGGCAGACCGTCCGCGGCGAGGGCCACCTTGGGCACGGTCGGTACGACGGCCTCGATCGGTGGCGGCTCCAGGCCGCGGTCGATGGCGTCGAGGTGCTCGCCGATGACCCGCAGCGGGAGGTAGTGGTCGCGCTGCATCGTGAGGATGTAGCGCAGGCGGTCGACGTCCTCCCCCGTGAACTTGCGGTAGCCAGCGGGCGTGCGCTCGGGCTTGATCAGCCCCTTGTCCTCGAGGAACCGGATCTTCGGGATGGTGATTCCCGGGAAGTCGGGGCGCAGGCGGTCGAGCACCTCTCCGATGTTCATCCTCGCCCGGGAGGCTGGGGCAGGTTGCACGGTCAGCCCTTGCTGTGCCCGGAGAAGAAGACCAGGCGGTACTTGCCGATCTGCACCTCGTCGCCGTCCTTGAGCTGCACCCGGTCGATCCGGTCGCGGTTCACGTAGGTGCCGTTGAGGCTGCCGGCGTCGCCGACGGTGAACTCCTCACCGTTGCGGTGGAACTCCGCGTGCCGCCGCGAGACGGTGACGTCGTCGAGGAAGATCTGGCTGTCGGGGTGGCGCCCGGCGTTGACCTGGTCCTCGTCGAGGAGGAACCGGCTCCCCGCTCCCGGACCACGCTGCACCACGAGGAGCGCGTGCCCGCCGGGAAGCGCGTCGACGGCTGCCGCGTCGACCGGGCTGAGCTGACGGTCCGACGTGTCGGCCTTGTCGGCGGCCGCACCGAACGTCGCGGTCGCCTCACCGGGGCTCTCATGGCCGGCACCGCCCGCGGGCTCCGCGCCGGGCTGGTCGGTCGCCGTCACCAGCCGAGTGCCGCACTGGGAGCAGAAACGCGCGTCGTCGGGGTTCTGCCGACCACAGGCGGTGCAGAACGGCATGGCTTCCCTCCGGATCGATGAGTGCTCCGCCAACCCTCACCAAGGGGCTGAGGTTGACGGTTGCCCTGAACCTATCAGCCGTGCGACCTCGATCAAGTGCGACGAGCCGGTGTTCGCGCTCAGCCCTCCAGCGTTCCCTGGTAGGCCTCGGCGTCCATGAGTCCGTCGACCGTCCCCGGGTCGCTCGGGACCACTTCGTAGAGCCATCCCGCGCCGTACGGATCGTTGTTCACCAGCTCGGGCGTGGCGTCCAGCGACGTGTTGCGCGCCGACACCTCGCCGGCCACCGGGGCGTAGACGTCGCTGACCGACTTGGTCGACTCGAGCTCGCCGCAGGCCTCGCCCACCGACACGGTCTCCCCCACCTCGGGGAGGGAGACGTAGACGATGTCGCCCAGCGCGTCCTGGGCGAAGTGGGTGATGCCGATCCGCACCGACCCCTCCGACTCACCGGGGCTGCGAACCCACTCGTGCTCGGCGGTGTACTTCAGGTCCTCGGGGTACACGTCGTCTCCTCCGGTCGGCCCAGTGTCGGAAGTGCTGTCGTCGGAAGTGCTGCGGTCGGCAGGCTACTGCCCGGTCGCCGGGGCGGCGAACCGAGGTCGGCTGGTCGGCTGGACGCTCTCGATGTCGAGCGACTGGAGCTCGGCGACGTCGACGGTGGCGCCGTCGTTCTCGAGCTGGTCGATCGGGCCCTGCGCGAACACCAGGCCACCGGACAGGGTGGCCGGCTCGCCGATCACGTCGATGACGTACGGCGGCTCGAGCGGCTGCCCGTCGACCTCGATCCCTCCGACGCCGTCCTCGAAGGAGGTCTCGGCGACGACACGGACCTCACCGTTGAACTGCATCGCCTCGGCGCCTGCCGTGCGGAGCTCCTGCACCGTGTCGAGCAGCGAGTCGATGTCGACCGGCCCGTCGACCTCCTCGATCGTGATCCTGATGCCCGGGCCAGTGACGGGAACGGTGCCGGCGAGGATCTCCAGCGTGTCGGCCTCGGCCCGGGCCTGCTCGAGGGCGGCCGAGCGGGAGCTGTTGCTCGACAGGAGCTCGGCCCTGGTGTTCTCGAGCCTGGTGATCTCGGCCTGGGCTCGTTGCGAAGTCCCGGCCAGGCCGTTCAGCACGTCGATCAGGTCCTGGTCGCGGAAGCCCTGGTAGGTGTCGTCCTGCTGGTTGGCGCGCACCTGGGTCATCAGGGCGAAGCCCACGATGGCGAGCAGCACCGCCACCACGACCTGCGGGCGGCGAGGCTTCGTCATCGCGTCGCGGAGGCGCTGGCGCCCCGAGGGTGCCTTGTCCTGTGGCGAGTCAGGCATGGAAGAGGTGCCTCCTGATCGCGGCGACGTTGGAGAAGATCCGGATGCCGAGGACCACGATGACACCGGTGGACAGCTGCCCTCCGACCCCGAGCTGGTCGCCGAGGTAGACGATCGCGGCGGCGATCACGACGTTGCTGAAGAACGAGATCACGAAGACCTTGTCGTCGAAGATCCCGTCGAGGTAGGCGCGGAGCCCGCCGAACACGGCGTCGAGGGCCGCGACGACGGCGATGGGCAGATAGGGCTGCAGCCCGAACGGGACGTCCGGCTGGAGGAAGAGCGCCAGCACGATGCCGACGAGCAGTCCGAGAGCTGCGATCACGGAGTGACCTCCTGTTGGCCAGCGGCGCCCTCCCCGGTCCCGGCGACGACGTGTCGCAGCCTGGGTCCCGGAGCGGCGGGGAGCGTGAGCGTGGATTCGTTCTTCATGGCGTACTCGAAGCCGAGGTCGTCGGCAAGGTCGAAGAACTGCTGACCATGGGTCGTGTCCAGCAGATCGGCCTGCAGGCTCAGCGTGTCACCGATGGCCTGGACGGTGTAGGGCGGGTTCACGGGCCTGCTGTTGACGTGGATCGCCGGGCCGACGTTGCGGATGGCGGTGAGCGCGGTCAGGCGCTGGTCGTTGATCGAGATCGCCTCGGCCCCCGCGCCCCACAGTCCGTCGACCAGCAGCGCCAGGTCCTCGTCGCGGACCAGCTGGGTGACGTCACCGCCGGGCGCGTCGTCGACGACGATCCGGACCCCGGGGCCGGTGACCGCTCCGTAGCCAGTGACCGTCTCGAGGCGACGCAGCCGCGCCTCGGTGGCCCGTTGCTGCTCCACCACCTCCGCCCGCGCGTCCTCGAGCTCGATGTTGGCGCGCTGCAACGAGGCGATGGATGCCTCCTGCGCTGCGAGTGCTGCCCGCTCCGACTGGACGCGGGCGATCAGGGTCGCCCGGCCGGCGTCCTCGGTGTCCTGGTTGCGGGAGGTCTGCACCGCCGCGGTGGCGGCCAGGACGCCGAACACCGTGACGACGGCCGCGGCGACCCAGGCGGACCGGCCTCGAGGCTCGTTGTCCGTCGGGTCCCGCCGACGTGCCACCTCGGCGTAGTCGTCGTCGAGGGAGTGCTCGGTGATCAGGGTCAGCAGTGGGGTGGTGACGTGGGCCGGCAGGGGCCGGTCCTGCGGGTCAGGCATCGGGCACCACCGTCCGGCGCTCGGTCTCGGCGAGGAGCCGGCGCACCTGCCAGGCGTAGAGCACGCCGGCCCACCAGTACAGGCCGATGCCCCAGATCGCGAACGCCCAGCCGAACACCTCGGCGAGGGACGCGACCACGCCGACCCCGTCGCCGAGCAGCAGCAGCGGGAAGGCGTAGAGCAGGTTGAAGGTCGCGGCCTTGCCCAGGAAGTGCACGGGAAGGGCGCTGTAGCCACGCGTCCGCAGGAGCGGGACCAGTCCCCACAGCAGCAGGTCGCGGAGCGGCAGGATCACCGCCACCCACCACGGAATGATCTCGCGCAGCGCCAGGCCGACCACGACGGCGAGGATGTAGAGGCGGTCGGCCACGGGGTCGAGGATCTCGCCGAGCGCGGAGGTCTGGTCGAGCTTGCGGGCGAGGTAGCCGTCGAGGTAGTCGGTGACACCGGAGAGCGCGAGGAGCAGGAGCGCCCAGCCGTCGGCCTCGGGGACCAGCACGAGCCACAGGAAGACGGGGACGCCCGCGAGCCGGGCGACGCTGAGGAGGTTCGGCACCGTCCACACGCGCTTGTTGCGCGTCAGGTCGTCTGCCACGTGGTTCCCTGCATCTCGAAATTCCGTCGATCGGCCGTTGACAGCCTATCCGGCGGGGCCCTCAGACCTGTTCGTCCTGGTGCGCCGCGTCGCGGATCTCGCCGACCAATTCCTCGATGACGTCCTCGAGCGTCGCCAGCCCGAGCTCCTCACCCTCCGGGCCGACCACCAGCGCCATGTGGGCACCGCGGCGCTGGAGTGTCTCGAGCGCATCGTGCAGGGGGTCGGTGGCCCGGACCGGCGCGAACGGGCGAATCCACTTGTCGTCGATGACGCGGCTCCGGCGCTGCTCGTCGGTCTCGAGGACGTCCTTGATGTGCAGGTAGCCGAGGAGACCGCCGTTGTCCCCGATGGCCGGGAACC
>NZ_DASSXS010000020.1:0-6327 GCF_035703625.1 Nocardioides sp. | reverse complement strand
CAGGGGGCGCTGCACCTGATGCGGACCGGCGCGGCCGGAGTCCTCGTCGGATTCGGGGGCGGGGCCGCGCACACCACCCGGACCGTCCTCGGCGTCGCCGTGCCGATGGCCAGCGCCGTGGCCGACGTCGCGGCGGCCCGGCGCGACTACCTCGACGAGTCCGGCGGACGGTACGTCCACGTGATCGCCGACGGCTCGATCGGTCGGTCCGGCGACATCGCCAAGGCGATCGCCTGCGGTTCCGACGCGGTGATGGTGGGGTCGCCGTTCGCCCGGGCCAGCGACGCGCCCGGCCGCGGCTTCCACTGGGGCGCCGAGGCGCACCACGCCGAGCTGCCCCGCGGGGAGCGGGTCCAGTTCGAGACCGTCGGCACGATGGAGGAGATCCTCTTCGGCCCGTCCCGCGTCGCCGACGGCACCATGAACCTGATCGGCGCCCTGCGCCGCTCGATGGCCACCACCGGCTACACCGAGCTCAAGGAGTTCCAGCGGGTCGAGGTCGTCGTCGAGTGATGTGAGGGCTTCGAGGAACGAGAAGCCGTCACATCGTTGGTGGTCGAGCAGCGACCGCGACCGAGCTCGCGAGGTCGCGGCGGAGCGTGTCGAGACCCGGTGACCCTCCGGTCCACGCCGGCCCGTAACTCCGGGCCACTAGAACTCGTTTCACTTTCCGTGAGGCTGACGGCAACCATTTCTCTGGTGCTGGCCCTGGTCCTGGCCGCTGCCTCGGGGCCGGCCGACGCGCGGGCGGCCGCGACGGCGGATGGTACGACGGTCCCGGTGCCGCAGCTGAGCCGGCCACCCGACGGGATCCACGGCCACGCCCTCTGGGACGCCTGGCACCAGCTCGAGCCGTTCGGCTACCAGCAGCGGGAGTACCTCGTCAGCGGCGAGGCGCGGGCAGCGGACGGCAGCACGGCGCCGTACACCACCCGGATCGTGGTCTTCCGGCCCCGCGACGACGACCGGTTCAACGGCACCGTCCTGCTCGACTGGGTCAACGTCACCGCGCAGTTCGAGAACGCCGTCGACATCCTCGAGACACGCGAGATGCTGCTCCGCGAGGGCTACGCCTTCGTCCACGTCAGCGCACAGTCGGCCGGCCTGTGCTGCACCCCGCTGACCCCCAAGGTCTGGGACCCGGTCCGCTACGAGGCCATCGACCACCCGGGCGACGCCTACGCGCCCGACATCTTCGCCCAGGTGGCCCGGGCGATGAGGGCCCCGGCCGGCGCCGACCCCCTCGGGTCGCTCACGGTCCGCCGGGTGCTCGCCTCCGGCCAGTCCCAGTCGGCCAACCGGCTCTACGGCTACGTCTCCTCGGGCCAGGCCGCCCGCGACGACGTGGTCGACGGCTTCCTGATCCACGGCGGTGGGGAGAAGACCTTCGACGTCCCGCTCGCCACTCCCGTGCTCCACCTGCTGAGCGACCTCGAGGCCGACCCCGCGCCGCCCGGCGACGACCCCCGCTACCGCCTGTGGGAGGTCGCGGCCACCGCGCACTCGGACTACTTCATCGGCTACCAGTCGATCTTCGGCAACGGACCGCGCACGGCCGACCAGCCGCCCATGGACCGCGCCGGGTACGACGCGCTGATCGACGCCGCCGGCAACTACGGGCAGGACCCGGCGCCGCTGCACGCGACCTGCACCGCCGCCGGTGCGACCATGCCGATGCACTACGCCGCCTCCACCGCCCTGCACCAGCTCGACCGCTGGGTGCGCACCGGGGAGGCACCGCCGGTGACCCCGCGGTTCGCGTTCGACGCGACCGGCACGCTGGCCAGGGACGAGCACGGCAACACCCGTGGCGGGATCCGGATGCCGCCGGTGGAGGTGCCGGTGGCGACGTACCTCACCACCGCCTGCGGCCTCGGCGGCATCACCGCGCCGTTCACCGACGCGCAGGTGCAGGCGCTCTACCCGACCTTCGCCGACTACCAGCGCCGGATGACGGCGGCCACCGACCGGGCCGTACGACGGGGCTGGCTGCTGCCGCCGGACGCGCGCGACCAGATGCGCCGGGTGTGCACGATGCGCGAGCGGTACCCGGCCGGCTCCCGGGGCCGATGCCGGGACTACCGGCCCCCCGCCTTCGGATCTGCCTGAAACGGGGCCCGGGCCTGACACACTGGCTGCCATGAGCCGCACCAGCGCCCTGAGCCCGCAGGCCCGCTCCGCGGCGCTCGACCACCTGGCCGACCCGTCGGCCGAGCTGGACGTGCTGGTGGTCGGCGGCGGGATCGTCGGCGTCGGGACTGCCCTGGACGCGGTCACCCGCGGCCTGGCCACCGGGCTGGTCGAGCAGCGCGACCTGGCCTCGGGCACCAGCAGCCGCAGCAGCAAGCTGATCCACGGCGGCCTGCGCTACCTCGAGATGTACGACTTCGGGCTGGTCCGCGAGGCCATCGGTGAGCGCGGCCTCCTCCTGACCCGGCTGGCTCCCCACCTGGTCCGCCCGGTCTCGTTCCTCTACCCGCTGCACCGGACCCTCGAGCGGCCCTACGTCGGCGCCGGGGTGGCGCTCTACGACACGCTGGCGATGCTCGGCAAGTACGACGTCGGGGTGCCGCGGCACCGCCACCTGTTCCGCAAGCAGGTGGCGCGGATCGCCCCCGACCTGCGCACCGAGGACCTCGTGGGCGCGATCCGCTACTACGACTGCCAGGTCGACGACGCCCGGCTGGTGATGACCGTCGCCCGCACGGCGGCCGGTCACGGCGCCCACGTGGCGACCCGCACCGAGGTGACCGGCTTCCTCCGCGAGGGGGAACGGGTGGTCGGGGTCCGAGCGGTCGACCTCGAGACCGGCCGCGAGCTCGAGATCCGCGCCCGGGTCGTCGTCAACGCCGCCGGCGTCTGGACCGACGAGATCCAGGAGATGGTGGGCGGGCGGGGCAGCCTCGACGTCCAGGCCAGCAAGGGCATCCACCTCGTGGTCCCGCGCGACCGGATCCGCTCCCAGGCCGGCTTCATCACCCGGACCGAGAAGTCGGTGCTCTTCGTGATCCCGTGGGGCCGGCACTGGATCATCGGCACCACCGACACCGACTGGAACCTCGACAAGGCGCACCCCGCGGCCAGCCGGGCCGACATCGACTACCTGCTCGCCCACGTCAACACGATGCTGCGTGAGCCGCTCGACCACGAGGACGTGGAGGGCGTCTATGCCGGCCTGCGTCCGCTGCTGCGGGGCTCCCGCGAGCCCACGTCGAAGATCTCGCGCGAGCACACCGTGGTCACTCCCGTGCCCGGTCTGGTGATGATCGCGGGCGGCAAGCTGACGACGTACCGGGTGATGGCGAAGGACGCGATCGACGCCGCTGCACACTCCCTCAAGGCAACGCTGAACACGACCGTGCGCGACTCGATCACCGACCGCGTCCCGCTGGTGGGAGCGGCCGACTTCGAGACCCGCTCCAACCAGCGAGTGATGCTCTCGCGCCGGGCGGGACTCCACGTGGCCCGGATCGACCACCTGCTGGGGCGGTTCGGCGGGCTGGTCGACGACGTGCTCGAGCTCTGCGCCACCAGCCCCGGGCTGGCGGTGCCGCTGGAGGGTGCTGACGACTACCTGTCGGCCGAGGTCGTGTACGCCGTCACGCACGAGGGCGCCCGCCATCTCGACGACGTGCTCACCCGCCGGACCCGGATCTCGATCGAGACCTTCGACCGGGGCGTGAAGGCTGCCGCGGCGGTGGCCCGGCTGATGGCCGGTGAGCTCGGCTGGGACGACGCCCGCACCGAGGACGAGGTCGACCACTACCTGCGCCGGGTGGAGGCCGAGCGCCAGAGCCAGGCCAAGCGGACCGACCAGGAGGCCGACGAGGCCCGGGTGAGCGCCCCCGACATCGTGTGACTCTGGACCGTTCCGGCTGAGGGGAACACACTGGAGAGCATGACGGTCCCGTCGGTCAACGGCTTCCAGCCGCGTGGCCAGTTCCCACCCATCGGGGACTACGGGTTCCTGTCCGACTGTGAGACGACGGCGCTGGTCGCTCCGGACGGTGGGGTCGAGTGGCTCTGCCTCCCGCGGATGGACTCGCCCAGCGTGTTCGGAGCGGTCCTCGACCGCGACGCCGGGACCTTCCGCATCGGGCCGACCGGAGTACGCGTCCCGTCGTCGCGGCGCTACATCCCGGGCACCCTCGTCCTGGAGACGAGCTGGTGGACGCCCGGCGGCTGGCTGGTGGTCACCGACGCGTTGCTGATCGGCCCGTGGCACCACGACGACCACCGCTCGGAGACGCACCGCAGGCCGCCCACCGACTACGACGCCGACCACGTCCTGCTCCGGCTCGTCAAGTGCGTGAGCGGACAGGTGCAGGTCCGCATGGACTGCACCCCGGTCTTCGACTACGGCGTGAACCACGCGACGTGGGACTACGGCAGCTCCGACTACCACGAGGCGATCGCGACAGGTGACGGCGACGGCCTGCGGCTCCACCTGACGACCGACCTCAACGTGGGGTTCGAGGGCCCGCTGGCGACCTCGAGAACCCTCCTGAAGCAGGGCGACAGCCGGTTCGTCGCCCTGTCATGGAGCGAGCACCTGCCACCTCGCACCATCGAGGAGGCGCGACAGCGGCTGACCTGGACGTGCCACCACTGGCAGCACTGGCTGGACCGCGGCCGGTTTCCCGACCACCCGTGGCGAAGCCTGCTGCAGCGCAGCGCCCTGACCCTGAAGGGGCTGACGTTCGCCCCGAGCGGGGCCGTCGCGGCCGCGGCCACGACGTCGCTGCCCGAGACCCCGGGCGGCGTGCGCAACTGGGACTACCGCTACACGTGGATGCGCGACACCGCCGGAACCCTCGCCGCGCTCTACACGCTCGGCTTCGACTGGGAGGCCAACGACTTCTTCCAGTTCGTGGTCGACGTCGTCACGGCCGAGAGCGGCTCCCTCCAGCTGATGTACGGCGTCGACGGGGAACGGGTCCTCGAGGAGCGGACCCTCGACCACCTGTCCGGGTACGACGGTGCGAGACCGGTGCGCGTCGGGAACGCCGCCTACTCTCAGCGACAGCACGACGTCTGGGGCGCGGTCGTCGGCGCCATCGACCTCTACACCGCACACCAGCGCCTCGACGACAGGACGTGGGCGATGGTCAGGGCCCTGGTCGAGGAGGCCCTCGACCACTGGGGCGAACCCGACCAGGGCATCTGGGAGGTCCGCTCGGGTCCCCAGCACTTCACCTCCTCCAAGGTGATGTGCTGGTACGCCGCGAGCGCCGGCGCACGGCTCGCGGCGGGCCGGGGCGAGAACACGCTGGCCGACGAGTGGCGGGCCGCGGCCGAGGAGATCCGGACCGACGTGCTGGAGCACGCCGTCGACGAACGAGGCGTCCTCACCCAGCACTACGACACCAAGGCCCTCGACGCGTCGGTGCTGCTCGTGCCGCTGCTGGGGTTCCTGCCCTGGGACGACGAGCGGGTGCGCAACACCGTCCTCGCCGTCGCCGATGAGCTCACCGAGGGCGACCTGGTCCTCCGCTACCGGGTCGACGCCACGGAGGACGGCCTCACCGGCGAGGAGGGCACGTTCACGATGTGCTCCTTCTGGCTGGTCTCCGCCTACGTCGCCATCGGCGAGCTCGACCGCGCTCGACGCCTCTGCGAGAAGCTGCTGTCCTACGCCACCCAGCTGCAGCTGTACGCCGAGGAGATCGACCCGCACAGCGGCCGGCACCTGGGCAACTTCCCCCAGGCCTTCACACACCTCGCGCTGGTGCACGCGGTGACGGCGGTGATCAAGGCCGAGCGGGACGAGGCGCGGGCCGACCGCCAGCGGTGACCGCTCGGCGCACGCCGGCGGCGACCTGCCCGGAGTGGTTCGGGGAGCGGCGGTGGGGGACGTAACCCGCGGCGACCCGAGGTCGTTGACCGACCATCATGATCACCCCCCGCATCGTCACGACCGCCCTGCTCGCCGGAGCCCTGTGCGTGGGGGCCGGGGCCGCGTCCGCCGTACCCATTCCCCCTGACCCGCGACCGCCGCAGTCCCCGGCGTACGTCGGAGCGCCGGCGACGCCGAGACCGGTCGACGTGGCGGCACCGCCGCAGCACCCGTTCATGGCCGCCAACCCCGGCAACAACATCCACAACGACGCGTACATGACCGACGCCTACCAGCGGATGGGGCCGCTCGGGAGGCAGCCGGTCTCCACCTCGACCCTCCAGGCGGCCGAGTGCGCCTCCCTGACCTTCGACCGGCGGAACCGGCTCGAGACGGTCTGCGTCGGCACGAACACGGTGACCCTGAAGCTGTTCGACCCGACGACGCTGGAGGAGCTGGCTTCCTACAACCTGCCGCCGCGCCGCCTCGGG
>NZ_DASSXS010000303.1:0-5827 GCF_035703625.1 Nocardioides sp. | reverse complement strand
GCGCGGCTCACCCGCCACACCCGTCCCACCCCTCAGCCAGACCTTGCACATCCCGGGCATTGCAACGGCCGAGATGTGCAGGTTTCCCCGGCCCGCCGGGGAAACCGACGCCCACCCCCACCCCACAACAGGGTCAGCGGGCGGGACCGTAGGAGAGGTGGACGACGCCGTTGTCGTAGACCTCGTGCTCCAGGAGGGAGAGGGTGGTGGGGTCGACGCCGTCGTCCCACAGCCGCCGGCCGCTGCCCCGAGCGACCGGGTAGACGAACAGGTGGAGGGCGTCGACCAGGCCGTCCCTCAGCATGGCGCGCACCAGGGTGCCGCTGCCCGAGGTGTAGATGGTGCCGTCGGTGTCGTCCTTGAGCCGGCGGATCGCGTCGGGGTCGTAGGGGCCGAGCCGCGTCGATGGGCCCCACTCCACGTTCGGCTCACGCGAGCCGACGACGTACTTGTGGGTGTCGTTGAAGAACGGCGCCCCGGGGTCGTCCTCGACGGTGCGGGTCGACCAGGCGGGCGCGAACATCTCGTACGTCGTCCGGCCGAGCAGGATCGCCGTGGCGCCTCCGGTGATGGCGCCGAGGGTCTCGCCCATCTGGGGGTCGAAGCCGAAGTCGAAGGTCCAGCTCGGGTCCTCGAAGACCCCGTCGAGCGCCATGAACTCGTGAACCGCGATGTCTCCCATGGCGTCCTTCCTACTCCCTGGCGTCGGTGGCCCGCCACCCGTCGGGCGGATCCTCACCCACCCGGCCGTCCACGGCCTCGCGGATCAGGTCGGCGTGGCCGGTGTGCCGGCCGTACTCCTCGATCAGGTCGCAGACGAGACGCCGCAGGCTCGCGTGACGCCCGTTGCCGTCGGAGATGTGGACCAGCTGGTCGAGCCCACCGTCGGCCATGGCCGCGCCGAGCCTGGCGCGGGAGCGCTCGACCGCGCCGTCGTAGAGGGCGTAGAGCCTCTCGGGTGGGTCGTCGGCGGCGGACTCGAACTCCCAGTCGTCGTTGTCGTCCCAGCCGTTGTCGTCCCACTCCGCACCCAGGGGCTCGCCGGACAGCTTGGTCGCGGAGTAGGAGTCCTCGACCACGGCGAGGTGCTTGAGCAGGCCGCCGAGGCTCATCGAGGACACCCCGAGGCGGGTCCGCAGCCCGGCGGCGTCGAGGTCGTCGGCCTTCCAGCGGAAGGTGGCACGCAGCCGGTCGAGGGCGCCGAACAGGTGCTCGGGCTCGGAGCCGGCGAAGGGCGGCTCCCAGGGGCGTTCGTCGGTGGTCATGGGCGCCACGGTAGACCCGGTTCCGGACACATTTCGTCCGGAGATGCGGCTACCTTGGGGCCGTGATCGGACTCCCGCGGTGACCCTCCACCGCCTCTCGCGGGTTGAGGCGCGGCAGATCGCGGTCCGTGCCCAGCTGCTCGACAGCGCGCGACCCACCGACCTGCAGGACCTGGTGCGACACCTGACCCTGCTGCAGCTTGAACCCACCGCGGCGGTGGCGCCGAGCGCCGAGGTGGTCGCGTGGAGCCGGCTGGGGCCGCGGTTCCGGCGCGCCGACCTCGAGGACGCGATCGCCGACGGCTCGCTGGTCGAGCTGCACAGCATGCTGCGGCCCGCCGAGGACATCGCGCTCTACCGGGCCGAGATGGCGGTCTGGCCCGGCCCCGGCGAGCTGAAGGACTGGGAGATCTCGCTCCGGGACTGGGTCGAGGCCAACGACGACACCCGCCGCGACATCCTCGACAAGCTCTACGACGAGGGCCCCCTGCCGACCAACGCCCTGCCCGACACGACCCTCATCCCGTGGGAGTCCAGCGGCTGGAACAACGACCGCAACGTGCGGATGCTGCTCGACCGGATGGTGCAGCGTGGCGAGGTGGCCACCGCGGGGTACGACGGTCGCCAGCGACTCTGGGACCTCGCCGAGCGGGTCTACCCCGACGTCGAGCCGGTCCCCTACGACGAGGCGATGCGGATCCGGGCCGAGCGACGGCTGCACTCCCTCGGCATCGCGCGGGAGCGGGCGAGCAAGGCGCCCAACGAGCCCAATGACGTAGGCCCGGTCGGCGAGGCGGTGGAGGTGGAGGGGCTCCGTGGCCGGTGGCGGGTGGACCCGGCGTACCTGGGCGGAGGCCTCACCGGCCGCGCCGCCCTGCTGTCGCCGCTCGACCGACTGGTCTTCGACCGCAAGCGGATGGTCGAGCTGTTCGACTTCGACTACCAGCTGGAGATGTACAAGCCCGCCGCCAAGCGGCGCTGGGGCTACTGGGCGCTGCCGATCCTCTACGACGACCGGCTGGTCGGAAAGCTCGACGCCACGGCGGTCCGCAGCGACGGCGTGCTCCGGGTCGACGCCGTCCACGAGGACGACGAGTGGTCGCACTCGATGCGGGCCGCCGTCGAGGACGAGATCCGGAGCCTCGCCGAGTGGCTCGCCCTCGAGCTGGTCTGGGGCGACGACTGAGGCGGGTCAGGCCAGGGGGCCGGCCGGGCTCAGCCGCACCCTGACCAGGTCACCCTCCCCGATCCCCTCGGCCCTGCGGATCCCGACCTTGAGCGGCAGCACGTAGCGCCCGTCCTTGGGCCACAGCGACGTCTCCCACTCGGTGTCGCCGATCCGCACGCGGACCGGGATCATCCCCCAGCCGTAGGTCACCGCGGAGGACACCTCCTGCAGGTCCAGGCTCTCGTCCTCCGGTACGGTCACGAAGTAGAACGGCGCCGGGCCGCGCCACTCCCAGACCTCGCCGCTGAACTCCAGGTCCACGTCCCCATCCTCGCCGCCCGGGTGCCTCTGGCCCGACCGCACGCTACCGTCGCTTCCGGACGTTCTGCTTCCGGTACCCGAGGAGGTGCGATGAGTCCCGAGGCGAGCCCGACCGCCCGGGCGCTGCTGTCCCTGGAGCTCGTCCAGGCCAGCCCCGGCATCAGCGCCGCGCTCCTCGCCGACAAGCTCGGTGTCTCCGAGCGCGCCGCACGCAGGTACGTCGCGATCCTGCGCGAGGCGGGCATCCCCATCGAGTCCGTCCGCGGGCCGTACGGCGGGTACCGGGTCGGACGGGGGCTGCGGCTCCCTCCCCTGATGTTCAGCTCGACCGAGGCGCTCGGCCTGGTGATGGCGGTCCTCGACGGCCACCACGACGCCGGCGACCCCACCGGCCTGGTCGGCGGGGCGATCGGCAAGATCGTCCGGGCGTTGCCCGAGCCGGTGGCCGCGCAGGCCGAGGCGGTGCGCCGGACCACGGCGGCGGCACCCGACCGCTCCGCCGCGCGGCCCGACCCGGGCACCACGACGGCGCTGGTGCAGGCCTGCTCGGACCAGAGACGGGTGCGCATCGGCTACCGGTCGGAGGCGGGATCCGAGTGGGCGACCGATGCCGATCCGTGGGCCGTCGTGGTGCGCCACGGCCGGTGGTACCTCCTGTGCCGCACCCACCCCCGCGACGCGGTGCGGGCCTACCGGGTCGACCGGGTCACCGGCGTCGAGGTGCTCGACCAGACGTTCTCGCCGCCGGCCGACCTCGAGCCCGTCGCCATGCTCGAGTCCCACCTCGCCGTCGGCTGGGAGTACGACGTCGAGGTGCTCATCGAGGCCCCGATGGACGCCGTGGCGCCGTGCGTCCGCCGGGCCCTCGGGGTGCTGGAACCGATCGACCCCCGGACCACGCGTCTGGTCGGGAGCACCAGCAACCCGGCGTGGTACGCCGAGCAGCTCGCGGCGATCCCGGCGTCGTACCGCATCCGGGAGTCACCCGAGCTGCGGGAGGCCGCCCGCGTCCTGGGCGAACGGCTACTGGCAGCCGCCGGGGGGACGAGTTGAGGCACGTCGTGGTGATGGGCGTCTCCGGGTGCGGCAAGACCACCGTGGCGGAGCGACTCGGGCAACGGCTCGGGCTGGTCTTCGCCGAGGGCGACGCGCACCACCCGAAGGCGAACGTCGACAAGATGGCCTCCGGACGGCCGCTGACCGACGAGGACCGTCAACCGTGGCTGGAGACCCTGGCCGGGTGGACCCGCGAGCAGCACGCCGCCGGGAGCTCCACCGTCCTGTCGTGCTCGGCCCTGCGGCGTCGCTACCGCGACGTGCTCCGCGAGGCTGTCCCCCGCACCTTCTTCGTGCACCTGCACGCGGACTTCGACGTGCTCGCGGAACGGATGCGGCACCGCGCCCACTTCATGCCGCTCGCGCTGCTGGAGTCCCAGTTCGAGACTCTCGAGCCACTGGGAGACGGCGAGCTCGGCGTCCGGGTCGACGTGACCCCACCGGTGGACGACGTGGTGGCGGCCGCCGAAGCGGCGATCCTCCGGCAGCAGCGGGGCTAGTCGCGCCCCCCGGCAGTCGACCTGGCCGTCGACCTGGCCCGCAGGTGGGCGCGCTCGCCCTGCTTGCCGAACAGGCTCAGGAACTCGACGGCCTCGGCGCCGGCGGGGCCGAACCAGTGCGGGACCCGGGTGTCGAACTCGGCCGCCTCACCCGGCTCGAGGACGACGTCGTGCTCGGCGAGGACGAGCCGCAGCCGACCGTTCAGCACGTAGACCCACTCGTAGCCCTCGTGTGACTGCGGGTCCGGTTCGCGGCGACGCCTGCCGGCGGGGATCACGATCTTGTAGGCCTGGATCCCTCCTGCCCGGCGGGTGAGCGGCACCATGGTCATCCCGTTGCCCTTGACCGGGCGCAGGTGGATACGGGGGTCACCGGTGGGCGGGGCGTCGACGAGCTCGTCGAGGGTGACGCCGTGCGCCTTCGCCAGCGGGAGCAGCAGCTCCAGGGTCGGCCGTCGGTCGCCGGACTCCAGCCGGGACAGGGTGCTGACCGAGATCCCGGTCGAGGTGGAGAGGTCGGCCAGCGTGGTCTCCCGCTGCTTCCTCAGCGCCCGCAGCCGCGGTCCGACGGTGGCGAGCGCGTGATCGAGGTCGTCGTCCATCCCGCCAGTTTGCCATACCGGCAACAATGTTTGCCGATTCTGGGGACGGCCTGCATGCTTTCCGCAGGAGGTGGTCCACATGACCGAACGGCTGGAGGACAGCTACGACGTGGTGGTGCTCGGCGGCGGTGCCGCCGGGCTCAACGGGGCGATGATGCTGGCCCGGTCGAGGCGGCGCGTGGCCGTCGTCGACGCCGGCACTCCGCGCAACGCGCCCGCCGAGGGGGTGCACGGCCTGCTGGGTCACGACGGGATCCCGCCGGCCGAGCTCCTCGAGCGCGGGCGGACCGAGGTGCGTCGGTACGGCGGCCACGTGGTCACCGGCGAGGTCACGGGAGCGGTACGCGACGAGCAGGGGTTCACCGTCGCCCTGGCCGACGGGCGCTCCATCCGGGCCCGCCGGCTGCTGGTGACGACCGGCCTCGTCGACGTGCTGCCCGAGGTGCCCGGAGTGCGCGAGCGCTGGGGGCGCGACGTCCTGCACTGCCCCTACTGCCACGGCTGGGAGGTCCGCGACCGCGCGGTCGGCATCCTGGCGAGCGGCCCGATGTCGGTGCACCAGGCGCTGCTCTTCCGCCAGCTGACCGACGACGTCACCTTCTTCGCCCACGGCACGCGCCCCGACCAGGAGCAGGCCGAGCAGCTGGCCGCCCGCGGCATCCGGGTCATCGACGGGGAGGTGGCGTCGCTGGAGATCGTGGACGACCGTCTCGTGGGGATGCGGATGGGTGACGGCACGGTGGTCGACCGCGAGGCCGTGGTCGTCGGGCCGCGGATGGTGGCGCGAGCCGGGTTCCTCGGCGACCTCGGACTGACCACGGTCGAGCACCCGAGCGGGATGGGCGAGTACGTGCCGGGCGACCCGACCGGCCGCACCGACGTACCCGGGGTGTGGGTGGCCGGCAACGTCACCGA
>NZ_DASSXS010000109.1:0-5083 GCF_035703625.1 Nocardioides sp. | reverse complement strand
TGCCGTAGAGGAGCCCGACCGGTACGTCGGGCGCACGGTCCTTGTAGGCCCTGAGCCAGGCGTGGTTGAAGCCCTGCACGACGACACGGTCGGCTTTCAGGGCGCGGTTGAACGCCGGCAGCGACCGCAGTTCCTTGTCGAGGTCGGCCTCGATGCCCGGGTAGAGCTCGGGAGCCTTCGGCTCCAGCAGCATCCCCGCCTGCTGTCCGACCGCGTTGACCCACTCGGCCAGTGTCGGCACCCGCTCCCCGGCGAACTCCGGCGCGAACCACGCACCCGCGTCGAGTTGCCTGATCTCGGCGAGGGTGAAGTCACCAACGGCCCAGGGAGCGCGGTCGGGGAAGACCTGCTCGACGTCGGTCGTCCGGGCGAGCGTGGTGTCGTGCATGATGACCAGCTCCCCGTCCCTGGTGCGCTGGATGTCGTTCTCGACGACGTCGGCCTTCTGTGCGATGGCCAGTCGGACCGCCGCCAGGGTGTTCTCCGGAGCGGCGCCGGACGAGCCACGGTGAGCAACGACGTCGACCGCCGGCTCAGTCGCGGCGGCGGGGGTCGCGAGCCCTGAGACGGCAATCATCCCCACCAGGGCGGCGAGGACGGCGCCGAGGGCGCGCGCGGTGCGAGGCATCATCTCTTCTCCTTCAGTCACGTGTGGCGCGGCCGCGTGGCCGGCGCGCCGGTGAGGCTGCCGCGTCGAGGCGAACGGACAGTGACCGCTCGCCCAACCCTCCGTGATGCCACGGGCACAAGGTCGCGACACGAGGTGCCCGGGTGCCCCCGGTCGTCGCTGGGCTCGACCGTTCCGTCGACGACGACCTCCGAGTGGAGTGACCCGAGACGGATGCTCTGGTCACAGAGGTGTGGCACCGGGACGTCCGGATTCGACGATCCAGCTGCTGTCGGTCACCGCCGGCGCCAGGGTGTCCGACGCGGAGGGGACGACGCGGTAGTCGGCCCGCAGCAGGTCGGGCTCGGCCGTCACGCGGGTGTAGCCGCGGAGGTCCGGATTGAGGTACTTCACGTGCGGGTTGTTGGGGCGGGCCGCCTTGACCGCGGCGGCCCAGCCGCAGCCAGAGCTGATCGAGGTGCCGACCAGCTCGGTGGCAAGCACCTCGGTCTCCGGACGTGAGAAATCGAGCCGCAGGTCGTTGACCCACGCCGAGTGCCAGTCGCCGGTGAGGACGACGGGGTTGGCAGGTCGGCGCCTCTCCACGAATGACAGGAATCGGTTCCTGGAGACGGCGTACCCGTCCCACTGGTCGTGGTTGACCGAGAGCCCGGGGCCGCCGTCGTAGTCGACCTCGGCCATGATCGTCTGCTGTGCCACGAGGTTCCAGCGCGCCGACGAACCGGAGAGGCCGTCGAAGAGCCACCTCTCCTGCTGGTCGCCCATGAGGGTCCGGCTCGGGTCGAGCACCCGCGGGTCCTGGGGCCCACCCGGGAATGCCTCGGTGAGCTGGTCCGAGCGGTACTGGCGCGTGTCGAGCACGTGGAAGGTGGCCAGCGCCCCGTAGTCGACGCGTCGGTGGAGGGTCATGTCGGGGCCATGGGGTCGCTGCGGCAGTCGCAACGGCAGGTGCTCGTAGTAGGCCTGGAACGCGTTGGCCCTCAGCTGCAGGAAGCGGCCGGGCTCGTTGGAGGGCTCGTTGTCCGGCTGGGAGATGTTGGCGGCCCAGTTGTTCTCGATCTCGTGGTCGTCGAAGGTGACCACGAACGGGAACGCCGCATGGGCGGCCCGCAGATCCGGCGAGAGCTTGTGGCGCGCGTGGTTGGTGCGGAACGAGGCAAGGCTCTCGTCGTCGCGTCGCTCGTAGGTGTAGTCGCCGACGTGGACGACGAGGTCGAGGTCCTCCTCGCGCATGGTCCGGTAGGCGGCGTACCGCCCGTTGCCGGGCAGCGACTGACAGGAGGCGAGCGCGAAGGTGACGTTCCGGGCGGTCCCGGGCGCGGGGGCCGTACGGGTGTGGCCGACCGGACTGGTCTCCGCACCGACCCGGAACCGGTACCAGTAGTCGCGACCCGGGAGCAGCCCGCGCACCTCGGGGTGCACCGAATGCGCGAGCTCAGGGGTCGCCGTCTCGGCGCCGGCCTTGACCACGTCGCGCATCTCCGGGTCAGTGGCGACCTGCCACAGCACCTCCACCGTGCGGGCCGGCATCCCGCCGAGGCCGTCGGGTGCGAGGGGTTCGGGAGCGAGCCGGGTCCACAGCACGACGCCATCAGGGGTGGGGTCGCCGGAGGCAACCCCGAGGGTGAACGGGTCGGTCGGGAAGCGTGGGGTGGCCCAGGCGGGGGCCGTCGAGAAGCCGTACGCCGCCGCGGCGGCCGCCCCGGTCAGGCCGGAGAGGGCGAGGAAGCCCCGGCGAGAGAGTGGATCACGCGGGGACGGCAGGGCGCTCATGGGAACCTCCGAGAAGTGGGTGGGTCCTCCGAGTCATGCAGCCGCAGATGACCCGCGGGCAACCGGCAGGTGACGCTCGCACGGCACGACCGTGCCGACTTGGCTCCTTTCCCGCCGGCGCCCGTGACGGGCCCGCGTCATCGGGCACCTGACTCGGGCCACTCGTTCACCTGCTGTCAATCCTGTCGCTGCCTGCCGCACGCCGGGATGGGCCAGCGTCGCGTCGGACGCCCAGACCAAGAGCAGGAGATGCACCATGAACGACACGGCCCCCGGCCTCACTCACCGCTTGCTCCCGATGGCCGGCAGGACGCACGGCAACCGGAGCCCGATCACCTGCCACCTCCGGTGTGGTGACGCCTGCTCGGTCGCGCCCCCCAACACGACCGAGACGACGTACTTCCGGGACGTGGCGACCGGTGCCCTGAGCCGCCGCGCCCTGCTCGGTGCCGGCGTGGCCGGGACTGCCCTCGGCGCCCTGGGATCCAGCACCGCACCTGCCGCCGCCAGCGGCAAGCAGGACAGCACGGTCGACGGCCACGGGCTGCCGTTCACCGCGATCGCGCCGGTTGCGGTCACCGTGGACGACGTGACCGTGCCCCATGGCTACGGTTGGGAGCCGATCATCCGCTGGGGCGACCCGATCCTGAACGGGGCGCCCACCTTCGACGCGGGGAACCAGTCGCCGGAGGCCCAGGCGGGGCAGTTCGGCTACAACAACGACTACCTCGACATCATCGAGACCAACCGGCTGGGCACACGTGCGCTCCTGGTCTGCAACCACGAGTACACCAACGAGAACATCATGTTCCCGCCCGGCACCGATCCCGGGCTGGTGATCCGCACGGCATGGTCCGCACACGGCCTGTCCGTCGTCGAGCTGGAGCGCCGGCACCGGGGAGACACCTGGCGCTACGTCAAGGGTGCCCCCCTCAACCGCCGCATCACCCTCGACACCGTGTTCCGCGTCGACGGCCCCGCGGCCGGCTCGGACCTGCTCAAGACGGCGGCGGACGCCTCGGGCCGTCGGGTCCGGGGCACCATGAACAACTGCGCAGGTGGCACCACCCCGTGGGGCACGATCCTGTCGGGCGAGGAGAACTTCAACCAGTACTTCCTCGCCAGCGGGGTCGACCCGCGCGAAAAGCGTTACGGCCTCGGTCCCACCCAGGACGCCCGCAACTGGCGCTCGGTCGACCCGAGGTGGGACGCCACCAACCCGGACTACGCCAACGAGCCGAACCGGTTCGGGTGGATCGTCGAGATCGACCCGCACGACCCGAGCTCTGCGCCGGTCAAGCACACCGCCATGGGTCGCTTCAAGCACGAGGGTGCCAATGTCACGGTCAACCCGAGCGGCCACGTCGTCGCCTACATGGGTGACGACGAGCGCTTCGACTACGTCTACCGGTTCGTGTCCCGCAACAAGTACCGCCGCGGCGGCACCGCCCGCGACCGGCGGCACAACTTGTCGTTGCTCAGCGAGGGCGACCTGTCGGTCGCCAGGTTCAGTGGCGATGGCCTCGAGGACGGCGTCAGCGACGGGGCCGGTGAGTGGATCCCGCTGACCCGAAACGGACGGTCGATGGTGCCGGGCTTCAGCCTCGAGGAGGTCCTGGTGTTCACCCGCCTCGCCGCTGACACGGTGCAGCCCACCAAGATGGACCGGCCCGAGGACGTGCAGCCCAACGTGCACAACGGCCGCGTCTACGTCGCCTGCACCAACAACACCGACCGCGGCAAAGCCGGCAAGGAGGGCCCGACCGAACCCAACCCGCGTCCGGCGAACAAGGAAGGTCACGTCGTCGAGATCGCACCCACCCGGGGCGACCACACCGCGGCGACGTTCTCGTGGAACCTGATCCTCATCTGCGGGGATCCCGCCACGGCCGGCACCTACTTCGGCGGCTACACCGGTCCGGTCTCCCCCATCGCCTGCCCCGACAACCTGGCATTCGACAGCGTGGGCAACCTCTGGATCTCGACCGACGGCCAGCCGAGCGCGCTCGCCCACAGCGACGGGCTCTACAAGGTTCCCGTTGCCGGACCGGAGCGGGGCCGGGTCCAGCAGTTCCTCGCGGTCCCCTCAGGCGCCGAGACGTGTGGCCCGGTGATCCACGACCGCGACGGGTCGGTGTTCGTGGCCGTGCAGCATCCGGGCGAGGATGGGACCTGGGACGCACCCCAGTCCCGCTTCCCCGACTACGTGGCTCCCGGCGGCACGGCACCGGAGGGCGACTTCGCGGGGCCTCGGCCGACCGTTGTCCAGGTCACTCGCCGCTGACGGCCGGCACCGGCCCGGCGCATCAACCGGTGGCTGCCGCGGCAGGCCCTTCCACCCGGTCGTCGTCAGGCAACAGTGACCGGGTGGTCCACCACGGCGCCGAAGAGGTAGCCCTGCTCGTTGAAGGGCACCGTGTCCGGTTGCCCGTTGCCGTGCTCGTCCGTGGCGCGGACGCGGACGACGTGATCGCCCGGCATGGCCACCCACGGGACCGACCACTGACGCCAGGCCTGGGGATCGTTGCGATCACCGAGCCGTGCGTCACGCCAGGGGCCGTCGTTCACGCTGATCTCGACCCGGCGGATCCGGCCGTACGCCGACCACGACCGGCCGGTGAGCTCCTTGCGCCCCGGGCGCAGCGCGGCCGGCAGCGGCTGCTCGATCGCGCTCTTCACGAC
>NZ_DASSXS010000015.1:0-10282 GCF_035703625.1 Nocardioides sp. | reverse complement strand
CTTCGACGAGGGTCGGGTCGACGTGGTCGACCCTCGTCCCGGTGAGCAGCTCGATGAAGGGGAGGTCCGTTCCGCTCTCGAGGCGGCGTACCTGCAGGACACGCCGGCCGAGCTGGCCAGCGTCCCGACCGCACCCGACGTCGACGACTCCGACGTGGCCGAGGCGCTGGAGCGCTTCGCCAACCCGGCCCTGTCCGGACCGGTCACCCTGGTCTTCGATCGCACGCAGGTCCGGCTCACGCCGTCCGAGTTCGCCCCCGTCCTGGCCATGAAGGCCCGGGGCGGCGAGCTGGTCGCCGACCTCCGCGAGCAGCGCCTGACCGGGCTGGTGAGGCGCGGCATGAGCAACAGCCGGAATGGTGCGCCGGTCGATGCGACCGTGCGGATCGTGGACGGCCGGCCGAAGGTCATCCCCGACAAGCCCGGCGTCCGGTTCCGTCCCGCCGACGTCGAGCGGCAGTTCCTCCGGCTCCTGCGCAAGCCGGACGGCAGGAGGGAGGGTGCGGTCCCGGCCAAGCTCGCCCGGGCCGACTTCCGCACCGCCGACGCCCGCAAGCTGAAGATCCGCGAGCAGGTCTCCGAGTTCACCACCTACTACCCCCACGCCGACTACCGCAACACCAACATCGGACGCGCCGCCGAGCTGGTCAACGGCACCATCCTCGAGCCGGGGGAGACCTTCTCCCTCAACGACACCGTCGGGGAGCGGACCCGCGCCAACGGGTTCACCAAGGGCTTCATCATCGAGGACGGCGTCTACCGCGAGGATCTCGGCGGCGGTGTCTCCCAGATGGCGACCACGACGTTCAACGCGATGTTCTTCGCCGGCCTGGAGGACATCGAGCACAAGACCCACTCGTTCTACATCGACCGCTACCCCGTGGGCCGGGAGGCCACGGTCGCGTGGGGGTCGGTCGACCTCCGCTTCCGCAACGACACGCCCTACGGCGTCCTGATCACCGCCCGGGTCACGCCGAGCACGCCGTCGTCCGACGGTGTGGTGACGGTGCGGATGTGGTCCACCGACTACTGGGACATCACCTCCTCGACGTCCGACCGCTACGACTTCACCCAGGAGCAGACCCGCCGGCTCACAGGCGACGACTGCGTCCCCAACGACGGGTACGCCGGGTTCGACGTCGACGTCACCCGCCACTTCCGGAGGGCGGGGGAGAGCACGCTCCACCACAACGAGCGGTTCCACACGACCTACCTCCCCTCAGACACGGTCATCTGCGAGTAACCCGGGGCACGGTCAGGTCGTTGCCACGGTATGCGCCGACTGCTCGCCCTCGCCCTGACGATCCTCACCATGCTCGCGCTCGGATCCGCCCGGGCCGGCGCGGCGCCGGAGGGCGACCCGATCGAGGTGTCGCCGACCTACCCCACCTGGGGGGTGCCGCCGGAGGGAGCCAACGACTGGGCCTGCCGCCCGAGTGCCGAGCGACCCACGCCGGTGATCATCGTGCACGGCACCTTCGGCGACCAGAAGTCGCTCCTCGACGAGCTCTCGCGGGCGATGGTGGACGAGGGGTTCTGCGTCTACTCCCTCGACTACGGCAACCGGGGCACGCGGGCGATCGAGGACTCGGCCGCCGAGCTCAGGACGTTCGTCGGCGAGGTGCTGGCCGCCACCGGAGCCGCGAAGGTCTCGATGGTGGGTCACTCGCAGGGCGGGTTGATGCCGCGCTACTACATCAAGTTCCTGGGCGGGGACCAGGTCGTCGACGACCTGGTCGGGCTGGCGCCGTCCAACCACGGCACGACCGTCAGCGGGCCGCACGACAACCCGATCACCGGCTCGCAGGCGCAGGTCGTGTTCTGCCGGGCCTGCATCCAGCAGGAGCAGGGGTCGGAGTTCCTGACCAACCTCAACGCGGGCGACGAGACCCCGGGAGCGGTGAGCTACACCCAGATCACCACCCGCAACGACACGGTGGTCGTGCCGCACACCTCGGGCTACCTCGCCCCGGGTGACCGCACCACCAACCTGACCATCCAGGACACGTGCCCGGACGACCAGGCCGAGCACCTCCAGATCCCGATGAGCGACACCGCGATCGCGCTGACCCTCGACGCGCTCGAGCGGGACGGCGCCGCCGACCCCGCCTACCAGCCGGCGTGCTGATCAGCCAGCTGCCCGGCAGGCCACGTCGATCGGGTAGTGGACGGCGGCGCTGAACAGGTAGCCGTCGTCGTTGTCCGGGGCGCGTTCGGGCTGCCGTCGTCCGGTGCTGTCGGTGGCTCGCACGACGAGGTCGTGGGACCCCGCGCGCTCCGGGGTCCAGGGGAGGGTCCAGGCGACCCAGCAGGAGGGTTCGTTGCGGCCGACGAGAGTGGCGTCGGCCCAGCGACGGCCGCCGTCGGTGCTGACCTCGACCCGGCTGATGGACGCCTCGCCGGCCCAGGCCCGGCCGCGCAGGCGGGTCTTGCGTCCGACGGTCGCGCCGCCGTTCGGGTCGCTCGTTCCGTCGAGGCAGCTCATGACGGGCATCCGGTCCAGGGCGGAGTTGGTGTCGGACCAGCCGATGCCGTGCATGCGGTACCACTTCGTGTTCCACGGGGAGGTCTCCGCGGTGGTGGTGACCCGCAGCTCGCCCAGCCACTTGATGCTGGCGATCCCCACCCAGCCCGGCACGATCAGCCGGGCCGGGAACCCGTGGTCGCGGGGGAGCGGCTCGCCGTTCATCCCCCAGGCGATGAGCACGTCGTCGAGTGCCTTCGAGATCGGCACCGGGCGCCGGACCCGCCCGTGGTTCACCCCGTCGTCGACATACGGCTCGTCGAGACCGACCGCCATCACCTGCACCGCCGACTCGAGCAGCCCGGCGTGCCGCAGGATCGTGCCGAGCGGCACGCCCGTCCAGCGCGCGACGCCGATCGCGCCGAGCCCCCACTGGGTGCCGGGCCGTGCCTGGCCCTGTTGGTCGGCGAAGAGCCGGCGACCGTTGCCGGTGCACTCGAGCGCGAGCTCCTGGGTCTGGCTGGAGAACGACTGGAGCTCCGCCAGCGTGTAGGTCGCCTCGCGGTGCACCCCGTCGCCGGTCACCAGCAACCGCCAGGATGCGGCGTCGACGACCGCCGGTTCCGTGTGGTTGCGCACGAAGAAGCGCTCGGTGGGCGTCAGGTACGGGACCTCCTCGCCGTCCCAGACGGTCTCCAGGTCGGTGCCGTGGTGGACGAAGTGGTCGCCCGCCACAGGTCTCCCGAAGTGATCGCGCAGCATGCGTTAATCATACTGACGGACTACAGTTTAATCACGTCGTCGTGGGTCACCTCACGGGGTGAGCCGGTTCAGGTCACGGGGGAAGAGGGTCACCTCGCGGACGTTGGCCGCCCCGGTCAGGCGGCTGGTCCACCGCTCCAGGCCGATGGCGAAGCCGCCGTGCGGCGGCATGCCGTGCGCGAACGACTGGAGGTACGACGCATAGGTCCCCGGGTCCTCGCCTCGGGCCCGGATGGCGGCGTCGTACTCCGAGTGCCGGTGCAGCCGCTGCCCGCCGGTCACCAGCTCGACCCCGCGGAACAGCAGGTCGAAGCTGTTGGACCAGCGCTCGTCCCCGGGCCAGGGGTGGGTGTAGAACGGCCGCTTCACCATCGGATAGCCCTCCACCGCGACGAAGTCGCTGCCGTGCTCGGCCCGCGCCCAGGCGCCCAGCGCCCGCTCGTGCTCGGGGGCGAGGTCCGGCTCGTCGTCGGGCGCGCCGACCAGGGCGAGCGCGTCGCGGAAGTGGATCACGGGGAACTCCTCCGGCACGACCGGGACGTCGGCGCCGGTGCGCTCCACGGCAGGAGCGGCGTGCTCGTGGACGGCGGCGACCATCCCGGCCAGCACGGTGCGGAGCACCGCCAGGACGTCACGGTGGTCGTCGACGAAACCGAGCTCGACGTCGAGCGAGACGTACTCCGCCAGGTGGCGCACCGTGTCGTGCGGCTCGGCGCGGAACACCGGCCCGACCTCGTAGACCCGCTCGAAGACCCCCACCAGCTGCTGCTTGTAGAACTGCGGGCTCTGGGCGAGGTACGCCGGCCGCCCGAAGTAGTCGACCCCGAACACGTTGGCCCCCGACTCGGTCGCGGAGGCGACGAGCTTGGGCGTCTGGATCTCGGTGAAGCCGGCCTCGTCGAGCGTGCCGCGGAAACCGCGCAGCGTGGCCGCGGCGAGCTCCCACCTCGCGCGCTGCGCCGGGTGGCGCCAGGTCACCGGAGCGCGGTCGAGCATGGTGGACAGCCCGGCGTTGAGGGTGGGGCGCCAGAGCTCGACCGGCGGGGTGGCGGCCGGCTCCGTCAGCAGCGTGACCGCGGGTTCGGTCACCTCGATCCCGCCCGGGGCCTGCGCGTTCGGTGTCGCCACGCCGACCACGTCGACGGTCGTCTCCTCCGGCAGCTCGGCGAGCCGGGCGGTCTCGCCGTCCCTGAGCACGACCTGGGCGAGGCCGCTGCGGTCGCGGACGACCAGGAAGGTCACCGTCGCGAGCTCGCGACGGCGGTGCACCCAGCCCTGGAGCCGGACGGTCGACCCGGGTTCGGCGTGGGGCAGTGCGGAACAGAGTGTGCGTTGCATCTGGTTCACCTCCGATGAGCGGTAAGCCCTGGAGGTGTGGGCGGGGGCCAGATCGCGGTGCCACCACACCTTCGCCGGCGGACGTGCGGATGCCGGCCTCTCGTCGGTACGTCGTACGCACGGGCCACGCTTCACCGAGGGTCGTCACGCCTCGCGTGGAGCCGGGGAAATCGTAGGTCCGCCCGAGGTGTGCGGCCAAATGGGTTTCGCCGACCCCTAGCCTGAGCCCGTGCTCACCCACCTGCGCCTCACCGTCCCGTCGTCGCTCAGCTCCCCTGTCCGAGAGCTGCTGCTCGACGACGAGTGCGTCACGGGCGTGACGTTCCAGCAGGGGGGAGTGCTCAAGCCGGAGGGCGACCTGATCGAGTGCGACGTGGCCCGGGAGCGGGCCGGTGTCCTGCTCCGGGCACTCGACGACCTCGAGCTCGACAAGCACGGCGGGATCCTGGTGGTCGAGCCGGCCGCGACGCCGTTCGACGACGCCCGGCGGCTCGAGTCGGCGGCGCCCGGGCACCCGGACGACGCGGTGATCTGGGAGGCGGTCGAGGCCCAGGCGGAGGCGGGCGCGGTGGCCACGGTGTCGTACCTGATCTTCCTGGTGCTGGCCGTGATCCTCGCCGCGGTCGCCGTGCTCACCGACTCCGCGATCCTGGTGGTGGGCGCGATGGTCGTCGGGCCGGAGTTCGCCGCGGTCGCAGCCGCGTCCGCCGGGATCGTGCTGGCGCGCTGGGGGCTGGTCGGTCGGAGCCTGCGGCTGCTGGGACTCTCGTTCTCGTTCGCCGTCGCGGTGGTCACCGTGCTGGCCCTGCTCGGCCGGTTGCTGGGCTGGATCACGCCCGCGATGGTCGCCCGGCCACGGCCCAACACCGGCTTCATCTGGCACCCCGACAAGTGGTCGTTCATCGTCGCCCTCGTGGCCGGCGCGGCCGGGGCGCTGGCCCTCGCGATCCAGAAGACCGCGACCATGGTCGGCGTCTTCATCAGCGTGACCACCGTCCCCGCGGCCGGCAACCTCGCCCTGGGACTGGCGGTGTGGAGCCGCGACGAGATCGTGGGATCCCTCGCCCAGCTCGGGATCAACATCGCCGGAATGATCATCTCCGGCACCATCCTGCTGCTCGTCGTCCGCACGTCCTGGCCGTGGATCATGGCCCGCACCGAGCGGCTGCTCGGGCTGCGTCCGTGGCACGTCAACGGCGAGCGGTGAGGTACCCGGCCGTGTGGTGGGTGCGGAAGCCGAGGCGCTCGTAGAGCGCGATCGCACCGGTGTTGGGCGTCTCCACGTGCAACCAGGCCGTCGTCGCCCCGAGGCCGGCCGCCCAGTCGAGCAGGTCGACGATGACCTGCGTGGCCACGCCCTGTCGTCGACGGTCCGGATGGACCTCGACGGTGTGGATCCCGACCCAGTCGCCGTCCAGCGCGGCCCGGCCCCGCGCGTGGTCCCCGATCCCGGCCTCCACACGCACGGGTCGTGTGCCTGAGCGGGACTCAGAGGTCGGTGTCAGGGACACGACCTCCTCGCTGGACAGTGGTGGAGCGTGCCGGAGCACCTGCGCGACCGACGCGATCATGAAGTGGGCCTCCCCGTCGGGCTGGGCCTCCCACCCGTCGGCGACCAGGGCGGCCTCTGCCTGCGATCCCACCTCCGCCTGGGCCAGCGCCGGGCGGTCCCGCTCGGCGTAGAACTCGCGGATCGCCGGCAGCGCCTCCTCGAGGGGGAGGCGGAGGTCACCCATGGCGAGGACGGAGTTGGCGCGCCGCCGCAGCCGTCCCTCGTAGGGCGGCGCCGCCCGGAGCAGCCACCCGCCCAGGGGTCGGGTCTCCACGTCCGGCCACAGCGACAGCACGTGCAGCTCGGCGTCGTACGACGAGACCCGGTGCCGGACCGACGGCCGCGGCGGCACGGGCTTGCCCGACACGATGTCGGCCAGGGCGATCTCGACCGGCTCCCCGGACGCGGGCCGGATGACACAGCGGCCCTCACCCCACGCCGTGCAGACGCCGAGGAGGTCGGTCATCGCGGGGCCACCGGACGGGCCCGTCTCCCCGCGCAGCAGGCGGCGTACGACGACCCGCTGGCCGACCACGTGGGGGCCCAGTCGGTGGGCGTCGGGGGATGCCTGCACGGGGGGATACTAGGCTGGCCGTGAACATCGAACAGCGTCATGCCTTGCGAAGATCCAGGAGGAACTGGTGACCTACGTCATCGCCCAGCCGTGCGTCGACCTCAAGGACCGCGCGTGCGTCGACGAATGCCCGGTCGACTGCATCTACGAGGGCAAGCGGATGCTCTACATCCACCCCGACGAGTGCGTGGACTGCGGTGCCTGCGAGCCCGTCTGCCCGGTCGAGGCGATCTTCTACGAGGACGACACCCCCGAGGAGTGGAAGGACTACTACGACGCCAACGTCCACTTCTTCGACGACCTCGGCTCGCCCGGCGGCGCCGCCAAGATGGGCGAGATCGACAAGGACCACCCCCTGATCGAGGCGCTGCCCCCGCAAGAACACGACGAGTGACCCGGCCCAAGGTCTCGCAGCGGCTGCCTGACTTTCCCTGGGACCACCTGGCCGAGGCGGCAGACCGCGCTCGTGCCCATGCCGACGGCGTCGTCGACCTGTCCGTCGGCACCCCGGTCGACCCGACGCCGGCGGTGATCCAGGAGGCGCTGCGGGCGGCGGCCGACTCGCCCCGCTACCCGACGACGATCGGCCGGCCGGAGACCCGGCAGGCGGCCATCGACTGGCTCGGGCGCCGGCACGGGGTGCGCGGACTGGGCCTGGACGGCGTGCTCCCGGTGATCGGCTCCAAGGAGCTGATCGCCTCGCTACCCGGCCACCTCGGCATCGGTCCCGGCGACCTGGTCGTCCACCCGGCGCTCGCCTATCCGACCTACGAGGTCGGGACCACGCTGTGCGGCGCCCGGTCCTTCGCCACCGACTCGCTGACCTCGCTGGGCCCGGAGGTCCCGGCCCTGCTCTGGCTCAACTCGCCGTCGAACCCGACGGGACGGGTGCTGCCCGTCTCACACCTGCGCAAGGTGGTCGACTGGTGCCGCGAGCGGGGGACGTTGCTGGTCTCCGACGAGTGCTACCTGGAGCTGACCTGGGAGGGCGAGCCCGCCGTCTCGGTGCTGCACCCCGATGTCTGCGGCGGCTCCCACGAGGGGATCCTGGCGGTCCACTCGCTGTCCAAGCGGTCGAACCTGGCCGGCTACCGATGCGCGTTCGTCGCCGGCGACCCCGCGCTCGTCGGCGAGCTGCTCGCGGTGCGCAAGAACCTCGGGCTGCAGATGCCCGCGCCACAGCAGGCCGCGATGATCGCCGCCCTCGGGGCCGACGGCGACGCCGCTGAGCAGCACGCGCGCTACGCCTCCCGGAGGGCCAGGCTGCGAAGCGCGCTCGCGGCCGCCGGTTTCCGGATCGACCACTCCGAGGGGTCGCTCTACCTGTGGGCGACCCGGGACGAGGACTGCTGGACCACGGTCTCCTGGCTCGCCGACCGGGGGATCCTGGTCGCTCCCGGCACGTTCTACGCCCCCGTCGGCTCGGCCGCCGGCGCGCGGCACGTCCGGGTCGCCTTCACCGCCTCCGACGAGCGGGTCGACGCCGCGGTGGCCCGACTGGCCTGATCGTGGTCAGTCGACGACGTCGACGTGCACGTGGTCGCGGTGCTCGAGGATGGCCTGGTCGCCGGAGCGCTCGGGCGGGTCGTAGTCGCGCCACCCTTCGTCCGAGCGGGAGCCCGCGGTCCAGATGCGGTCGTCGAAGATGACGTTCTGGATGACGAGCCGGTCGGCCTGGGCGACAAGGTACTGGGCGATGGCCCAGCCCCGCCGACGGTTGTCGGGCGAGACGGGTCGGACGAACACGTCGATCGCGCGGCCCTCGTAGTGGGTCGACCCGGGCTGGTGCCCGTCGGTCACCCCGCCGGGTGCGAAGCCCCCGAGGGACAGCCCGCCGAAGGCGGCCTCCAGGTCCCGTCGTACGACGTCGCTGCGGCGGGTGAGTCCGTTCTCGAGCAGCCGGTCCGGTGCCTCATCCCCGTCGTCGTCGACCACGCAGGTGAACGCGCGGGGCGAGTTGCCGGTCAGCGCCGAGGCGAGGGCCCTCGCATCCCTCTCGTGATCGGCGTAGGCGTCGGGGAAGGCGGACCGCTGGACCAGCTGGGCCGCCTCGGTGATCTCCATCGACTCGTAGCCGTCGACCCGCGCCAGCGCGTCGTAGAAGGCGTTGATCGAGTAGTAGGGGTTCAGGATCTCCTCGCGGGTGCCCCAGCCCTGTGACGGCCGCTGCTGGAAGAGCCCGAGGGAGTCCCGGTCACCGTGCTCGATGTTGTAGAGCTTGGACTCCTGGGTCGAGGTGGCGATGGCGATGCTGGCGGCGCGTGCGGGCATGCCGCGCTGGACCGAGATCGCGGCCATGAGGGCGACGTTCTCCGCCTGCTCGAGGGTCAGCGAGACCGAGTGCCCATCGACCTCGACCTCGCAGCCCTCGCTCGAGAGCAGTGGTCCCACCCGGTCCAGGACGCGCCCGCCCAGGACGACGGCACCCCCGAGCAGGACGACGACCCCGAGGCCGACGACCCATCTCGTGCGCACCCGCGGCCGTCAGTTCGCGTGGAGGTCGGCGTTGAGCGCGATGCCGTCGCGCTGCCACGGCACGGCCTCGACCGTGCCGGTGACCGAGTTGCGGCGGAACAGCACGTTGGCGGCTCCGGACAGCTCGGCCGCCTTGACCACCTTGGGCTTGCCGTCCATGTCGAGCATGGTGACCTTCGTGCCGGCGGTGACGTAGCAGCCGGCCTCCACGACGCAGTCGTCTCCCAGCGAGATGCCCAGGCCGGAGTTCGCGCCGAGCAGGCAGCGCTCACCCACCGAGATGACGGCGGTGCCGCCACCGGAGAGGGTGCCCATGATCGAGGCGCCGCCGCCGACGTCGCTGCCGTCGCCCACCAGCACGCCGGCCGAGATCCGCCCCTCGACCATCGAGGCACCGAGCGTGCCGGCGTTGTAGTTGACGAAGCCCTCGTGCATCACGGTGGTGCCCTCGGCGAGGTGGGCGCCGAGCCGCACGCGGTCGGCGTCGGCGATGCGCACCCCGGTGGGCAGCACGTAGTCGACCATGCGCGGGAACTTGTCGACGCCGTAGACCGTCACGTGGTGACCGGCCGCCCGGAGCCGGGCCCGGGTGGACTCGAAGCCGGCGACCGCGCAGGGCCCGAGGTTGGTCCACACCACGTTGGTGAGCAGGCCGAACACCCCGTCCATCGAGATGGAGTGCGGCACGCACTGTCGGGATGAGAGCAGGTGCAGTCGCAGCCATACGTCCTGGGTCGTGGCCGGAGCGGCCGACAGGTCGTCGATCACGACCCTGACCACCTCGCGCACCACGTCGCGCGCGTCGTCCTTGCCCGCGAGTGCGGTGAGGTGGTCGGGCTCGGCGGCGTCAGCGGGCGGCTCGCCCAGGGTGGGGGAGGGGAACCAGACGTCGAGGACGTTTCCCTCGGAGTCGAGGGTGGCGAGGCCGAAGCCCCAGGCGTTCTGCGGAGTTCCAGTCACGGCCTCAACTGTACGGAGGCGCTCCGGCCGGTCACTGGCCGGTGCGGCCGTCGATGCACTCGCGCAGCAGGTCGAGATGGCCGCAGTGCCGGGCGTACTCCTCGATCATGTGCACCACGATGTCGCGCACCTCGGTCGGGTCCCCGTGGACGTCGAC
>NZ_DASSXS010000287.1:0-16545 GCF_035703625.1 Nocardioides sp. | reverse complement strand
GATGGCCCACGCCGGCCGACCGTGAGGTCGTACGGTCGGAGCGCGACAGCCGACGACCCGCGTGAGGTTGCGCCCCCGGATCATGCTGCTGATGGAGGACACCGACCATGCCGACACGACTGGAGGGCCGGGTCGCGCTCGTGACCGGCGGCAACCACGGGATCGGTGCCGCCACCGCGGTGTCGCTCGCGCGGGCGGGGGCCGCCACGGTGGTGACCTACCTGGCGCTGGAGGACGAACCGGATCCGGGCACCCCGGACGCCTACCGGCAGAACCGGGCAGCCGACGGCAGCGACGTACTGCGCCGGATCGAGGCCGCCGGGGGCCGAGGGGCCGTGGTCGAAGCCGACCTCGGCCGCGCAGATGCGATCCCGGAGCTCTTCGACCTGGCCGAGGAGCGGTTCGGTGGAGTCGACATCCTGGTGCACAACGCGACCGGCTGGGTCGCGGATTCGTTCAAGCCCACGACCAGTGACCGGCTGGGACGCCGCCTCAACGCCGTGACGGCTGAGACGATCGACCAGCAGTTCGCCGTGGATGCCCGTGCCGGCGGGCTGCTGATCGCCGAGCTCGCACGCCGGCATCACGCCCGCAAGGCATCGTGGGGACGCATCGTCACGCTGACCTCGGGTGGATCGGACGGGTTCCCGGAGGAGGTCAGCTATGGGGCTGCCAAGGCCGCCCTGGTCGACTACACGCTCTCCGCGGCGGTCGAGCTGGCTCCCCTCGGCATCACCGCCAACGCCGTTCACCCGCCGGTGACCGACACCGGCTGGGTGAGCGACGAGGTCCGCGATGCCGTTGCCGCGAGTGATCACCTGTTCCACGTCGCCGAGCCGGACGACGTGGCCGGTGTGATCACGTACCTGGCCGGCGACGATGCCTGGCTCGTCACCGGCAACGTGATCCGGCTCCGGTAGCGGCTGTTCGGGCCCCTGGGGCTAGAACTCCCGTGCGGCCGGAACCCCTGACCCCGGCCGCACGGGAGAGATCACAGGCCGGCGGTCGAGGTGATGAAGTCGTGGATCGACGGGTTGTTGACCTCGCCGTACACGCCCGGGAACGCGGGTACGGCGCAGCCGAGGCCGTAGCTCACGATCCCCACCTGGACCAGGCGACCGTCGGCGAGGGTGCCGAACATCGGACCGCCGGAGTCGCCCTGGCAGGAGTCGCCGCCGAGCGTCTCAGCGCAGACCTCGGACTCGGCCTGGAAGCCCATGGTCTGGTTGGTGGTGCAGTTGTCGTCGGCCACGGCGGTGACGTCGACCGCCTTGAGGTTCTCGGGGATGATCGGCGAGCCGAAGAACTCGGTGCCCCAGCCGGCCACGGTCATCGGCGCACCCTGCTGCTCGAGGCTGTCGTCGCCCTGCGGCGCCAGCGCGATCGACGGCGCGGCGATGTCGCCGGTGACGTGGATCAGCGCGGCGTCGAACGTGCCGGTGTCCTCGTAGTCGGGGTGGACGACGATCCGGTCGGCGTCGAGGGTCTGGCCGGTCGAGAAGTCGTTGATGTTGGTGCGGCCCACGCCGACCTGCACCTCGCTCGGCTTGGTGTCGACCATGCAGTGGGCCGCGGTGAGGATCCACCGGGGGGCGACCACCGATCCGCCGCAGATGTGGCCGTCGGTCCCGTCGCCGTACTCCTTGAGCTGGACGGAGGCCATGAACGGGAACTGCCCGTCCTCGGCCTGGTAGCCGCCGACGATGGCGTCGGCCGGAGTGGCCGCGAGCTGCGCTCCGGCGAGCACGAGCGCTGCTGCAGTGAGGCGGGCAAGGGTGCGTACCGGACGCATGGACTGCCTTTCGGTGGATGGTCTAGACACCGGTCCAACGACGTGGGCCGCGTCGGGTT
Organism: Nocardioides sp.; assembly: GCF_035703625.1. Taxonomy (GTDB): domain Bacteria; phylum Actinomycetota; class Actinomycetes; order Propionibacteriales; family Nocardioidaceae; genus Nocardioides. Next base: position 14,694 of record NZ_DASSXS010000287.1, on the reverse strand, counting down.
ATCCCCGCACCGCCGCCCGTTCAGGCCACTGCCAGCCCGAGCACCACACCGGCCAGCCCCACGACCACGCTCAGCACCGAGTACGCCGTCGCGCGCCCGGCCCGGCCCTCCTCGGCGAGCCGGACCGTCTCGAACGTGAAGGTCGAGTACGTCGACATGGCCCCGGCCAGCCCACTGCCGAGCAGGACGTAGCCCGGCGAGTCGGCGCCCAGACCCAGTCCCGCCACCAGGCCGAGCAGGAGGCACGCCGTGGCGTTGGCCGTCAGCGTGCCGAGGGGGAACCCCGACCCGAGCCGCGCGGTCAGGCGTACGTCGAGCAGGTAGCGCACCGGCGCGCCGATCATGCCGCCGAGCACCACGAGCACCCAGGTCACGCCCGCACCTCCCCCACGACTGCGCGGGTCAGGGTGGCCGCGACCGCCGTGGCCGCGACGCAGCCCAGCAGCGTGCCGACCAGGTAGAGGGCGGCCAGCGCGTGGTCCCCCGCCACCCAGAGCCCGTGCGTGTCGAGGGTGTAGGTGGAGAAGGTGGTGAAGCCGCCGAGGACACCGGTGCCGAGGAGCGGCCGGACCAGCGGATGGGCCCGCCAGACCTCGGTGGCGAGAACCACCAGCACCCCGATCAGCGCACAGCCGACCAGGTTCACCGCGAGGGTCGCCCACACCTCGGGCGCCACCCGGTCGGCGGCCACCCTGGCCGCCGCGCCCGCGCCGCCGCCCAGCGAGACCGCCAGGACGAGGGTCGGGTGGGCCGGGTCGAGGTCCGGGTCGACGGGCTCCTCGTAGTGCTGCTCGGGGCCATCGGGGTGCACCCGGCCCATCCTGCCGGACCTGACGTCTAGACAACTCCGCCCCGGGGAGGGACTCTGGAGACATCAGCACGGGGGGTGCAGAGATGGTCGACGCCTTTGACCGGCGGTCAGCCGCCAAGGACTACGCCGAGGTGATCATCCACCAGGAGCTCGAGCGAGCCGAACGGGCGGCCACGGCGCGGCTCCGCGACCGGATCCACGAGATACCGCCCGAGCGACGCCACCTCGTCACGATCGGCGAGCACAGCGTCGAGGTGATCGAGACGGCGGCAGTCGACGAGATCCTGGCGTCCTGACACCGGCCCGGGCAGCCTGCCCCGCGATCGGGGCCCTGTTCGACTCCCTTCCGCAGGTGTATACCTGAATCATGCGGCCCGGCCGGCCGCATCCCGCGGAAGGAAGCGATGGCGACCCTCGAACGTGGGGGACGCCGATCTGCTGTCTGGCGCATGCGCGCCGGGCTCGCCCACCACGTGCTCTTCGTCGTGGCCGTCGCCGTGATGCTCGTGCTGATGATCCCTCGGAGCGGCTCCAGCGCCGTCAACGTCTCCCGCGCCGAGCTCGTCTCCGGCACCCTCCGGATCGAGGGCACCGCCCTGCCCAACCGAACGATCACCGTGAACGGCATCGCGATGGGCACGAGCGGGAGCGACGGCACGTTCCGGTTCGAGCTGTGGGGCTTCGCCGCGCCCTCCGACTGCACCGTCGACGTCGACGACGGCTGGGCAACCCCCGCGAGGACCCGCCTGACGGGGTGTTCGGTCATCCGGACGTAGGTGACTCCGGATCCGGCGATAGGCTGCCGAGGCAGCCATCTCAGCGAGACCAGGAGTGCCAGGTGCCGGAGTCCCAACCACTGCAGAAGGTCCTGATCGCCAATCGCGGCGAGATCGCCGTCCGCGTCATCCGCGCGTGCAAGGACAGCGGCATCGGCAGCGTCGCGGTGTACGCCGACCCCGACCGCGACGCCCTCTTCGTGCGGCTGGCGGACGAGGCCCACTCCCTGGGCGGCGCCACGCCGGCGGACTCCTATCTCGACATCGAGAAGATCATCGCCGTGGCCAGGGAGTCGGGAGCCGACTCGGTACACCCCGGCTACGGCTTCCTCGCGGAGAACCGTGACTTCGCCCAGGCCGTGCTGGACGCCGGGCTCGTCTGGATCGGCCCGCCGCCGGAGGCGATCGAGAACCTCGGCGACAAGGTCAAGGCCCGGCACATCGCCGAGAAGGTGGGCGCGCCGCTGGCCCCGGGCACGAAGGACCCGCTGGACAACGCGGACGAGGCGGTGAAGTTCGCTGAGGAGAACGGCCTGCCGATCGCCATCAAGGCAGCGTTCGGCGGCGGCGGCCGCGGGCTGAAGGTCGCCCGCGAGATGTCCGAGGTCGCCGACGCCTACGAGTCGGCGGTCCGCGAGGCGGTCTCGGCGTTCGGCCGCGGCGAGTGCTTCGTCGAGAAGTTCCTCGACAAGCCGCGCCACGTCGAGACCCAGTGCCTCGCCGACCAGCACGGCAACGTCGTCGTGGTCTCGACCCGCGACTGCTCGCTCCAGCGCCGGCACCAGAAGCTGGTCGAGGAGGCACCCGCGCCGTTCCTCACCGACGACCAGATGACCGAGCTCTACGACGCCAGCAAGGCGATCCTCAAGGAGGCCGGCTACGTCGGCGCCGGCACCTGCGAGTTCCTGGTCGGACGCGACGGCACGATCTCGTTCCTCGAGGTCAACACGCGGCTGCAGGTCGAGCACCCGGTGTCGGAGGAGGTCACCGGCATCGACCTGGTCCGCGAGATGTTCCGGATCGCCGCCGGCGAGGAGCTCGGCTACGACGACCCGGAGGTGCGCGGCCACTCCATCGAGTTCCGCATCAACGCCGAGGACGGAGGCAACAACTTCATGCCGGCCCCCGGCACGCTGTCCCGGTGGCACCAGCCCTCCGGGCCGGGCGTGCGCGTCGACGGCGGCTACGACCAGGGCGAGACCATCCCCGGCTCCTTCGACTCCCTGGTGGCCAAGCTGATCGTCACCGGGCGCGACCGCACCCAGGCGCTCCAACGCTCGCGCCGGGCCCTGGCGGAGTTCGTGGTCGACGGCATGCCCACCGTGATCCCGTTCCACCAGGCGGTGGTCGACGACCCGGCGTACATCGGCAGTCCCGCCGAGAGCCCGGAGAAGTTCGACGTCTACACGACCTGGATCGAGACCGACTTCGACAACCAGATCGAGCCCTACGCCGGCGGGTCGGCCGAGGGCGAGGACGAGGGCGAGCGGCAGAAGGTCACCGTCGAGGTCGGCGGCCGGCGGATCGAGGTCGTGCTGCCGGCCGGTCTCGGCGGGCTGGCGGCCTCCGGTGGCGGCGGCGCGAAGAAGCCGAAGCGCAGCGGCGGCAAGAAGGCCGGCGCGGCCGCCGGCGGCGACTCGGTCACCAGCCCGATGCAGGGCACGATCGTCAAGGTCGTCGTCGAGGAGGGCCAGGAGGTGGCCGAGGGCGACGCCATCGTGGTCATCGAGGCGATGAAGATGGAGCAGCCGCTGAAGGCCCACAAGTCGGGGACGGTCACCAGCCTGCAGGCCGAGGTCGGCCAGACCGTGACCAACGGCGCCGTGATCTGCGAGCTCAAGGACTGATTCCTCGCCGACCCGCCCGAAAGTTTCGGGCGGGTCGGTTGTCTAGGCTCGGGACGTGGACACCACGAGCCAGCGGGAGCCCCAGCTGCGAGAGCCCAGCCAGCGGGTCAGCCCGAGCGCCCGGTGGATGTGGCTGGTCAGCGCCCTCCTCGAGGGCCTGTTCCTCCTCTTCGCGTTCCTGCTGATCGCCTACGTGTGGGCGCCCTTCGAGGTCCGCTGGTGGATGACGCTGCTCGCCGGTGCGGTGCTGGCGACGTACGTCGTCGTCGTGCCGCTGTGGAGGTACGCCGTCCACCGCTGGGAGGTGACCGACACCGCCGTCTACACCCAGGTCGGCTGGTGGACCCGGGAGCGGCGGATCGCCCCGATGTCCCGGATCCAGACCGTCGACTACTCCGAGGGCGCGATCGAGCGTCTGTTCGGCCTGGCCAGCGTCACGGTGACCACCGCCTCCGCGGCCGGCGCTCTGGAGATCAGCGGGCTCGACCGGGACCTGGCCCAGCGACTGGCCGAGGACCTCACGGTCCAGGCCGACGTCGTACCCGGCGACGCGACATGACGACCCCGCCCGCCGGTCTCGTCGCCGAGGGCGAGTGGCAGCGCCTGGACCGCCGCATGCTGCTGGTCCACCCGATCCGCGAGGTGTTGAGGTTCCTGCCGGTGCTGGTCGGCCTGTTCGTGTTCGGTCGCGCGTCCGGCGGCTCGGACGTCCGGTGGCAGCTGCTGGGCATCGCAGTGCCGGTCGCGCTCGGGATCCTGCGCTACTTCACCACCAGCTTCAGGATCGGCGGGGGCCGGATCGAGCTGCGTCGCGGACTGGTCAACAAGCACCTCCTCTCCACCCGCCTGGAGAGGGTCCGGACCGTGGAGATGACGGCCCAGCCGATCCAGCGCCTGCTCGGCCTGACGACCGTGCGGGTCGGGACCGGCACCGCCTCGACCAGCGGTGAGGACCAGCTCGACCTCGACGGCCTTCCCACCGACCGCGCACGCCGGCTGCGCGCCGAGCTGCTGCACGCCGCCCCGCTCGACGGCGAGGAGCAGACCGTCGAGGAGACGGTGCCGGCACCGCCGGACGTGGCGCTGCGCCTGGACCCCGCGTGGGCGCGGTACGCCCCGCTCACCAGCAGCGGCGTGGTCGCCTTCGCCGCGATCCTCGGTGTCGGCAGCCAGCTGTTCGACTCCCTGGGCGGTGGCCCGGGGGTGGAGGTGCAGACCCCCGTCTCCGGGGTCGGGCCTTCATGGTGGGTCCTCCTGGTCGCGATCCCGGTGGTGGCCGCCGTCATCTCGGTCCTCGCCGTGGCCGGCTACCTGGTCTCCAACTGGGGGCTCATCCTCACCCATGCGGCGCGCGACGGCTCCTGGCACCTGCGCCGCGGCCTGTTCACCACCCGCGAGACGAGCCTGGACGACGAGCGCCTCACCGGCGTCAGCATCGGCGAGCCGGTCGGGCTGCGCCTGGCCCGCGGTGCCCGGCTCTCGGCGATCGTGACCGGGCTCGACCGTCGGCAGTCGGGCGGCTCGATGCTGGTGCCCCCGGCCCCGCGGGCAGTCGTGACCGGCGTCGCCGGCCGGGTCCTCGGCTCCGACGAGCCGGTGACCGGGCCCCTGCGGTCACACGGCGCGAGGGCCAGGGCCCGCCGGTTCTCACGCGCGCTGGTGCCGACCCTGCTGCTCTCGCTCGCGCTCGGCCTCGCGGTGGTGTCCGGTGCGCCCCCGGGTCTGCTCGTCCTCGCCGTCGCCCTGCCGTCGGCGGCGCTGGCGCTGGCGGCCGACCGGGCGCGCGCGCTCGGGCATGCCCTCACCGCGGGGCACTTCGTGGTCAGGTCGGGCAGCCTCTTCCGGCAGCGCCAGGCCCTGGAGACGACGGCCGTCATCGGGTGGAACTTCCGCTCGACCTGGTTCCAGCGCCGGGCCGGTCTGACCACCCTCAGGGCGACGACCGCCGGCGGGAGCCAGGCCGTGACGGCGCTCGACGTACCCGAGCCGGACGCGGTGGCGGTGTCGTGCGCGGCGGTGCCGGGACTGGTCGATCAGTTCCTCGCCCCGGACTGACGGCCACGTCGTTGCTGCCCCCGGCTGCAGCGATCGAGCGAGTCGCCCTCCGAGAACTGATTCACGAAATCCCGGAGCGGGGCGGGGTCGCGGCGGCGTACGCTTCCGGCGTGCGCATGCTTCCACTGCCGCAGCGGGTGACCAGGGCCGTGGGCGAGAGCCCGCTCTCCGAACGGGTGGCCCGTGCCCAGGAGCTCCTCTACGGCCCGGTGATCGACTGGGCGCGGCGCAGCCCGCTGCACACCGACGTGCTGGGCCACTCGGTGCACCCTCTCCTCACGGACGTGACGCTCGGGTGCTGGATGAGTGCCTCCATCCTCGACCTCGCCGGCGGGACCGGAGCACGCGGCGCCGCGACCCTCCTGGCCGGCGCGGGGCTGGCAGCGGCCGGACCGACCGCCATCGCGGGCACCGGCGACTGGGCCGAGATGTCGGGCACCGAGCGGCGCATCGGGGCGGTCCACGCGCTGGGCACCGACATCGCCACCTTCCTCTTCCTCGGCTCGCTCGTCGCTCGCATGCGTGGCCGGTACGCCGGCGCGACGAGGCTCGGCCTCGCGGGCAACGTGGTCGTGGCGGGCGCAGGCTTCCTGGGCGGGCACCTCGCGCTCAACCGGGGGACGGCGCGCCGGAACCCAGCCGCCGAGCACCCGGTGGGGACCGGCAGCTAGGCCACCCTCTGCGGACGTGCGGCCGGATCCCCATCCTGGGGTGGTGCCGACCCCGCGCCGAATCCGAGGTGCGGGGATTCAGCGCCTCGTCTCGTACCTGGTCAGGAGAACGCCGTCGGGAAACGCCCGGGTCTCCACCAGGTTCAGGTCCACCCAGTCGTCCAGGGCCGTGAAGAACGGCGTGCCGCCGCCCACCAGCACTGGGTAGGTGACGATCAGGTACTCGTCGATCAGCCCGGCCCGCATGGCCGCCGCGGCGAGGGTGGCGCCGGCGATCTCCATCGGGCCACCGTCTTCGGCCTTGAGCCGGGTGATCTCGGCGACCGCGTCACCGGTCACGAGGCGGGCGTTCCCGTCGACCTTGTCGAGCGTCGAGGAGAACACGACCTTCGGGGTGTCCCGCCAGCTGCGCGCGAAGTCGATCTCGGCGGGTGTGGCACCGGGCTGCTGGTCGGCGGTCGGCCAGTGGGAGCTCATGGTCTCCCACAGCTTGCGCCCGTACAGCGACATGCTGATGGTCCGCATCTGCTCACACCAGAAGAGGAACACCTCCTCCACCGGTCCGCCCCAGCTGATGTCGTCGCCGGGAGCGGCGATGTAGCCGTCCAGGGTCACGTTCATGCCGAAGATCAGTTTGCGCATGGTGTCAGCCTCCCGCGACTCGGTACCCGGCGTACGGACCAACACGGCGCGGAAACACCATCGCGTTCCGCCCGACCCCCGGTCCGGCGATCATCGGTCGTGAGATGCCATCGTCCCAGCCACCTCCGAGCCACGTGATCGATTCAGCGGTGCGGGCTCAGGCCGTCCGGCACGACCGAGCGGATCGCGGCACGCACGTGCACGCAGTCGGACGTACCTATTGTCCCTGATCGACTCCCGTCCACGCGTGAGTGGAGCCGCTGAGGACCCAATGGGTCCGTCCGTGTACGTCGACGCGGCTCGCACTCGACTCGGCGGATGAGTGCACCCGCATCGAACGCGTCCCCTCCCTCAGCGCGGGTTCCGCACCACGGATCCCGGGGGCGGGTCCGCCGCCGCGTCGACCGGCGGATGCTCCCCCGTGATCGCGGTGTAGACCTCGTGCGCCATCCCGCGCATGCCCTGCTGGAACGGGTGGAACCCCGCGGCCAGCCCGAAGAAGGTCTGGCTCCCGTTGAGCCAGGCCCGGGCTCCCGCGCACGCGTCGTGACCCCGGGAGGCGGTGTGCAGGTCGACGTACGTCGCGCTGGTGCGCTCGGCCGCCCCGCTCAGCGAGGTGTCGAGCAGCCGCTCGATCCGGCGACCCCAGGCGTAGTCACCGGCAGCGAACGGCACGGCGGCGCACCTCCCCCGCTCCGGGAGCAGTCGCGGGTAGCCCACGAGGTACACGTCGGCCTCGGGCGCGCGCCGGGTCACGGCGCGGAGCACGAGGGTGACCCGGTCCTCGATCCGGCGGGCGTCGCGTGCCTTGATGTCGACGGGTCGGCCGTCGATCCGGCTGGTGAAGGCGCGTCGGCACGGTGCCCCGCCCGGTTCCCGGTCCCGGAGCGAGACGCAGGTCTCGACGATGGAGCCGAACAACCCGAAGTCGTTGCCGCCGATGCCCACCGTGACCAGGTCGGTGCCGGCGGAGAGGGCCTCGACCTGGGGCGGGGTCCGCTGGCCGAACGCCAGCTGCTGCGGCCGGCGGAGGTCCCGGGTCCCGGCCCCCGAGCACGTCACGTCGCGGTAGCTCCGCACGCCCAGGTACCCCGCGAGGAAGGCCGGGTAGTTGTTGGTCGACCGGAAGCAGCCGGGCGGGTCGGAGCGCGCGTCCGGCACCAGCGGACCCGCGCTGAACGAGTCGCCGAGGGCGACGTAGTCGACCGGCTGGGACGACGGGGCCGGCGAGGAGGTACGGGGCTGGCCCGCCCCCACGACCACGACCAGGGTGGCCGCCACTCCCGCGGCCACGACAAGCGCGCCGGCCGTCCTCGTTCTCACCCCAGCGACGGTAGTCAGCGCCCGAAAACGATCACGCGGTCAGCACGTCCCGCGCTCCGCGCTGCGGCAGGTGTCGGCACCGTCGCGGCCCCACACGACGTCGGTCCCCGCACCGGCGTTGACGTAGTCGACCCGGTCCGTCGCGGTGACCGAGTCGTCGCCCGCGTAGGTCCAGGCGCGCAGCGGTCCACCGGTGATCGCCCACACCCGGTCGGTATCGGTGGTGCCGTAGAACGCCCAGGACAGGTTCCCGATGAGCCGATGCTGCTCGTAGCCACCGATCTGGCCCGCGGCGGCCCGCCCGTCGTCGGCCGAGGTGCTGCCGGAGCGGAGGTCCACGGTGACCTCGAGGCGCGGCGACCGACCCTCGAGGAGCTCGCCGTAGAGGGAGACCAGGTCGGTGCCGGCGCCTCCGTCGCTCCCCGCGCCGGGGGCGTCGACCAGCCGCTGCGAGACCCGGTCGTTCCCTCCGCCGGCGAGCACCACGGTCGGGGACGGACTGTAGGCCTCGACGAAGTCGTTGCCCGCACCTGCCACGACGCGGTCCCGGCCGGCCTGGCTGCTCACCAGATCCGCGCCCGGACCCGCCTCGACCAGATCGTCGTCGCCGATGGTCCCGGCCGCGATCGAGGCGAGCTCGGTGAAGACCGTGTCGTCCCCGTCGCCGGCCCGGATCCGGTCGTCGCCGGCGTCGCCCGAGATCACGTCGGGGCGAGGCGAGCCGGTGATCTGGTCGACGTACGGCGACCCCCGGACGCCGAGGCGCTTCGAGGCCCGGATCGTGTCGCCGCCGAGCCCGGCGGCGGTCCCGGTACTGAGGTCCACGACGACTCCCTGCGGCGAGTCCTCCCACGACAGCGTGTCGGGCTGCCGCCGGGTCTGGGCGGACCGGTCGTCGAACCCGCCCACGAGCTCGTCGGCACCGGGGCCCCCGATGAGAACGTCGCCGACGAGGAAGGTGCCGGTGACGTCGCGGCCCAGCCGGTCACCGTCGCCGCGGAGGAGGTCGTTCCCTCCACCGCCGCGGAGCTCGTCGGCATCGGCGCCACCGCAGATCAGGTCGCGCCCGGCCCGGGCGTCGACGACGTCGTCGCCGGCCAGGGCGACGATGACGTCGTGGCCGCGGGTACCGACGAGCTCGTCGGACCGTGAGGTGCCGACCAGCGTCGCCGGCTCACCGGCGCAGGTGGGTACGGCGGCCTGGACCTGGGCTGCGGGGGCGCCGGCAGCAAGGCCGGCCAGCAGGAGCAGGGCGGACACCGTGATTCGAACCGGATTCACCGCGGTGGACCTCCGGATGCCGTCGCGGGTTGCGGCTCAGCCGCGCTTCCTCACCACGAACGTAACCCAGGTGGAGCGGAGTCCCAGGACCGAACGCAGCGTGTCGCCGCTGACCCTCACCCGGCCCTTGCCGCCGACGAGGGTGGCCGAGCCGACGCGACCGCCCCAGTCGCCGTTCCCGTCGCGCGCATCGACCACGATCCTGGTCAGGTTGCCCACGGCCGGCCACCGCGACTCCAGCAGCGCGTCGCTGACGCGCACCGACCAGGAGTGGACCGGGTTGCCGGCCCAGCCGTCGTACGGGTCGCGCTGGGCGGGGAGGTAGGGCACCGACCCGGCGGCGGTCCAGCCGCCGCTGCTGGAGGCGAACTGGGTGAAGGCGGGCTCGCCCCGGTGGAGCAGCACCTCGTGGGCGGTCGCGGCGACCGCGGCGTTGGAGGCCGGGTGCTCGGCGTCGACGCCGCCGTAGACCTGGCAGGAGGTGGTGTCGCACAGCGGCGAGGTCCGGTGGGCCCGCTCGTACGCCGCGTAGGTGCGCGCCGCGACGGCCTGGGCCTGCACGGCGGCCGGGCTCCAGGAGGCGGGCATCTCGAGCGGCACGACTCCCTTGAGGTAGTGGTCGAGGCTGAGCCTGTTGATCGTGTCGCGGGCCTGGCTCCCGGCGCCGGGGGCCACGGCCGAGAGCCGGCCGCGGTAGCGACGCACCCCGCTCGGCGTGACCAGGGCGATCGGCGCGCCCCCGGCCGAGAACGTCCCCTCGCCCTCGAGCCCGCGCCAAGCCCGCCAGCGATCGGTGAGGTAGGTGACGCGGTCCTGGCCGGCGGGGTCGACCATGATCCGCCACCGGGTCGCGCCGTTGTCGGGGAGGCGGGTCACCGTGCCCGTCCCGGAGTCGCGGACCCGCAGCCCCGTGCGGGCGACCACGACGAGGTCGTCGGTGGTGTCCGCAGAGATCTCGACCTGCACCCGCCCCCGGGCCGTTCCCCACGACGTCCCGGGGTAGTAGAAGTTCGCGATGCGTCGGTAGGAGAGGCCCTGTCGGGCCGCGCCCTCGGCGCCGTACTGCGACATGCCGTGGCCGTGCCCGTAGCCGTGCCCCTTGATGGTGATCCATGCCTGTCGCGGCACCGGCCAGCTGTCGACGGCGGTGGCGGGTGCGGCGAGGCCGGTGAGCAGCAGGGGTACGACGCAGGCGAGCACGCCCACGTGGACGGCGCGGCTGGTGCGCATGGCGGGACCCCTCGGGCGGCTGTGACGACTGGGACAGATGTGATCCAAGGGAAATCGGAACACGCCTGGCGCGGCCCCGCAATCGAACCGGGTGAACTACAGATCGGTAGTTATCGGGCCGGCTCCCCGCTTCACGCCTAGGCTGAGCCGGTGGAGTGGCTGCTGGCCCTCGCCGGGCTCGTCGTGCTGGCCATCGGGGGCCGGGCTGCCCGCCGGTCGCTCGGCACTCGTCGCGAGCAGGCCCTCCAGGCGTCCGACCAGCTCCGGCTGAGCCGCAGGGCGGCCGACGAGGACGTCACGCTGTTCGGCGAGGAGCTGACCGAGCTGCACTTCGAGACCCTCACCACCGCGCTGGACGACGACATGCGTCGGGACTACCAGCAGGCGCTCGACTCCTACGAGCGGGCCAAGGACCTGGTGCGGTCGGTGGCAGCGTCCGACGAGGTCCGGGCGGTCACCAGCACGCTCGAGGACGGGCGCTACGCGCAGGCCTGCCTGCTGGCCCGCCGCGACGGCGCGCCGCTCCCGGACCGGCGGCCGCCATGCTTCTTCAACCCCAACCACGGCCCCGCCCGCACGGAGGTCATGTGGGCGCCGCCCGGTGGGGTCGAGCGCGAGATCCAGGTCTGCCTCATGGACGCGCACCGGCTCGAGGAGGGCCTGGCACCCGAGATCCGGCTGGTGCGGCTCGGCAACCGTCGGGTGCCGTGGTTCATGTCCGGCCCGGCCTACGAGAGCTACGCGTCGGGCTACTACGGGGCGGCGGTCGAGACCGGGCGGCTGCAGGCCGACCGGCTGACCGGGATGTACGGCGGAGCAGTCGTCTCCGGACCGGGCGACTGGTCTGCCTGGAGCGACCCGGGAGCCTGGGACGGTGGCGGCATGATCGGCGGCCACGACTACACGGGGTACGGCGGCGGCGGGGGCCACGGCGGACTCTTCGACGGCAGTGGAGACGTCGGCGGTGGAGGCGGTGGAGGCGACGGCGGCGGAGGCGGAGGCGGGGACTAGCTCCGTCAGACCCGGTGCAGCCGCCTCGCCGCCTCGGCGATGGACCCGCTGATCGAGGGGTAGACCGTGAACACCTGCGCCAGCTGGTCGGCGGTCAGCGACTCGGTGACCGCGATCGCGATCGGGTGGATCAGCTCGCTGGCCCGGGGCCCCACGACCACCCCGCCGACCACGATGCCGGTGCCGGGCCGGCAGAAGAGCTTCACGAAGCCGTCGTGGATCCCCTGCATCTTCGCGCGCGCGTTGCCCGAGAGCGGAAGGGTGACCACCTCGGCCTGCATGTCGCCCTCGTCGACGTCCTTCTGCGACCAGCCCACCGTGGCGATCTCCGGGGCGGTGAACACATTCGAGGAGACCATCTTCTGGTCCAGCGGGCGTACGGCGTCGCCGAGGAAGTGCCACATCGCGATCCGGCCCTGCATCGCGGCCACGGAGGCGAGCATGAGCACCCCGGTGCAGTCGCCGGCGGCGTACACGCCCCGGGCCGAGGTCCGGGAGACCCGGTCGACCTTGACGAAGCCGGCCTCGTCGGTGACCACGCCGGCCTCCTCCAGGCCCAGTCCCCCGGTGTTGGGAACCGAACCGAGCGCGAGGATGCAGTGGGAGCCGGTGACGGTGCGGCCGTCGGTGAGCGCCACCTTCACCTCGTCACCGTCGCGGGTCACCGACTCCATGCGCGACTGGGACAGCACCTCCATGCCGTTGCGGGTGAGCACGTCCTCGAGCACCCGGGCGGCGTCGGCGTCCTCGCCGGGAAGGACCCGGTCCCGGCTGGAGACCAGGGTGACGTCGACGCCGAGGGCGAGGTAGGCGCTGGCGAACTCGGCGCCGGTGACGCCCGACCCGACGACGATCAGCTTGCGCGGCACCTCCGTGAGGTCGTAGACCTGCTCCCAGGTGAGGATCCGCTCGCCGTCGGGCCGGGCGGTCTCCAGGGTGCGGGGCGCGGCCCCGGTGGCGATCAGGACGGCGTCGGCCTCGAGGGTCTGGTCTCCGTCGTCGCCGGTCACGGCCACCCGCCGCACGCCCCCGGCGTCCCCGGCACCGTCGAGCCGGCCCCGGCCGCGGACCACCTTGACTCCCTCGCGGTCGAGACGGCGTCCGATGTCGACGGACTGGTCGGCGGCGAGCTGCTGCACCCGCGCATTGACCCTGGCCAGGTCGACGTGCAGCGACTGGGCGTCGTCGCCCTCGTGGTCGGTGAAGCTGAGACCGAGCTCGGCCGCTCCGGCGAGGTCGGTCATCAGCTCGGCGGTGGCGATGAGGGTCTTGCTCGGGACGCAGTCGGTGAGCACGGCCGAGCCGCCGATGCCGTCGCTGTCGACGACGGTCACCGCGGCGCCCAGCTGGGCGGCGACCAGTGCCGCCTCGTAGCCGCCCGGTCCGCCGCCGATGATGACGACTCTTTCCGTACTCTCGCTCATTTGCTGACCTCGCAGATCGAGCGCAACCTCACGGTTCGCTTTCGTGTGTCGGGCCGCCGCGCTCTCACGCTTCGGTCAGAGGTTGATCATGTGCCCGGCGATGCCCTCCACGGCTTCCTTCATCGCCTCGCTCAGCGTCGGGTGGGCGAACACGTTGCGGGCGACCTCGTCGGCGGTGAGGTCCCACTGCTGGGCGAGGGTCAGCGCCGGCAGCAGCTCGGTCACCTCGGGCCCGATCATGTGGGCGCCGACGATCTCGTGGTACTCGGCGTCGGCCACGATCTTGACGAAGCCGACCCCGTCGGCCATGCCCCGGGCCTTGCCGTTGGCCGAGAACGGGAAGGTCGCGACCTTGACGTCGTACCCCTTCTCCTTCGCCTGCTCCTCGGTGTAGCCGAACGACGCGATCTGGGGCTGGCAGAACGTGGCCCGCGGGATCATGTCGAAGTTGATCTCGACCGTCTCCGCGTCGGCGATCGTCTCGGCGGCCACGACGCCCATGGCCTCGGCGGTGTGGGCCAGCATCAGCTTGCCGGTGACGTCGCCGATCGCATAGACGTTGTCGACGTTGGTGCGGCCGCGGCCGTCGACCACGACGGCTCCCCGCTCGGTCTCGACGCCGATCTCCTCCAGGCCGAACCCCTCGATCCGGGGCGCGAAGCCGATCGCCTGCAGGACCTTGTCGGTCTCGAGGGTCTGCTCCTCGCCGTCCTTGCTGACGATCACCTTGACCTGGTCGCCGGAGTCGTCGATCTTCTCGACCTTGGTGTTGAGCATGACCTTCACGCCGAGCTTCTTGTACTGCTTGAGCAGCTCCTTGGAGACGTCCGGGTCCTCGGTCGGGACCATCCGGTCGAGGAACTCCACGATCGTCACGTCGACGCCGAAGTTGACCAGGACGTAGGCGAACTCGACCCCGATGGCACCCGACCCGGCGATCACGATCGATCCGGGCAGCTCCTCGGTGAGGATCTGCTCCTCGTAGGTGACCACCCGCTCGCTGAGCTCGGTGCCGGGGACCAGGCGGGTCTTGGCGCCGGTGGCGAGGATCAGGTTGTCGAAGGTGTACGACGTCGTCTCGTCGCCGTTCCTGACGTCGATCCCGGTCGGCGAGGTGAGGGTGCCCCAGCCCTCGATCTCGGTGATCTTGTTCTTCTTCATCAGGTAGTGGACGCCCTTGGCGCTGGCCTCGGCCACCTTGCGGCTGCGCTGGTGGGTGGGGGCGAAGGCCATGGTGGCGTCGCCCTCGATCCCGAACGTCTTCTTCTCGTGGGTGATGATGTGCGCCAGCTCGGCGTTGCGCAGCAGCGCCTTGGACGGGATGCAGCCGACGTTGAGGCACACACCGCCCCAGTACTTCTCCTCGACCACGGCGACGGACTTGCCGAGCTGGGCGGCGCGGATGGCGGCGACGTAGCCACCGGGGCCGGCGCCGAGGACGAGGACGTCGAAGTGTGAATTTGTCTTGGGGGAATCGCTCACGAGATCAGCCTAACGGGACCGCCACCCTCGCTAATCTCTAGCCGTGACGCTGTACGCCGCCTACGGGACCAACCTCGACCCGGCCCGCATGGGCGAGCGCTGCCCGCACTCCCCGCTGAGCACCACCGGCTGGCTCACCGG
>NZ_DASSXS010000118.1:0-6700 GCF_035703625.1 Nocardioides sp. | reverse complement strand
TCGGTCGTCGCGCCGTCCGCGAGCAGCTCCATGACCTCCCACTCACGCACGCTGAGCTTGGAGGCGGCCGGAGAGCCGCGCCGGAACATCTGCTTCGCCGGAGCCCGGAACTCGTCGAGGATCCGGGCCACGAGGCGGGGGTCCATCGCGGCCTCGCCGTCGAGCACCCGGCGCAACGCCGGTCCGAGCTGGCGCGGGTCGCCCCCCTTGAGCAGGTAACCCCGCGCGCCGGCGCGCAGGGAGTCGAAGAGGTCGGCGTCGTCGGACGACTGGGTCAGCATCACCACGGCGGTCCCGGGGAGGTTCGAGCTGATGGCCCGGGCGGCGCGGACGCCGCTGCCGGGCATGTGGATGTCGAGCAGAACGGCGTCGGGCCGGTGCTCCGCCGACACCGCGATCGCCTCGTCCGCGGTGGCCGCTTCGCCGCGGACGTCCCAGCCGTCTGCCTCGAGCGCCGTCCGGACCCGCCCCCGCATCCTGGTGTGGTCGTCGGCGAGCACCACGCCGAGCCGTCGCTCGCTCACCACTCGACCACCACCGTCGCGCCCCGGCCGGGCGTCGAGCTGACCCGGAGGGTGCCGGGCAGGTTCTCCGCCCGCTCACGCATGCTGGTCATTCCGTACCCCGTGCTCTGGGAGTCGCCGGGGTCGAAGCCTCGGCCGTCATCGTGCACAACGAGCCGAAGCCCCCCGCGGTCACGCAGCAGGCCGATGCCGATGTTTCTGGCCCGGCCGTGGCGGATCGCGTTGGACACCGCCTCCCGGGTGATCCGCACGAGGTCGTGGCCCTGTTCCGGGGTCGCGTCGATCGAGACGTCGAGGTCCACGACCACCTGGCGCCCGTACCGCTCGGCGACCTGCCGGGCCGCGCCGTGCAGCAGCAGCCCCAGCGGCGCGTCGCCCTCGCTGCCGAGGGTGTCGATCGCCGCCCGCGCCTCGTCGGTCGCGCGGTCGACGGAGTCGACGATGCGTGCCCGGACGCCGTCCTCGTCGGTGATCAGGTGTGCCTCCGACCGGATGTAGCTGAGCTCCTGGACGACGCCGTCGTGGAGCTCGCGGGCCAGGCGCCTGCGGTCGTCGAGGACGGCGAGCCGCGCCTGGCTGCGCCAGTAGCTGCCGATCTCGAGCGCCGCGCCGACGAGCAGCAGCAGGTAGCACGCGGTTCGGAGCAGGTCGCCGGTGTAGATCCAGCCGCTGTAGATGGACGGGAACAGGACGTAGTGGAGCCGGGAGAACGCGCCCAGCACGCAGGCCGGACCCACCCAGCGCAACAGGACGTCGTGCCCGCTCGACTGCATGCTGAAGCCGGCGGCCGCGACGACGAAGCTCGCTGCGCCGACGGCCTGGGCAGCGACCAGCAGCGGGTGCCCGGTGACCACGGGGTGCGCGGCCGAGGCGGGCATGGTCTCCGCGACGGCGACCGGGAGCGAGGCGTGGAAGGCCACCAGGACCCCCATGACGACGCCGGCGAGGACCAGCGGTCCCAGGACCGCCGGGCTCCGCCGCAGCTCGGTGACCTCGCGGTCGCCCACGAGTCCGGCCGCCCCGATCAGGAGCGCCCCGATCAGCCGCAGGGACAGGGGCGCCCAGGCCTCCAGCGTGTAGGGCTGGACGTCGAGAGCGGCGCCGGCCAGGCCGGTCGCGACGCTGGCCATCGCCAGCATGGCCAGCCCCTCGGCGAGCAAGGCGTCCTGCAGCCTGCGGCTCCGGCTGAACCGTCCGAACAGGAGGTAGGCGAGCAGCACCGCGATGCACGCGTCCACGGAGTCCAGCGCCAGGTGGAGCGACGGGTTCCGGTACCCGAACAGCAGGAAGGGCGTGGTCAGGATGGCCATCGTGGCGACCAGGCCGACGACGGCGGCGATCGCGGTCAGGGCGGGCGTCGACACCCGCGCGGCCCGCCCCTCGCCGGGGCTTGTGGCCGCGACGGTGTCTCCCGCGTCCCCCCACGCCATGGCCGGAGTGTAGGTCGGCCCGGGGGCCGCTGCCCCCGGCTTGAGGACATCTGCAGGTGCGGGGGTCTGGCATGAATGACGACCGTTCCACAAGACTTTCCACACGCTGTGGAGATCGGGCCGCGAACTGTGGAGGACTCCCCGCGTACCTGTGGGGGACACGCCGGAACCAGAGGAATGTGAACGAAACCCTTGCGGGGATGGGTTGTCGGGGCATAGAACTTCTCCCACGCACTCCCTCCGGGGAGAGCGGGATCGGTCGGAAGACGAGGATCCGTACGACGAGTTCTGCTCGTCGCGGTGGCTGGGTGACGAGGCCGCCGGGGTCGTCGGGAGCCCGACTGGATCGGCCGGGAGCGTCACCTGAACCGGTCAAACCGAAGGGCCCTTGAAGCTCATACCTCCAAGGGCCCTTCACCTTATTTCCGGCCGGGTGGTCCGGCCGTGCCCGCGCTCCGGACCGCCCCGCGAAGCATCGGCCGGCGCCACGGCACAATGGCCCCGTGCTCTACACGGTCATGCACACACTGGTCCCTCCCGTCGCCAGGACGGTCTGGCGTCCGACGGTCACCGGGCTCGAGCACGTCCCCGACACCGGAGGGGTGATCCTGGCCAGCAACCACCTCAGCTTCGTCGACAGCGTCGTCATCCCCTGCGTGGTGCCGCGCAAGGTGGTGTTCCTGGCCAAGTCCGACTACTTCACCGGCTCCGGCGTCAAGGGGGCCGCCCAGCGGGCCTGGTTCGAGGGGCTCGGGATGCTGCCGGTCGATCGCGACGACACCAAGGCCGCCATCGCCAGCCTCGACACCGCGCTGGAGGTGCTGGGCAGGGGCGAGGCGTTCGGCATCTACCCCGAGGGCACCCGCTCCCGCGACGGGCGGCTCTATCGGGGACGCACCGGCGTCGCCCATCTCGCGCTGACCGCCCGTGTCCCCGTGGTGCCTGTGGGGCTGGCCGGGACCGAGCACATCCAGCCGGTCGGGGCGAGGCTGCCCCGGCTGGCCGACGTCACGGTCACCTTCGGTGAGCCGCTCGACTTCGCCGGCCGGTACGACGGCGTACCATCCGGGCGGGCCCGCCGGGAGGCCACCGACGAGATCATGGCGGCGATCGGGAGCATCACCGGCCAGGAGCCGGCCGGCGTCTACAACGAGCGGCCGCCTGACCTCTGATCGCCGGGCAGCCGCGGACGCGTCAGTGGTCGCTGTCGGGCGCTCCGGCCCGACCCACGGCCTCCGTCCGCACCATCGTCACGTCGAACTCGATCACGCGCATCGTCGCGCGGTGCCGGGTCACGGGGAACATGCCGGTGATCTCGAAGCCGGCGGACTCGTAGGCAGCGATCTGGTCCGGCAGCCGCGGCATGTCGTCGTAGATCGGGACGCAGGCCACCTCCGACTGCATCCCGACGATCTCGGACAGGCGGTCCCCGGCCCCCGCGAAGGCCTGCATGTCGTAGCCCTGCGTGTCGAGCTTGAGGTAGACGCGAGGGTCGCGGATCCCCTCGATGGCCTCGTCGAAGAGCCCGTCGAGACGACGCACGCTGATCTTCTGGGCCTCGCCCTCGCGGAGCCGGCCATGCCAGCTCTTCCCGAAGTCGCTGGAGGGGAGCAGGGAGCTCATCGCGCCGGGACGGACGTTGATCTCGGTCTCCTCGTCCGCGTCCCCCAGCGCGCACTCGAACACCACCCACTCGGGGTCGTCCCGGGCGGTTTCCCGCAGCTGCTCCGCGATGGCCGGCACCGGCTCGAAGGAGACGATCCGTCCGGTGTAGCCACCGCGGCGCAAGCGCTGGGCGTACTGCCCCACGTTGGCCCCGACGTCGAGGACGCAGTTGATGTCGAGCTGGCGCAGCAGCCACGACATGTGCTGGCGCGCGATGTAGTCGGCCAGTGCCTTCTGCTCCCGGCCGACCTGTCGGCGTCCGTGCTGGTGGTGGACCACCCACGAGTCGGGATCCACCCGGTCCACGTTGACCCGGACGCCGGGGCGCGCGACCACTGCCGAACCCGGACCGAGCCGGGTCACGTCGAAGCCCAGGCGGCGCAGCACGGCGGCTCGAGAGAGTCGGGAAGACATGGCGGCACCCTAGCGTCGTGGCAGGTGGTGCCAACGAACCGAGGTCCGGTCGGCAACTTGTGGGGTGGCCCGCGTCGCGGCTGACCGATTGAATCGCTGCATGGCGATGCGACGGGTCCGGATCGGGATCGACACCGGTGGCACCTTCACCGACGTCGTGGCCCTGGACGAGACGAGCGGGGAGCTGGTCACCACCAAGACCCCCTCGACCCCCGCGAACCCGGCCGACGGGTTCATGACCGGGATCGACCGGATCCTCGAGCAGCTCGGAGCCGGGGGCGACGCGGTCACCGCCATCAGCCACGGCACCACGGTTGCCACCAACCAGCTGCTGGAGGGCAAGGTCGGGCGGCTGGGCTTCGTCACCACCGAGGGCTATGAGGCGATGCTGGAGATCGCCCGCCAGTCGGTGCCCGACGGCTACGGCAACTCGTACTTCTGGGTGAAGCCGGACCGCATCGTCCCGCGCCACCTCGTCAAGGGGGTCGGCGGCCGGCTCGACTTCACCGGCGCGGAGGTGCGCCCGTTCGACGAGGCCGGCGCCCGCGAGGTCGCGCGCTGGTTCCGCGACCAGGGCGTCGACACCCTGGGGGTCTGCTTCCTGCACGCCTACGCCGACCCCGCGCACGAGCTCGCGATGCGCGCCGTCCTCGCCGAGGAGCACCCGCACGCCGTGGTCAGCCTGAGCAGCGAGGTGCTGCCCGAGTACCGCGAGTACGAACGCGCGATGACGACCCTGGTCGACGCGGCCGTGAAGCCACGGCTGTCGGCGTACGTCGGCAACATCAGGTCGCGCCTGGGCTCACTGGCGGTCGAGGGGGACCCGGTGCCCTTCTACGTGATGAAGTCCAACGGCGGCGTGCTGTCGGCCGACGAGGTGGTGAACCAGCCGATCACCACGGTGCTCAGCGGACCGGCCGCCGGGGCGCTGGGCGCGGCGATGATCGCGCAGGTCGCGGGCTTCGACCGGGTGCTGACCAGCGACGGCGGGGGAACCTCCACCGACGTGAGCGTGGTCATCGACGGGGAGCCGACCCTCACGACCGAGGGCAGCGTCGGCGCCTTCCCCTCCAAGATCCCGATGATCGACGTGGTCACCGTCGGCGCCGGCGGAGGCTCGATCGCCTGGGTGTCGCCCGAGGGCACGCTCAAGGTCGGCCCCCACTCGGCCGGCGCCGATCCGGGCCCGCTGTGCTACGCGCAGGGCGGCACCGACGTGACGGTCACCGACGCCCACGCCGTCCTCGGCCGGATCCCGCCACACCTGCTCGGCGGGGAGATCCCGCTCGACGTCGACGCCGCTCGCGCGGGGGTCGAGGCCCTGGCCAAGGAGCTGGGGCTCACCTCCGAGGCGTGCGCCGTCGGCGTCCTGGAGATCTCTGCCTGGAACCAGGCCAACGCGCTGCGTCAGGTCACGGTCAAGCGCGGCCTGGACGTCCGCGACTTCACCCTGACGACCTTCGGCGGCTCTGGCTCGCTGCTGCTGTGCCGCCTGATGGACGTGCTCGGCATCCGCACCGTCCTCGTCCCGCCCAACCCCGGCAACGTCTCCGCGTTCGGCCTGCTCACCGTCGACGTGCGCAACGACTACGTCCGCACCCACGTCGCCTTCGCCGACACCCTCGACGCCGACGCCGTCTCGGGCCTCTACGACGACCTGGCCGCCCAGGCGCACGCCGCGCTGAGCCGCGAGGGATTCGCCGACGACCAGCACCGGCTGGTGCGCACCGCGGACCTGCGCTACTTCGGCCAGGCCTTCGAGGTGCGGGTGCCGGTGCCCGACGGTCCCCTCGACGCGGACGCGATCGCCTCCGTGGCCGCCGCGTTCCATGCCGAGCACCGAGCGCTCTACGGCTACGACTTCGCCGGTGACGGCTCCCAGCCGGTCGAGTGGGTGAACCTCCGGGTCACCGGCATCGGCCCGATCAAGCGCCCGGAGATCCGCAGGCACACCGACCCGCCCGAAACTGACGCGCACGACGCCGACCCGCCCGACAAGCCGGATGGCGGGCTCGCAAGCTCGCCCGCTTTCGGGCGGGTCGGCGGGAGGCCGGTCTGCTTCGACGCCACCGACGGGTACGTCGACACGGCGGTGCTGTGGCGACCCGACCTGGCGCCGGGGGCCACCGTCGACGGCCCGGCCATCATCGAGGAGTTCGGCTCGACGGTGCCGCTGCACCCCGGCTTCACCGCCCGGGTCGACGAGCACCTGAACCTGATCGTGACGAGGCAGGCATGAGCAGACGCGTCCCGACCGACTTCCCGTTCGGCTTCCTGACCGACGACGCCGGTGCAGGCGCCGACCCGGTCCTGGTCGAGTTCGTCCAGGGCTCCCTGGCCAGCGTGGAGATGGAGGTCGAGACCGCCATCGCGCGCACCTCCCGCAGTCCGATGATCCGCGACGCGCACGACTTCCGCGCCGGCATCCACGACCGGCTGCTCCGCAAGCTCACCGGCCGGTCGTACAGCGCCCTGGTGCATCCGGTCGCCCGCGACTTCCCACTCGACCAGATGCGCCCGGGCGACGTGTTCTTCCACAATGACGTCTACCGGTCCGAGGGCGGGATCGGCCACCTGCCGGACCTCTGCGTGACGGTCCCGGTGTTCGACGAGGCGGGCGGAGCCCTCGAGGTGGTCGCCTTCGTCCAGGCCTTCGGGCACCACGAC
>NZ_DASSXS010000004.1:0-2276 GCF_035703625.1 Nocardioides sp. | reverse complement strand
GGCGTGCCTCGCCGATGAGGTAGCGCTCGGTCGTCCCGGTGAAGTCGGACTCGACGACGACGTAGTCGATGTCGGGACCGACCATGATCCCGAGGTTGGCCGGGAGGGTCCACGGCGTCGTCGTCCACACCAGCGCGAGCTCGCCGGTCTCCAGCCGCAGGCCCACGGTGACCGACGGGTCCTGACGGTTCTGGTAGACGTCGTCGTCCATCCGCAGCTCGTGCGTGGACAGCGGGGTCTCGTCGTTCCAGCAGTACGGCAGGACCCGGAACCCCTCGTAGACCAGGCCCTTGTCGTAGAGCTGCTTGAACGCCCACATCACCGACTCCATGTAGTCGAGATTCAGGGTCCGGTAGTCGTGGTCGAAGTCGACCCAGCGGGCCTGGCGGGTGACGTAGTCGCGCCACTCGGAGGTGTACCTCATCACCGAGGCCCGGCAGGCGTCGTTGAACTTCTCGATGCCCAGGTCGAGGATCTCCTCGGTGGTCTTGAGGCCGAGCTGTCGCATGGCCTCCAGCTCGGCGGGCAGCCCGTGGGTGTCCCAGCCGAAGCGACGCTCGACCCGCCGCCCACGCATGGTCTGGTAGCGCGGGATCAGGTCCTTGACGTAGCCGGTGAGCAGGTGGCCGTAGTGCGGCAGCCCGTTGGCGAACGGCGGGCCGTCGTAGAAGACGAACTCGTTCTCGCCGTTCTGCCCGGCGTCACGCTGCTCGACGCTGGCGCGGAAGGTGTCGTCGTCCTTCCAGTACGCCAGCACCCGCTCCTCGATCTCCGGGAAGTTCGGGGTCGAGCTGACGGCGCGATGGGCTCCGGTGGAGACCTTCGGATAGGTCATGGGCGGCTCTCCTGCGGGTACGTCGTGCTCGGGCTGTGCTGGCCACGAGGACGACAGGGCTGCCGCGGTACCACCTCGCTTGCCCGTCTCGCGACGGACCGCTTCGTTCACGGCTGTGACGGGCCTACCCGTCCGGTTCTACTGAGGCCCTCCCGCGTGGGCAGGACCCGTTCTTCCGGAGGCTCGCCGCTGATGACGGCTCCAACGCCTGTGGCCACAGGGTACGGCTCGGGGACCGGCGACGGCGAATCAGTTACAGCTGCTCCAGCCAGGCGAGCACCTGCACCGCGACCTCGTCCGGCGTCAGCTCGGTGTTGTCGAGACGCAGGTGGGGGAAGTCGGCAATCACGTCGTCGCCGGGTTGAGGATCACGGGGGTCGGTGTTCATCCGGTGCCGCTCGAGCTCGCGCACGTTGGCGTCGGACCACTCCCGGTCCCGCTTGCTCGGCTTGGCGGCCAGCCGTTCATCGGTGTGGTTGCGGGCCAGCCGGGTCTCCAGGTCGGCGTACAGCTCGACCACCGAGACCCGCCGCCCCGCGTCGACGTACGGCGCCAGCAACCAGCGGACCCCCTCGGCGGACTCCGGGTTCTCGAGGTCCCACACCAGCGTGAACACCAGCCGGATGTCGCCGGCCACCGACTCCTCGATGATGCGGCGCCGGAACTCGCGGTCGAGCACCCGGAAGGGCGGTGTCCCGAAGCCGAAGATCTCCAGCAGCGGCTCGATCGTGTGGTGGTTGTGGAAGAGCCGGAAGTCGGAGCGCGCGCAGATCGCGCGGCCGACGGTCATCTTGCCGACGGCCGGCGGGCCGGTGACCAGCAGAAGCTCCCCCGCAGGCATGTGCGGAGGGTATTCGCTTGCCTCGCCGTTCCACGACCGGATTGGCTGGGCGCCATGAGCGACATGTGGCTGCCCGACGACCAGGATCCCCGAGCGCAGGCAGGCTCCCCCCGGGGCGAGCGGGAGTGTCTGGTCGGCTACCTGGAGCACTACCGGACGACGCTGGAGCTGAAGTGCGACGGGCTGTCGGCCGAGCAGCTGGCCACCCGGTCGGTCCCGCCGTCGACGCTGTCGCCACTCGGGATGGTGCGGCACATGGCGCGCGTGGAGCAGAGCTGGTTCCGTCGCGTGATCGAGGGCCGGACGGACGTCGCGCGGCTCTTCCAGGACGAGGACGGGGGCTTCGAGCTCGACGTGGCGGCGGTGGACGACGCGTTCGTCGCCGAGGCGTGGAAGCTCTGGCGCGACGAGGTGGCCTATGCCCGTGACGTGCTCGAGCGCACCGAGCTCGACGCACTCGTCGACGTCCACGGGGACCCGACCGAGGTGCGCGACATCGTGGTGCACATGATCGAGGAGTACGCCCGGCACTGCGGCCATCTCGACCTGCTGCGCGAGTGCATCGACGGCCGCACCGGCCAGTGACCGGCCGGAGCGCCT
>NZ_DASSXS010000044.1:0-6780 GCF_035703625.1 Nocardioides sp. | reverse complement strand
CGCCCGGCCACGTTCTGGCCGGGCGCCGCTGCATTTCCTGGTCAGTCGACGTCGAAGCTCCGGGCGCCCGTGACCTCGGCGTCGCGTACGTCGACACCCGCCACCCGGGCCCGCCTCGGACCCTCCCTGCACCACGCCACCATCGCGTCGACCGCGCCGGAATCACCTTCGACATGGGCTGCCACGGACCCGTCCGGCTCGTTCCGCACCCAGCCGGACACCCCGAGCCGGTAGGCCTCCTGCTGCGCCTCGGCGCGGAAGAACACCCCCTGCACGAGGCCGGTCACCCTGAGGTCGACTGCCTTCGCCATGCCCCCATCCAACCTGATCTGACCAGGCTCGGGGATGCTGTGGTGGTGATCGACGAGCCCGACCCTCGCCGCTGGCGGATCCTCGCCGTCACCCTCCTGGTCGGGTTCATGTCACTGCTGGACGTGACGATCGTGAACGTCGCGATCCCGTCCATGCGCGCCGGGCTCGACACCACGGCCGGCACCGTGCAGTGGGTGGTGTCCGGCTACGCCCTGGCCTTCGGTCTCACGCTGGTGGCCGGCGGGCGGCTCGGCGACGCGGTCGGGCGTCGCCTGATGATGCTGATCGGCCTCTCCGGCTTCATCGTGTCCAGCGCGGCCGTCGGACTCGCGCCCAACATCGAGACGGTCATCGTGGCCAGGCTCGCCCAGGGCGCGACGGCTGGACTGCTCACCCCGCAGAACACGGGCCTGATCCAGCAGCTGTTCCGCGGTGCCGAGCGGGGCCGCGCGTTCGGCTTCTTCGGGCTGACCGTCTCGATCTCCTCCGGCCTCGGGCCGATCCTCGGCGGCCTGATCCTCGCGGTGGCGGGAGAGGACGAGGGGTGGCGCCTGCTCTTCCTCGTCAATGTCCCGATCGGGCTCGTCGCTCTGGTCGCGATCGCCCGGATGGTGCCCGGTCCGGCAGCCCAGCCCGATCGCGACACCCGGCTCGACCTGGTGGGGGCCGCCCTGCTGGGGCTCGGGGTGCTGGCCGTGCTGTTCCCGCTGGTGAGCCTCGAGGGCGGCGCCCGGATGCCGCTGGTCCTGCTGGTCCTGGCTCCGGCGTTCCTCGCCGGCTTCGTGCAGTGGGAGCGACGCGTCGTACGCGCCGGCGGGGCGCCGATCCTCGACGTCGGGCTGCTCCGGCGTACTCCGGGCTACGCCGGCGGGCTGGCCATCCAGACCCTCTACTTCACGGGGTTCACCGGGATCTTCCTGGTCCTGTCGGTCTACCTGCAGGACGGGCTCGGACTCTCGCCGCTGACCGCCGGGCTCCTCATCACGCCGTTCGCGCTCGGCTCTGCGCTGACCGCAACGCTGGCCGGGCGCATGGTGTCCGTCGTGGGCCGGCGGGTCACGGTCATCTCGCTCACGGTGATGATGACCGGCGTTCTCGCGGCAGCCCTCCTGGTGCCCGGACGGGCGCCGGACGCGCTCTGGTGGGTGATGGTGCCGACCCTGCTCCTCGCCGGTCTCGGCGGTGGTGGCGTCATCTCCCCCAACTTCACGCTGAGCCTGGCCCAGGTTCCGCCCGCGATGGGCGGCGCGGCCGGCGGTGCCCTCCAGACCGGGGCCAGGATCGGGTCGGCCGTCGGCGCGGCCCTGCTGATGACGTCCTACCAGCTCGTCGAGACGCCGCCGGGCGATGCGCTGCAGGCGGCCCTGTTCACCGCCCTGGGCGTGCTGGCGGTGGCCATGGTCATGGCCGTGCGCGACCTGCGGGTCGCGGGCGGATCGGTGCTTCCATCCTGATGCAGGGCACCGGTGCTCCCGCCGACCTCCCCGACGTCCGGGCGTCGGGCACGCGCTCGACCTCCACGAAGCCGTACCTCGTGTAGAGCGGGACCCCGGACAGGGTGGCCATCAACGACATCCGGGTGAAGCCCTCGGCGGCCGCTGCTTCCTCGCAGGCCTCCAGGATCATCCGCCCGACCCCGCGCCGGGCACACCGGGGCAGGGTGTACATCGCCCGCACCCGGGCTGCGTCGCCGGCGGGGTCGAGCAGGTGGGCGTCCCGGCCCGCGGTCGTGTCGCTGCCGTAGAGGGTGGCCCGTCGGCTCCACCCGCCGCACCCGACGATCTCGCCCTCGTGCTCGACGACGAAGTAGGTGCCGTCCTCGACCAGCTGGGTGTCCAGCCCCATGATCGTCCGGCTGGACTCGATCTGCTCCTCGCTCAGGAAGCCCTTCTGCAGCTCGGCGATCGCGGCGTCCATGACGGTCCGCAGCGTCGGCAGGTCGGCCATGGTGGCCAGCCGCAGCTCCATGCCTCGATGGTGCGCCCCGTCGCGGGCCGGGGCTAGAGGATCGCGCCCGGCGAGTACGTCGCCGCTTCCGGGTGGCGCCCGACCACCTCGCCGACCCGGCGGCACACGGCCTGGGTCTGGGCGACGGCTGCTCCGGTGAACGTGATCGGCTCGGCGACGAGGGAGTCGAGCTGCTCAGCGGTCAGGCCGAGGCGCTCGTCGGCGGCGAGCCGGGCGAGGACGTCGTTGTCGGTGGCGCCGGCGCGCATGTCGAGGGCGGTCCCGACGGCCGCCTCCTTGATCGCCTCGTGCGCAGTCTCCCGGCCGACGCCGTTGCGCACGGCCGCCATCAGCACCTTGGTGGTCGCCAGGAAGGGGAGGTAGCGGTCGAGCTCGCGCTGGATCACCGCGGGGAACGCGCCGAACTCGTCGAGCACGGTGAGGAAGGTCTGGAACAGCCCGTCGGCGGCGAAGAACGCGTCGGGCAGCGCGACGCGTCGTACGACCGAGCAGGAGACGTCGCCCTCGTTCCACTGGTCACCGGTGAGCTCGCCGACCATGGACAGGTAACCGCGGAGCACGACCGCGAGGCCGTTGACCCGCTCGCAGGACCGGGTGTTCATCTTGTGCGGCATCGCCGACGAGCCGACCTGCCCCTCGACGAAGCCCTCGGTCACCAGCTCGTGGCCGGCCATCAGCCGGATCGTGGTGGCCAGGTTGGCCGGCCCGGCCACGAGCTGCACCAGTGACGACACCACGTCGAAGTCGAGCGAGCGGGGGTAGACCTGGCCCACCGAGGTGAGCACCCGCCGGAAGCCCAGGTGGGCGGCCACCCGCTCCTCGAGGTCGGCCAGCCTGGTCTCGTCGCCGTCCAGCAGGTCGAGCATGTCCTGCGCGGTGCCCATCGGCCCCTTGATGCCCCGCAGCGGGTAGCGGTTCAGCAGGTCCTCCACGCGCTCCAGCGCGGCCAGCAGCTCGTCGGCGACGGTGGCGAAGCGCTTGCCGAGCGTGGTCGCCTGGGCGGCCACGTTGTGCGAGCGGCCGGCCATGACGGTGGTCTCGTGCTCGGCCGCCAGCCGGGCGAGCCGGGCCAGCGCGGCGACCGTGCGGTCGCGGAGCAGCCGCAGCGAGGAGAGGACCTGGAGCTGCTCGACGGTCTCGGTCAGGTCGCGCGAGGTCATCCCCTTGTGGATGTGCTCGTGACCGGCCAGCGCGCTGAACTCCTCGATCCTCGCCTTCACGTCGTGGCGGGTGACCCGCTCGCGGGCGGCGATCGACTCGAGGTCGACCCCCTTCTCCTGCAGGGCGACGACGTCCTCGTAGGCCTCGATGACGCCGTCGGGAACGTCGACGCCCAGGTCGCGCTGGGCCCGGAGCACCGCGATCCACAGCTGCCGCTCGAGGACGATCTTGTGCTGCGGCGACCAGAGGTGGACGAGGTCCTCCCCGGCGTAGCGGTTGGCGAGGACATTGGGGACGCTCACATGCCGGATTGTCCCATCCGGGCGCACATGTCGCCCCGCCCGGGGCTCGGGAGCCACCATCGGGCGCGCCGGCGCCGGCGCTCAGCCCGCGAGTGGCCGGCTGGCGCTCTCGACCATTCCCCGGAAGCGCGCCTTCTGCTGCACGGCGACCTGGTGCTTGATGCCGGCGATCGTGAACGTGTTGCCGAACATCCCGCCCGGTGCACTGACCTGCTCCGGGTCGACCGGGCCGATCGGCGCCAGCGGGCGGGGACTCACCCGCGTCCCGGTCAGCAGCCAGATGCCACCCTCGCGGGTCTGTGCTGCGAAGCGCTGCTCGCTCCCCAGCACGAGCGACGCCACGACCGCGGTCGGAGCCACGAAGTACTCCAGGAACTGGGGGCCGGGCACCATCCCGAACTCGTACAGGAGGACCACGAAGAAGGCCACCACCATCGAGCTGACGAGCCACGCCGGCTTCGACGGCTTGCTCCGCGCCAGGGGGACGACCTCGTCGACGGGCGTGCCGAGGATGTCGGTGGCCTCGGCAATCCACCTCTCGCGTGCTGCCACGCCGCAGACCCTAGTGCCCGGCCGCGATGTCCGTGCGGTGCTGGGCTCCGTCGAACGCGATCACGTCGACACCCGAGTACGCCGCCTGCCGGGCGGCCCCGACGTCGGCACCGGTGCCGACCACGGCGAGGACGCGTCCGCCGGCGGTGACCAGGTCGCCGTCCACCTCTGCCGTCCCGGCGTGGATCACGTGCACCCCGTCGAGCCCCTCCGCCGCCTCGAGACCGGTGATCACGTCCCCCTTCGAGGACGACTCGGGGTAGCCGGCCGAGGCGAGCACCACGGCGACGGCGGCGCCGGGCCGGAACACGGGTGGCTGGACGTCGACGAGCGCGCCGTTGGCAGCCCCGAGCAGCAGCGGCGACAGGGGCGACTCGAGGAGCGCGAGGAGCGGCTGGGTCTCGGGGTCGCCGAAGCGGGCGTTGAACTCGACGACCCGGACGCCGCGGGAGGTGAGGGCGAGGCCGACGTAGAGCAGCCCCCGGAACGGCGTGCCGCGGCGGGCCATCTCGTCGACCGTCGGCTGGAGCACCGTGGTGAGCACCTCGTCGACGAGGTCGGCGGGCGCCCACGGGAGCGGGGTGTAGGCCCCCATCCCGCCCGTGTTGGGGCCCTCGTCGCCGTCGTGGATCCGCTTGAAGTCCTGGGCGGGCTGGAGCGGGTAGACGCAGAAGCCGTCGGTGATCGCGAAGAGCGACACCTCGGGACCGTCGAGGTACTCCTCGATCACCACCCGGTCGCAGGCTGCGGCGTGCGCGAGGGCGGCGGCCCGGTCGGAGGTGACGACCACGCCCTTGCCGGCGGCGAGCCCGTCGTCCTTGACCACGTAGGGGGCGCCGAACTCGTCCAGCGCCGAGGTGGCCTCGCCGGCCGTGGTGCACAGCCGGGCCGCGGCCGTAGGGACGCCGGCGGCCGCCATCACGTCCTTGGCGAACGCCTTGGATCCCTCCAGCTGGGCGGCGGCGGCCGACGGACCGAAGCATGCGATCCCGCGCTCGGTCACGGCGTCCGCGACCCCGGCGACCAGCGGCGCCTCGGGACCGACGACGACCAGGTCCACGCCGAGCTTCTCCGCGAGCGCGGCGACGTCGGAGCCGTTCATCGGGTCGACGTCGTGGAGCGTCGCCACGGCGGCGATCCCGGGGTTGCCCGGCGCGGCATGCACCTCGGTGACCTGGGGGTCCAGGGAGAGCGCGCGGGCCAGCGCGTGCTCGCGCCCGCCGGTGCCGATGACCAGGGCCTTCACGGGCGGATCCGCTGCTCGTAGTCGGCGCGGGCTGCCGCGTCGGCGCCGGTCAGGATGGCGTCGGCGTGGAAGAGCCGCGAGATCGCCTCCTGGACCCGGCGCGGGAGCAGCTGGGTGCTGCGCACCATCCCCTGGGTCCAGCGGGGCACCCACGTCTCCGGTCGGGGGCTGAGGATGACCGCCTCGATGGCGGCGGCCACGTCGTCGGCGGTCACGGGCTTCACGAACCGCGCCTGGGACACCCCCGCCGCGAGCTCGGTCTGGACGACGGTGGGCAGCACCATCGAGACGTCGACGCCGTACGGCGCGAGCTCGCCCCGGGTGGCCTCGGTGAAGCCGACCACGCCGAACTTGGAGGCGGCGTAGGTCGCGCCGTTCGGTACGGCGACCCGGCCGACGCCCGAGGCGACGTTGACGATGTGCCCCCGGCCCCGCCTGACCATCCCGGGCGCGATCGTCTTGGTGCCGGTGATGACGCCCAGCAGGTTGACGTCGAGGATCGCGCGCGTGACCTCGTCGGGCTCCTCGACCACCGGGCCGACCGGCATGATCCCCGCGTTGTTGACCAGGACGTCGACCCGCCCGGCGGACTCTGCGAAGGACCTCCACGACGCGGGGTCGGCGACGTCGAGGGGCAGGACCTCGACGTCCAGGTCGGCGGTGGCCCTCGCGGCGACCTCGACGTCGCGGTCGCCGATCACGACCCGGGCACCCGCCCGCGCCAGCCGGGTCGCGGTGGCCAGGCCGATCCCGCGGGCCCCGCCGGTGATGGCGATGCCCAGGGTGGAGAGGTCCCTGCTCGTGCTCATGCGACGGCCACCGGCAGGTGCTGGGGGCCGCGCAGGTTGATCCGGCCGTTCCAGACCGGCTCCCCGGTCAGCCGCAGCTGCGGGAAACGCTCGACCAGCCGCTGGATCGCGACCCTGCCCTCGAGGCGGGCCAGGGCTGCCCCGAGACAGTGGTGGACGCCCGCGCCGAACGACACATGGGCGCGCGCATCCTCCCGGTCGAGGCGCAGCTCGTCCGCATCGGGCCCCCAACGGCCCGGATCACGGTTGGCCGCGGCGAGGCTGGAGATGACGAACGCGCCGGCGGGGATCTCGGCCCCGGCCACGCGATAGGGCTCGAGCGTGATCCGGCGGCTCATCTGCACCGGTGAGTCGTAGCGGAGCAGCTCCTCGACGGCGTTGCCGGCCAGGTCGGGGCGCTCCCGCAGCAGCGCCAGCTGGTCGGGGTTTC
>NZ_DASSXS010000017.1:0-11022 GCF_035703625.1 Nocardioides sp. | reverse complement strand
CGCTTTCGAGGCGTTCTCCTTAGGCCGCTCGGACACGCCACCGCCGGGAAGGCTACCGGAGACGAGGGGTCTGCCAGAAATCGATCAGGGGGTCCAGGAAGGGTCGCGTCCGGTGGCGCCGATCAGCCGGTCGAGCGGCGGCGCATCGGCCGGGACCGGGACCGGCGGGCCGAACAGCCCGCCCTCGTCGTCGGCCGGAGCCTCGAAGGAGGCCACGAACCCCAGGCAGGCGGTCGCGGCCGCGTCGTCGACGTCGTAGGGCTGGTCGGTGGACCGGGCGAGGTCCCAGCCGTGCACGACGACCTCGTCGAGCGCCACGAGCGCTGCCACCTCGGCCGGCATCTCGAGCGGGCCGGCCATCGTGACGCCGTCGTACGCCGCCGAATGTCGCCACGCTGCCTCCAGTTCGGCGAGCTGGGTGACGATCCGCTCGCGCCACCCCTCCTCGAGACGCGAACCGTCGCCCGACCCACCGCCTGCGGGTACGTCGTCCTTGCGCGCCGAGGCGGTGAAGGCGAAGGCGAGCCCGCCGATGTGGTCGACGAGATCGGCGACGGTGTAGTCGGGGCAGGGAGTACGGGCGTCGAGCTGGTCGTCCGTCACGCCGGTGACCAGCCGCGCCATGGTCGTGGTGGCAGGGCCGAAGTCCAGGGGATCCATGTCGTGTGGACTCCTCGAGCGGCGCGAACTCATCGGTCGGGCGGGACCAGACGGCGCAGCGCCGTGACGTGCCCGGGCTCGAGCTCGTCGAGACCGGAGACGCCGAGCAGCCGCATGGTCCGCTCGACCTGGTCCCGCAGGATCCCGATCGCGCGGTCCACGCCGGCCCGGCCGCCGGCCATCAGGCCGTACAGGTAGGCCCGGCCGACGAGGGTGAAGTGGGCGCCGTGGGCGATCGCCGCCACGATGTCCTGACCCGACATGATCCCGGTGTCGAGGTGCACCTCGACGTCGCCGCCGACGGCCTCGACCACCGACGGCAGCAGGTGGAAGGGCACCGGCGCCCGGTCGAGCTGACGGCCGCCGTGGTTGGAGAGCACGATCGCGTCGACGCCGGCGTCGGCCAGCCGCCGGGCGTCGTCCACCGTCTGCACGCCCTTCACCGACACCTTGCCGGGCCACTGGTCACGGATCCACGCCAGGTCGTCGTAGGTCACGGTCGGGTCGAACATCGTGTCGAGGAGCTCGCCGACGGTGCCCGACCAGGAGTCGAGCGAGGCGAAGGCGAGCGGCTCGGTGGTGAGCAGGTTGAACCACCAGGCAGGCCGGGGCAGGGCGTTGGCGACCGTCCGCGGCGTCAGGGTCGGGGGGATGGTGAAGCCGTTGCGCGTGTCCCGCAGCCGCGCCCCGGCAACGGGTACGTCGACCGTGACCACGAGGGTGTCGTAGCCTGCCTTCGCCGCCCGTTCCACCAGCGCCATGGAGCGGTCGCGGTCGTTCCACATGTACAGCTGGAACCACTTCCGGGCGCCGGGCGCGGCCGCGGCGACATCCTCGATCGAGGTGGTGCCCATGGTGGAGAGCGTGTAGGGGATGCCCGCCGCCTCGGCGGCCGTCACCCCCGCGATCTCGCCCTCGGTCTGCATGAGGCGGGTGAAGCCCGTCGGGGCGATCCCGAAGGGAAGCGCCGACGGCACCCCCAGCACCGTGCGGGAGGTGTCGACGCTCGACACGTCGCGGAGGATCGAGGGGTGGAACTCCACGTCCGCGAACGCCTGCCGGGCCCTTCGCAGCGACACCTCCTCGTCGGCCGCACCGTCGGTGTAGTCGAATGCCGCCCGGGGGGTACGCCGCTTCGCGACGGCGCGCAGGTCCTCGATCGTCAGCGCAGCCGCCAGGCGGCGCTCCCGGGGCGAGAGGACCGGTCGCCTGAACTTCATCAGTGGCGCCAGGTCGTGGCGTCGCGGGAACCGGCGGCTGGTCACGGCGTCCTCTGGCCGCGGAAGAAGTCGTCCAGCAGCGCGGTCGACTCCTCGGCCCGCACGCCCACGACCACCTCGGGCCGGTGGTTGAGGCGCCGGTCGCGGACCACGTCCCAGAGGCTGCCGACCGCGCCCGCCTTGTCGTCGTAGGCCCCGAACACCACCCGCGCCACCCGCGCCAGCACGGCGGCGCCGGCGCACATGGTGCACGGCTCCAGCGTCACGACGAGGGTGCAGCCCTCCAGTCGCCAGCTGCCGGTCGTCCTCGCCGCCTCCCGCAGCGCCACGATCTCGGCATGACCGGTCGGGTCGCCCTCGGCCTCCCGGACGTTGCGGCCGCGCCCGACGACGGTGCCGTCCGCGTCGAGGACGATCGCCCCGATCGGCACGTCGCCCGTCGCCAGCGCGGCACGGGCCTCGTCGAGGGCGGCGCCCATCGGCACGTCGTACGACGGTCGCATCGGACGCAGGTCAGGCGGACGCGAGGCCGACGGCCTGGTCGAAGAGCGACCCGAAGCCGAGCCTGCGGGTGACGTCGGAGAGCATCTCGTCGGGGTAGAGGTCGTAGTCGTCGAGCAGCACGCCCATGTCCATGGCACCCATGCCGAGGTCGCCGAGCAGGTCGAGGTCGCCGGCCGGGACCTGGTCGTCCTCGTCCTCCGGTGGCGGGAGCCCCAGGAAGTCGACCGCCGACGCGGCGAGCTCCCACTCGTCGGCCGCCGTGACGTCGGAGAGCAGGACCCGGGTGCTGGCGCCCGCGACCCGGACGATCACGAAGAAGTCCTCGTCGATCCCCACCAACCCGACCGTCCCACCGTCGCCCGGGAACCGGCGCAGGGCGTGGGCGAGGGTCTCGACGTCACCGAGCGTGTCATGGGCGAGCTCGTCGACCTGCCAGACGCCTTCCTCCCGGTAGGCGGCCAGCGCGAAGTCGACTCCGTCCACCTGGTCGGCCATCTCACTCCTCCCGTCCGCACGGTCGGACCCACGGGGTTCGTCTCCAGAGTGGCAGAACCCGTGGCCCCGGCCAACCCTCTACCCATGCTCGGACACGCCCGGGACACCGCCGTGGCCTAGGGTTTCGCCCATGCGCACCCACGTCGTCGACCATCCTCTCGTGGCCCACAAGCTGACCACCCTTCGCGACGAGCAGACCGACTCGCCCACGTTCCGGCGGCTCGCCGACGAGCTGGTCACCCTGCTGGCCTACGAGGCCACCCGTGAGGTGCGGGTGGCGCGCAAGGAGATCGTCACGCCGGTCGCACCCACGACCGGGGTCAAGCTCGCCCGCCCCAAGCCACTCGTGGTGCCGATCCTGAGGGCGGGCCTGGGCATGCTCGACGGGATGATGCGGCTGCTGCCCACCGCCGAGGTCGGCTTCCTCGGGATGGTCCGCAACGAGGAGACGCTCGAGGCGTCGACGTACGCCGAGCGGCTGCCGGAGGACCTGGCCGGTCGCCAGTGCTACGTGCTCGACCCGATGCTCGCCACCGGCGGCACCCTGTCGGCCGCGATCAGCTTCCTGACCGAACGGGGCGCCGACGACATCACGGTGATCTGCCTGCTGGCCGCGCCCGAGGGATGCGAGCGGCTGGAGGCCGACCTGGCCGGCGTCGACATCCCGGTGCAGGTGGTCACCGCCGCCATGGACGAGAAGCTCAACGAGAAGGGCTACATCGTGCCCGGCCTCGGCGACGCCGGCGACCGGCTGTACGGCGTCGCGGGGTAGTGCGCACCGCCCCGGCTCCCCCACGTGCCGAGATGACGGCACCCCCGCACGCCATCGGCCACGTTTCGCATGACCTGGTGCGTCCCCGCGGACGGGCTCAGCCGCGGTAGGCGGCCCACATCTGGTCCATACGGGCGTCCTGGCCCTGGGTGAACTCGGTGTAGCAGCTGTCCCAGCTGTAGTCCATGTAGTTGTGGATCGGGTCGAGGCCGGGCAACGGGCAGGAGTCGCGGCCCTCGGGGCAACCGCTCGTGGGGCTGGACTGCGCCGGGGTGTCCTCGACCTCGTCGTTGAGCTCGGTGCAGCCGCCCTGGAAGGTGTGGTAGAGGCCGAGCCAGTGACCCGCCTCGTGCGTCGCCGTGCCGCCCAGGTTGAAGTTGGTGATGCTGCCGCCGGGCAACGAGTCGTAGTGGACCCGGATGCCGTCGATCTCGCCGTGCTTGGCGTAGTCCCAGGGGAAGGTCGCGATCCCGAGGTACTTGAAGTCGACGAGCCAGATGTTCAGGGCGTCCGCACCGCCCTTGCGCGTCTGAGCGCGGTAGGTGGCGGACTGGCGGTCCTTGTGCCAGGTGCTGTTGTTGTACCGGTCGATGCCGACCAGGTCGAAGGAGTAGCTGGTGTCGGAGAAGTCGCTGTTGAGCACCGCGATCTGCCGGGTGATCTGGCGGTTGGTGACGTCACCGTTGCCCGCGGCGTCGCGCATCACGTGGACGTAGACCGGCACCGACGCCGCGACCGCCGCGCTGCTCCCGCTCACGCCGGGCGCACCCTTGGCCGCGAGGCGTCCGTTGGTACGGCGTGCGATGGCGCGCTGCTCGGAGGCGGAGACGGGTGCGTGGTCGACACCCGATGCTCCTCCCCGAGCCTCAGCGGCCGGTCCGGGTGTGGGGGTCAGGCACGAGACCCCCGGGTCGGCGACCCGGGCCTGGGCGGGAGCGGCCAGGCCGACGACGCTCAGTGCAGAGGCCCCGACAACGGTTGCGGCGACCAGGCAGAGGTGTTGCGTAAGACGCATGGGGGTCCTTCCTCGATGACCCGCCAACGAGCGAGCAATCGGGAACATACCCACGCCGAACTCGTGCTAACCGTCGACGCCTCGGCGTGGCGGAGGACCTTTACTCTCGCGTCCCGGCCTTCGCAGCCCTCCCCGTCGCCCGCAGAGGGGCCCGGAGGAGCTCTCGGTCAGCCGCCGAACATCGGCACCTTGCCGGTCGCGATCAGGACGAGCAAGAGCACCACCAGCGCGCCCAGGACGGCGTAGCTCCACTCCTTGCCCCGTCGGGTCTCGTCGGACTCCGGGGCGTCGTACCGGTGCCCCTCCCAGCGGGCCGGGCGTTCGTCGTCCTGCTCGATCATCTTCCTGCCTCCTGCACAGTTGGCGCGTCGACATCCCTCAAACGCGCGAACGCGGAAAAGGTCCCGTTGCCTACAGCGCCTTCACCGCGTTGAGCAGCTTGCTCATCGTGTCCTTGGCGTCGCCGAAGAGCAGCGTGGTCTTCTCGTCGAAGAGCAGCTCGTTCTCGATGCCGGCGAAGCCGGGGCGCATCGAGCGCTTCATGAAGATGACCTGCTTGGCCTCGTCGACGTTGAGGATCGGCATCCCGTAGATCGGCGCTCCCGGAGTGGTCTTGGCCGCGGGGTTGACCACGTCGTTGGCACCCACGACCAGCACCACGTCGGCGTCCTTGAAGTCGCCGTTGATCTCGGCCATCTCCTTGAGCTGCTCGTAGGGCACCTGCGCCTCGGCCAGCAGCACGTTCATGTGGCCGGGCATGCGGCCGGCGACGGGGTGGATCGCGTAGTCGACCTGGATGCCGCGCTCACCGAGCACGTCGACCAGCTCGCGCAGGGCGTGCTGTGCCTGGGCCACCGCCAGGCCGTAGCCGGGCACGATGATCACCCGGTCGGCGTACCCCAGCGTGATCGCGACGTCGTTGGGGCCGGCCGACTTCACCGGGCGGTCGGAGGCCTCTCCGCCCCCGAGCGTGGACCCACCCTTGAGCGCCCCGAACAGGATGTTGGCGACCGAGCGGCCCATGGCGTTGGCCATCAGCAGCGTCAGGAAGGTACCGCTCGCCCCGACCAGGGTTCCGGCCACCAGCAGCAGCGTGTTGTCGAGGACGTAGCCTCCAGCGGCCACCGTCAGGCCGGTGAACGCGTTGAGCAGCGAGATCACGATCGGTACGTCGGCGCCGCCGACCGGCAGCACCAGCAGCACGCCGACCACCAGGCCGACCAGGGCCAGCACGACACCGGCCCACAGGACCGGCTCGCCGATGGTGATGCCGGTGAGGAGGATCGTGGCCAGGAGGCCGATCCCGAACACGATCGGCAGCCCCTTGAACACCACCGGCGCCGAGGTCATCAGGTCCTGCAGCTTGGCGAAGGTGACGATCGAGCCGGCGAACGACACCGAGCCGACCGCGATGGTGAAGGCGGTCGCCAGCAGCACGAACCACCCGACGTCCTCGCCGTGGCCGACGATCTCGCCCAGCTCCAGCAGGGCGACCAGGGCCGCTGCGCCACCGCCGACCCCGTTGAACAACGCCACCATCTGCGGCATCTGGGTCATCTGGACCTTGCGCGCGCCGACGACACCGCCGACGGTGCCGACCAGGATCGCCGCCAGAATCAGCGCGACGTGGTCGAGCTCGAGGTAGAAGAACGGAATGGTGACGGCCACGACGGCGGCCACGGCACCGAGCAGGTTGCCGTTGCGGGCGGTCTTCGGCCCCGAGAGGCCCTTGAGCGCGAGGATGAAGCAGACCGCGCACGCGAGGTAGGCGAGCTGCACCCAGGTCGGGGTCATGCCGCGCTGCTCCCGGCCGGGGCCTTCTTCTTCTTGCGGGTGAACATCTGCAGCATCCGGTCGGTGACCACGAAGCCACCCACCATGTTGACCGCGGCCAGCACCACCGCGACCAGGCCGACCACCAGCGCACCGGTGCTCTCTGCCTGCCCGGTCACGATGATCGCGCCGAGCAGGATGATCCCGTGGATGGCGTTGGCGCCGGACATCAGCGGCGTGTGCAGCGTCGAGGAGACCTTGGAGATCACCTCGATCCCGACGAACACGCTCAGCACGAAGATCGTCAGCCAGACGACGGCCTCACTCACTTGCTTCACCTTCCGTGGTGGTCTCGACGGGATCGGCCGGTGCCGGCTCCGGCTCGGCCGGACCCTCGATGGCCTCGCGGGTGCCGTCGTGGACGATCGAGCCGTCCCGGGTGACACAGGCCCCGACCACGACCTCGTCGTCGAAGTCGGGGGCGAAGGCCGCGGGACGGCCCTCGTTCTCGTCGTCCCCGTCCTCGGCCTTCGTCGTCATCAGCTCGACGAGGTTGACGATGTTCTGCGCATACAGCTTCGAGGCGGGCCCCGGCATCTGCGAAGGCACGTTGCGGCCGCCCCAGACCTGGGCGTTGCCGATCCGGACCACCTCGCCCGGCTCCGAGCCCTCGACGTTGCCGCCGGTCTCGGCGGCCAGGTCGACGACCACGGACCCCGGCTTCATCTGCTCGACCATCTCCCGGGTCACGAGCATGGGGGCCTGGCGGCCGGGGACGGCGGCGGTGGTGATCAGGGCGTCCGCGTCGGCGATGTACGGCGCCAGCAGCTCGCGCTGCTTCGCCGCCCGGCCCTCGGTCATCTCGCGCGCGTACCCGCCGGCACCCTCGAGCGTCTCGAGGTCGAGCTCGATCGGCTTGGCGCCCATCGAGGCGATCTCCTCGGCGGCGGCGGCGCGGACGTCGTAGGCCTGCACGACGGCGCCGAGCCGCTTGGCGG
This sequence comes from Nocardioides sp., assembly GCF_035703625.1. Classification (GTDB taxonomy): domain Bacteria; phylum Actinomycetota; class Actinomycetes; order Propionibacteriales; family Nocardioidaceae; genus Nocardioides. The sequence continues at coordinate 3,585 of NZ_DASSXS010000017.1, read as the reverse complement.
TGGCGATCGCCTGCAGGCCGGCGACCCCCGCACCGAGGACGACCACCGTGGCCGGCTGGACGGTGCCGGCCGCGGTCATGTTCAGCGGGAAGAACCGGCGCAGCATCCCGGCGGCGACGATCGCGCAGCGGTAGCCGGCGACCAGGGCCTGCGACGAGAGGGCGTCCATCGACTGGGCCCGCGAGATGCGGGGCACGAGCTCCATGGCGAAGGAGGTGATCCCGCAGTCACGCAGGTCCCGGACGACGTCCACCTCCTGACTGGTCGGGAGGAACGAGATCGTCGCGGTGCCCTTCGGGAGGCGCCGGATCGTCTCGTTCGTCAGCGGCTGGACCGAGACCACGAGGTCGGCGCCCTCCAGGGCGGCCCCGTCGACGGTGGCGCCGGCATCGACGTACTCCTCGTCGGCCAGCTGCGCGGCCCGGCCGGCGTCCGGCTCCACGGCGACCTCGTAGCCGAGCTCGGTGAGCTTTCCGACCAGCTCCGGCACCATCGCGACGCGGGACTCGCCTTCCCTGGTCTCCCTGGCTACAGCGATCTTCACCCGCTGAAACCTAGGGCAAGTCGTGGCGTGGGGACAGCCGTCTCACGTCTCGGTGCGTCGGTGTCCAAGTGACAAAGCGCACGCCCGTCTCGGATAGTCCCTCACGAAACGGTGGTGCCGCGCGGCGTGTCGCCGACCGTTTGGTGAGGGACTATCCGCCCAGCGGGATCTCGGCCACCGTCTCGTAGCGGGGGCGGCGCCCGGGACCCTCGCCGAGGTGCGAGGCGACGAGCTCGATGTGGTCGGCCCTCCACGAAGGACCGGTGTAGGCATCCAGCAGTCGCACCCAGTTGGACACCTCGGCCGGTCGCGCGAGACGGGCCACCGTGATGTGGGCACGGAATCGCCGACCGTCGATCGGGATGCCGGTCCGGGCGGCCGCTGCCCGCGCGCCGGTCGCGAGTCGGCCCAGCTCCGTCTCCCCCCGCTCGTCGAGGTCGAGACCGGCCCACACCACCCGGGCGCGGCCGGCGTTGGGGAAGGCGCCGCCGCCGCGGACCCGCGTCTCGAACGACGTACGACGCCGTCCGGCCCGCTCCAGCCGCTCCAGCAGCTCGTCGAGGTGACGGTCCGCCACCGCGGCGAGGAAGGAGAGGGTGACGTGGAACTGCTCGGGCAGCGCCCACCGCAGGCCTCCGGACTCCCGTCGGGGCTCCAGGAAGTCGTCGAGGTCGGCAATCGCCTCGGCCGAGGGTACGAGGGCGACGAACATCCGCGTCCCGTGCGGGGACGTCACCCGATCTGGGTGCCGATCAGGGCACCGATCCAGTAGGTCACGGCCATCGCCAGCACACCCCCGCCGACGTTCCGGGCCACCGCGCGGCGGACGGCACCGTAGCCGAGTCGCGCCGAGACCCAACCGGTCAGCGCCAGCGCCACACCGACGGCGGCCACCGTCGCCCCGACGCGGATCGTGGGCGGCGTCAGGGTGATCGTCAGCAACGGGAGGAGGGCTCCGAGCATGAAGGCCAGCATCGAGGCCCACGCTGCGTGCCACGGGTTGGTGAGGTCGTCGGGGTCGATGCCGAGCTCGGTCTCGGCGTGAGCGGCCAGCGCGTCGTGCGCCGTCAGCGCCTCCGCCACCTGGAGCGCGAGGGGCTCGCTGAGCCCCTTCTGGACATAGAGCCCGGCCAGCTCCGCGAGCTCCTCCTCCGGCTCGTCGCGGAGCTCGGCCCGCTCCTTGGCGAGGATGGCCCGCTCGGAGTCGCGTTGGGTGCTGACCGAGACGTACTCACCTGCGGCCATGCTCAGCGCGCCGGCGGCGACGCCGGCGATCCCGGCGATGAGGATCGTGGTCCGGTCGCTGGTCGCTCCGGCGACGCCCATCACGAGCCCGGCCGTGGAGACGATGCCGTCGTTGCCCCCGAGGACTCCGGCCCGGAGCCAGTTGAGACGGCTGCTGATGCTGTCGTCGTGCGGTTCGTCCCCGTGCGGCCCGACCGGAGTGTCCAGCGAGCCGGTGTCGATGCTCATGGGTCAATCGTTCGGCCTCGGCGGCGCTCCCGCAAGCAAGGCAAGGCTCGGCTCAGCGCATGCTGCCCAGGTTGGCGGGGTTTCGACCGCCCGTCTCGGTCTCGGTCGCTGTCTCTCAGAGGCCGAGGTCGCGGCCGATCAGCATCTTCATGATCTCGTTGGAGCCCGCCCAGATCTTGGTGACGCGGGCGTCGCGCCAGGCCCTGGCCACGCGGTACTCGTTCATGTAGCCGTAGCCGCCATGGAGCTGGACGCAGTGGTCGAGGACGTCGTTCTGCACCTGCGAGGTCCACCACTTGGCCTTGGCGGCGTCGACCGGGGTCAGCTCGCCGTGCGTGTGCTTCATGATGCACACGTCGACATAGGCCTGGGTGACCTCGACCTGGGTGACCAGCTCGGCCAGCAGGAACTGGTTGGCCTGGAAGGACCCGATCGCCTGGCCGAACGCCTTGCGCTCCTTGGTGTACTCCACCGTCTCCTCGAGGATCTGGGCGGCGTGGGCAAGGTTGGTGATCGCCGAGCCGAGGCGCTCCTGCGGCAGGAACTGCATCATCGAGATGAAGCCGGTGTCGAGCTCGCCGATCATGTCGTCGTTGCTGACCCGGACGTCCTCGAAGGCCAGCTCGGCGGTGTCGGACTCGTCCTGGCCGACCTTGTCGAGCACGCGGCCGACCGAGAACCCGTCCGACGTGGTGTCGACGCCGAACAGGGAGATGCCCTTGGCCCGCTTCTCCTTGTCGGTGCTCGCGGCCACCACGACGAGGTCGGCGCTGCCGCCGTTGGTGATGAAGGTCTTGGAGCCGTTGATGATCCAGTCGTCGCCGTCGCGCACGGCGGTCGTCTTGAGGTTGGCGAGGTCAGAGCCGCCCCCGGGCTCAGTCATGCCGATGGCGGTGAGCAGGTCTCCGGTGCAGAAGTCGGGTAGCCAGCGCTTCTTCTGCTCATCGTTGGTCAGGTGCACGAGGTAGGGCGCCACGATGTCGGCGTGGATGCCGACGCAGCTCGGCAGCGTCATGTTGACCTTGGCGAGCTCCTCGGTCAGCACGGCGTTGAAGCGGTAGTCGTTCGCCTCCATGCCGCCGTACTCCTCGGGCACCTCGAGCCCGAGGAACCCCTGGGCGCCGGCGGCCTTCCAGAACTCCCGGCTCAGGCCGTGGTTCTGGGCGTGCTCCTCCAGGTGGGGCGTGACCTCCCGGTCCAGGAACTCCTTGACCGAGCTGCGGAACGCCTCGTGGTCCTCGTCGTAGATCGTGCGCTTCATGGGCCGATCCTACTTCCCGGTAACGGGGCCGGTCGTGGCGATGGTTTGATCGTTCAAACAGGCGGGTACTCTCGGCGGGCGCACCCGGTCGGGGGCAACGAGGAGGAGACGACGTGGAGGTCTGGCCCGGAACGCCGTACCCGCTCGGCGCGACGTTCGACGGCAGCGGCACCAACTTCGCGCTCTTCAGCGAGGTGGCCGAGCGCGTCGAGCTGTGCCTCATCGACGGCGACGGCGAGGAGCTCACCGAGCATCGGATCGAGCTCACCGAGGAGGATGCGTTCGTCTGGCACTGCTACCTCCCGTC
>NZ_DASSXS010000225.1:0-17950 GCF_035703625.1 Nocardioides sp. | reverse complement strand
TCGGCAGGCCGGCATTCGCGCGGCAAAACGTCGCCATTTCAGGCTCCCACGGGCACGGCGGGCACGGGAGACCCGTGCGGGTGGTTTCCCGGCGCATGAAAAGGGCCGCCCGTGGGCGGCCCTCAGGAGTGGAGCTGAGGGGACTCGAACCCCTGACCCCCTGCATGCCATGCAGGTGCGCTACCAGCTGCGCCACAGCCCCAATCGTCGCCCGTGGGCAACTCGCGGAATCCTAGCCAACTCGGCGAGCGGAAACGAAATCGGGTGCGATCCGGTTCCAGGCCGCGAGTCGGAGCCGGCCGTCGACTCCACTGTCCTGGAGCACCGCCCAGCCGCAGTTGTCCAGCGCGTGCAGGCCGGCGGCGGCGCCCTCGGACCAGCCGAGCAGCTCGAGCACCGACACCTTGAGCGAACCCCCGTGGCCGACCATCACGCCGCACTCCCCCGGGGCCAGCGCCGCCAGGGCCTCCTCGGCACACGTGGTCACCCGGGCGACCACGGCGGCCCGGCTCTCACCACCGGGCACGACGTCGTAGTGGCCCGCGCGGAACTCGCGGTACTCCTCGGGGTAGGCCCCGGCGAACTCGGCCATGGTGAGGCCGGTGCGCTGACCGAGGTCGAACTCCCGCAGTCGCGGATCGGGTCGCAGGTCGAGGGAGGCCTCCTTCGCGACGTACTCGGCCGTCTGCCGGGCCCGGGCCAGGTCGGAGGACCACAGCAGCGCCGGGGTGAGCGCGGCGACGTACGGCGCCGCCGCGGCCGCCTGGGCATGGCCGGTCTCGTCGAGCTCGACGTCGCTGTGGCCCTGGGCCCGGCCCTCCAGGTTCCACGACGTCCGACCGTGCCGGAGCAGGACCAGGGTGCGCTCAGCGCGTGACATCGGCGGGCAGCTCGATGAGCGGGCAGTCGCGCCAGAGCCGCTCGAGGGCGTAGAACTCCCGCTCCTCCTCGTGCTGGACGTGGACCACGATCTCGCCGTAGTCGATCAGCACCCACCGCCCGTCGCGCTCCCCCTCGCGCCGGACCGGCTTGGCCCCGATCTCGCGGAGCTTGTCCTCGACCTCGTCGACGATCGCCTTGACCTGCCGGTCGTTGCTCGCGGAGGCGAGGACGAAGGCGTCGGTGATCGCGAGCTGGTCGCTGACGTCGAAGGCGACGATCTGCTGGCCGAGCTTCTCGGCGGCGGCCGCAGCCGCGGCCCGGACGAGGGTGAGGGCGTGGTCGGTGGCGGTCATTCGTGGTCTTTCGCGGGGTAGAGGTTGTGCTTGGCGATGTACTGGACCACGCCGTCGGGGACGAGGTACCAGACGGGCTCACCCCGCTGGTGGCGGGAGCGGCAGTCGCTGGAGGAGATCGCCAGGGCGGGGATCTCGACCAGGGTCACGCGGTCGGCGGGGATCGGGCCGAGGGTCGAGGCGTCCATGTCGTAGCCGGGACGGGTGCAGCCGACGAAGTTGGCGAGGCCGAAGAGCTCCTCGACGTTGCGCCAGGTGAAGATGTCGGCCAGCGCGTCGGCGCCGGTGATGAAGTAGAGCTCCGTGTCGGGCATCTCGGCACGCAGGTCCCGCAGCGTGTCGATGGTGTACGTCGGCCCGGCGCGGTCGATGTCGACGCGGGAGACCCGGAAGCGCGGGTTGGCGGCGGTGGCGATCACGGTCATCAGGTACCGGTGCTCGGCGGGCGAGATGACCCGGTCCGACTTCTGGTAGGGCCGGCCGGTGGGCACGAACACGACCTCGTCGAGGTCGAACCACGCCTGGACCTCGCTGGCCGCCACCAGGTGACCGTGGTGGATGGGGTCGAACGTGCCACCCATCACCCCGACCCTGCGGGCCCGGGGCTCGGTGGAGGCGGAGTCGGTGCTCAGCTGTGCTCGCGTCCCCCGCCGAAGGCGACCAGCGCACCGAGCAGCGCCAGCAGGATCAAGAGGGAGACTCCGCCGATGGCCCAGTTCAGGACCTCGTCGACCTCTTCGTGGGACTCCGCGGCCATGACGACGGATGACAGGACGAGCGACATGCCGGCAAGCCTACCGGGAGCCGTCAGCGGACATGACCGTCCCCGGTCACGACGTACTTCGAGGTGGTCATCTCCGGCAGCCCCATCGGGCCGCGGGCGTGGAGCTTCTGGGTGCTGATGCCGATCTCGGCCCCGAACCCGAACTCCGCCCCGTCGGTGAACCGCGTGGAGGCGTTGACCAGCACGGCCGCGGAGTCGACGGCGGCCACGAACCGGCGGGCCGCCCCCTGGTCCTCGGTCACGATCGCGTCGGTGTGGTGGCTGGAGAATCGGTGGATGTGCTCGATCGCCTGGTCGAGGTCGTCGACCACGCGGGCCGAGATGTCGAGGGAGAGGTACTCGGTCGCATAGTCCTCGTCGGTGGCCGCCACGACGCCGTCGTACCCGGCGAGGTGGGGGTCGCCGTGGATGGTCACCCCGGCGTCCTGGAGTGCCGGGACCAGCCTGGGCAGCAGGGCCCCGGCCACGTCCGCGTGCACCAGCAGCGACTCCGCGGCGTTGCAGACGCTGGTCCGGTGCGTCTTGGCGTTGAGCACGATCGCGAGCGCCTTGTCGAGGTCGGCGGCGCGGTCGACGTAGACGTGACAGTTGCCCACGCCGGTCTCGATCACCGGGACCGTCGACTCCTCCACCACGCTGCGGATCAGTCCGGCGCCTCCCCGGGGGATGAGGACGTCGACGAGTCCGCGGGCCCGCATCAGCTCCTTGACGCTCTCCCGGGAGTCACCGGGGACCAGCTGCACGACGTCGGCGTCGAGTCCGGCGGACTCCACGGCTGTCCGCAGGGCCGCGACGATGGCGGCGTTGCTCGATCGCGCGCTGGAGCTCCCCCGCAGCAGGACCGCGTTGCCGGACTTCAGGCAGATCCCGGCCGCGTCCGCGGTCACGTTGGGGCGGGCCTCGTAGATCATCCCGACCACGCCGAACGGCACCCGGACCTGGCGCAGCTCCAGCCCGTTGGCCAGGGTGCTGCCGCGCAGCACCTCCCCGACCGGGTCGGGGAGGCCGGCCACGTCACGCAGTCCCTCCGCCATGGCGGCCAGGCGTTGCGGAGTCAGCCTCAGGCGGTCGACGACGTTGGCCGGCGTACCACCGGCCTCGGCCCGGCTGACGTCCTCCGCGTTGGCGGCGAGGATTCGATCCTCGGCGGTCCCCAGCGCGTCGGCCATCGCCCGCAGCGCCCGGTCCTTCTGCGCCCGGGTGGCCAGGGCGAGGCCGCGACTCGCCTGTCGCGCGCCTTCGGCGGCCCCGGCGACCGAGGTTGCGGTGCTCATGCCCCGAGCCTAGAACGCGCTGACCCGCCCGAAAGTTTCGGGCGGGTCAGCGTTGGGGGCGGGTCAGCCCTTGCGCTCGTTGACCTGCTCGGTGGCCGCGGGCAGGACCTTGTGCAGGTCGCCGACCACGCCGAAGTCGACCAGCTCGAAGATCGGCGCCTCCTCGTCCTTGTTGACGGCCACGATCGTCTTCGAGGTCTGCATGCCGGCGCGGTGCTGGATCGCACCGGAGATGCCGTTGGCGATGTAGAGCTGCGGAGAGACGGTCTTGCCGGTCTGGCCGATCTGGAAGCTGTGCGGGATCCAGCCGGAGTCGACGGCGGCACGCGAGGCGCCGACCGCTGCGCCGAGGGCGTCGGCGAACTCCTCGATCGGACCGAACTCGCCGCCGGTGCCGCGACCACCGGACACCACGATCGCGGCGTCGGTGAGCTCGGGGCGGCCGGTCGACTTGCGCGGCTGCGAGGCCACGACCTTGGCGCCCTTGGCGACGTCGGAGATGGTCGCCGCGAACTCCTCCACCGCGGCCGCACCCTCGACCTCCTCGGGCGTCGCCGAGTTGGGCTTCACCGTGATCACGGGCGTGCCCTTGGTGACCTTGGCGGTGACGGTGTAGTTGCCGGCGAAGACGGACTGGGTCGTCACCGGTCCCTCCTCGACGTCGACGGCGTCGGTGATCAGGCCGGACTCGATCTTGATGGCCAGCCGGCCGGCGATCTCCTTGCCCTCGAAGGACGAGGGGATGAGTACGGCGGCCGGGGACGCCTTCTCCACCAGCTGCTGGAGCACCTCGGCCTTCGGCGCGACGAGGTAGCCCTTGATCTCGCTGTCGTCGACGACGTAGACCTTCTCGGCGCCGTACTTCTTGACCTTCTCGGTGGCCTCCGAGGCCTTGTCCTTCGGACCGATGAAGACCGCGGAGGGCTCGCCGAGACGGCGCGCCAGCGTGAGGAGCTCGTAGGTGGGCTTCTTGACCGCGCCCTCGGCGTGGTCGATCAGAACCAGGATCTCAGTCATGGGTGAACGCTCCTCAGATGAACTTCTTGGAGGCGAGGAAGTCGGTGAGCGCCTTGGCCCCCGAGCCGTCCTCGTCGGTGACGATCTCGCCCTGGGTGCGAGGCGGCCGCTCGGTCGTCTCCTGCACCTCGGTCCAGGCGACGGACAGGCCGACCTGGTCGGCCTCGACGCCCAGGTCGCCGAGCGAGAAGGTCTCGAGCGGCTTCTTCTTGGCCGCCATGATCCCCTTGAACGACGGGTACCGGGCTTCGCCGGACTGGTCGGTCACCGAGAGCACGAGCGGCATCGTCGCGCCGATCACGTCGGTCGCCGAGTCGCTGTCGCGCTTGATCCGGACCTGGTCGCCCTGGGTCTCGATCACCGAGGCGAGGGTGACCTGCGGGAGCTCGAGCCGCTCGGCGAGCATCGCCGGGACCACGCTCATGCTGCCGTCGGTCGACGACATGCCGCAGACCACGAGGTCGGTCGAACCGATCTTCTCGACCGCCTTGGCGATCACCAGCGAGGTGGCGATGGCGTCGGAGCCGGCAATCGCGTCGTCGAGCACGTGGACGCCCTTGTCGGCTCCCATCTGGAGGGCCTTGCGGACCGCGTCCACAGCCTGCTCGGGACCGACCGTGAGCGCGATGACCTCGACGTCGTCGGGCGTCGCGGCCTTCTCCTTGATCTGGAGGGCCTGCTCCACGGCGTACTCGTCGAGCTCGGACAACAGGCCGTCGACGCCCACGCGGTCGACGGTCTTGTCGCCCTCGAAGTGCCGATCGCCGGTCGCGTCGGGAACGTATTTCACACAGACAACAATGTTCATGGTGTGGCCGTTGCGGCCCCTCCTGTGCACTCGGTGTGGCCGATGAGGTTGTGCGGTGAGGTTACTAGCGGGAAACCTTCGGGCGAAACACGTCCGCCGGTGGGGTCGCTCACAGGGAGTCGTGGGTCACAACCAGGACCCAACCGGAGCGGGCGATCCGTCGCCCGGGCGGGTCAGGGCTGGATGAGCCGTACCACGATCCGACCGACGATGAGCCAGGCGATGGCGCCGATGCCCCAGTTGAAGAGGGCGTTCTTCACGTCGGCGTTGGACCCCTCGAAGGTCTTGACGCCGTCCCGGCGGGAGAAGATGTCGAGATCGAAGAAGTTGGCCCCGGCGACGACGAACTCGACGAGCGGGTTGTCGGGGTTGAAGTCGAGCGCGATGCAGAGTGCACCGACGGCCAGGAACACCGCCGCGACCACGAAGACCAGCCACACCACCTGGGCCACCCGGGTGCGCACCTGCGCCACCGTGGTGCTGCCGCCCTTGATGGAACGCCGGCTCCCGTCGTCCTTCTTGTCGCTGTCCTTCTTGTCTGACCTGTCAGCCACTGACTTCCCTTTGCTCGAGCCGCCGTTCGGATGTTGCGAACGAAGGATGGCAGATTTTCGACCCGAGGAGGATCAGCGTCCGCGGAACTCGGCCTTTCCGGGGCCGTTCTCGACGAAGGAGGCCATCCCGATCGCCCGGTCCTCGGTGGCGAACAGGGCGGCGAACTGCTGCCGTTCGATTCCCAGGCCGGTCTCCAGGTCGACCTCGAGCCCCCGGTCGATGGTCTCCTTGGCCGCGCGGAGGGCGTAGGTCGCGGCGCCGGCGAACTGCCCCGCCCAGTCCACGGCCTCCTGGTAGACCGCGTCCGGCGCGACCACCCGGTCGACGAGGCCGATCGCGAGCGCCTCCTCGGCCTTGACGAAGCGGCCGGAGAAGATCAGGTCCTTGGCCCGGCTGGGTCCGACCAGCCGGGTCAGCCGCTGGGTTCCGCCCGCGCCGGGGATGATGCCGAGCAGGATCTCGGGCTGGCCGAGGACGGCGTCCTCGGCCGCGAAGCGGACGTCGGCGCACAGCGCCAGCTCGCAGCCGCCACCGAGGGCGTACCCGGTGATGGCCGCGACCACCGGCTTGGGGATCTTGGCCACGGCGGTGAACGCGGACTGGAGGCCACCGGAGCGCTTGATCATGTCGGTGTACGACATGTCGTTCATCTCCTTGACGTCAGCGCCGGCGGCGAACACCCGCTCGCCGCCGTAGACGACCACGGCCTTGACGTCGTCGCGCGCGGTCGCCTCGTGCGCCGCGGCCCGGATCTCCTCCTGGACCTGCTCGTTGAGGGCATTCATCTTCGGCCGGTCCAGCCGGAGCGTGGCCACTCCGGCCTGCTCTCCGGAACCCACCTCGAGTCGTGCGAACTCACCCATCAGGTCGTGTGCTCCTGTCCTCGTCAGAACGTGATGCCGCGAGCCGCGAACCTATCGCGCACCAACCGGGCAGCCTTCGCCCCGTCCCGTGTGAGCGCCTCCCGGTAGGTCGCCTCGGCGGCCGCCTGGAACGTCGTGGCCGGCGCGTAGGCGAACTGCGAGCTGATCAGCGTGGTGTCCCAGGCCTCGCTGCCCAGGCCCTGGGCGATGTAGCCCAGCCGGATCTCCCAGAGCGCCTGGCTCCAGATCTGGCCGACGCTGTGGATGCCCCAGTTGTCGGGGCGGTTCTGGATGGTGAACCCGGTGTGGAAGTTGCGGATGCAGTGCGGCGCGGTCGGGTCGTAGGACGTGGCGTCCCAGTCCATCGGGCAGGACTCCGGGGCCCGGACCGGCCACCCGCTGTCGCGGGCCGTGTCGAGACCGACCGACACCGCGAGGTAGTCGCCGAACGACTCACCGATCGCACCGGCGTCGAAGCTGCCGCCGAAGCCGGGGATCTGGTCGTTGTGCACGGCGTGGCCGTACTCGTGGACGATCACCTCGGCGTCCTCGGCGTCGTCGACCCCGCCCTTGCCGAGCCGGATCAGGTCCTTCTTGTCCCACATGTAGGAGTTGTCGATCCCGTTCTGGTTGATCCGCACGTCGAACGGACGCTTCAGGATCGGCGGCAGGCTGGACCCGAACCCGAGAGACTGGAGGTACTCCTGGGCCTGGTCCACCCAGTAGTAGGCCATCACCTGCTCGAACTCGTCCTGGCTGCGGTCGTAGACGAAACGGTTGGTGTCGCTGTAGGCGAGGGCGCCGGTCGTGCTGCGCACGTTGGCCCAGGCGCCGGAGAGGTAGCCGGAGCCGTCGAGGTTGCCCAGGGTCACGGTGGCGTACTCCGACGCGGGCACCGCCGTGGCGGAGTCCTTCTCGTCGCGCAGAGTCTGGTCACCCGAGGACTGGACGGGATTCACCTTGAACACGGAGGCGACGCCGGTCGACGACGCGCTGCCGGCCGGAGCGGCCTGGATCGGTGCCGCGGTCAGCGCAGCGACAGTGGTGGCGGTGGCGAGACCGCCGATGACGAGCCGGATCCTGTTCACGGGTGTCCCCTCCCTCGGTGGGCGCATGTGGCGCCCGTCACCCGCGCATCCTGCCCTGCCGACCCTCCGAAGACCAAGACGACATGAGGATCGGCACAGTGAACAGTGGTCCAATGGTCGGCGTGAGCCCGAACCGCTGGCGATGGCAGCACCGTGACCAGTCGGCGCCGGTCTGGCCGGGCTCCCACCACGGGCTCGGGGCCACCTGGTCCCCCGAGGCCACCAACTTCGCGGTCCGGTCCCCGGAGGCGACGGCCGTGTGGGTCTGCCTGTTCGGCGAGGACGGGTCGGAGTCCCGGCACCAGCTCACCGAGCACACCCTGGGCGTGTGGCACGGCGAGATCCCCGGCGTGCCCGTCGGCCAGCGCTACGGGTTCCGGGTCGACGGGCCCTGGGACCCCCGGCACGGTCGGCGGTTCAACCCCCTGAAGCTCCTCCTCGATCCCTACTCACGGGCTGTCACCGGCGAGGTCCGGCACGGGCCCGACCTCCTCCCCCACGACCGGCCGGATGACCCGCACGGCGAGCGCAGCGATCGCGACTCGGCCGCCTCGATGCCGCGGAGCGTGGTCGTCCACGACGACTTCGACTGGGAGGGCGACACCCGGCTGCGCACCCGGTGGCGCGACACCGTCGTCTACGAGCTGCACGTCAAGGGGTACACCGCGCTGCACCACGAGGTCCCCGAGCACCTGCGCGGGAGCTTCGCTGCGCTGGGCAGTCCCACCGTGACGCGCTACCTGCAGGACGTCGGGGTGACGGCCGTCGAGCTGCTGCCGGTGCAGCACTTCGAGACCGAGCCGCACGTGGCGGCCCGCGGGATGCGCAACTACTGGGGCTACAACACCCTCGGGTACTTCGCGCCGCACGCGGGGTACAGCTCCGCCGGCGATCGGGGACAGCAGGTCACCGAGTTCAAGCAGATGGTCAAGGACCTGCACCGGGCCGGGATCGAGGTGATCCTCGACGTCGTCTACAACCACACCGCGGAGGGGCCGGCGGACGGGCCGGCGTACAGCTTCCGAGGGCTCGACGACATCGGCTTCTACAAGCGCGCCCACGCCGCCGACGACGCGTACTGGGACGTGACCGGCTGCGGCAACACCGTCGACTCCGGCTATCCGGGAGCGTTGCGCCTGATCCTCGACTCGCTGCGTTACTGGGTGACCGAGATGCACGTCGACGGCTTCCGGTTCGACCTCGCCTCCGCCCTGGCCCGCACCGACCACGACATCGACATGCACTGCGCCTTCCTCACCACGATCGGGCAGGACCCGGTCCTGCGCCACGTGAAGCTCATCGCCGAACCGTGGGACGCGTCGATGGACGGCTACCTGGTCGGGTCGTTCCCCCCTCCCTGGGTGGAGTGGAACGACCGCTTCCGCGACACCATCCGGGACTTCTGGCGGCAGGGGTCCCGGGGCATCCGCGACGTCGCGTCCCGGCTGGCGGGCTCGTCGGACCTGTACGCCGACGACGGCCGCTCGCCGTACGCCTCGGTCAACTTCGTCACCGCGCACGACGGCTTCACCCTGCGCGACCTCGTCTCCTACGAGACGAAGCACAACGAGGCCAACGGCGAGGAGAGCCGCGACGGGACCGACAACCACCGGTCGCAGAACTGCGGCGTCGAGGGCGACACCGACGACCCGGAGGTGGTGGGGCTGCGCCAGCGGATCGCCGCCGGGCTGATGGCCACGCTGTGCCTCTCGAACGGGGTGCCGATGATCACCGCCGGCGACGAGAGGGGGCGCACCCAGCGCGGCAACAACAACCCCTACGTGCAGGACAACGAGGTGTCCTGGCTCGACTGGCGGCCCGACGACGCGTGGCTGGACCTCTACGAGGTGACCAAGGCGGCCCTGCGGCTGCGCAAGGAGCATCCTGCCCTGCGGCAGCGGCACCACTTCGAGGGCACCCCCTCGATCGCGGGCGGGCCGAAGGACCTGGCCTGGCTGCACCCCTCGGGCAGGGAGATGACCGAGGCGGACTGGCACGACGACACCCTGCACGTGGTGGGCATGTTCGTGTCCGGCGATCCGCTGCGCGCACCCGGGCCCCGCGGGGAGCAGCAGCGCGACTCCTCGTTCCTGATCTGGCTCAACAGCAGCGCCGACCCGGTCGAGGTCACCCTGCCGCAGAACGACTGGGTGAGGTCGGGCGAGGTGGTGCTCTCGACCGATCCGGGACTCGACCGCGGCACGCCCGTGGCGGCCGGTGACGTTCTCACGCTCGGCGCGCGCTCGGTCGTGGTCGCCGAGTCGGAGACGCGCTAGCGGATCCGACTGATGGTGGTCGAGCAAGCCGTCGCCGGCCGACCTGCGAGGTCGGCGAACCGGCGTGTCGAGACCCGGTGACGTCCGGTGCGACCGCCACCGACCTACGGCACCGCCACGACGCCCAGCTCGGCGGGTGAGATGAGGAAGTCGTTGCGCGGGACCACCCGGACCGTGTAGCCGAAGCCACCGCTGCGCTCGAGCTGGACAGACCCGTCGAACCGGTGCCGGCCGCCCTCGTAGCTCTCGACCGCGGCCAGGGACTCGACCTGGGTGTTGACCAGGGTGTCCGCGGGTGTGACGACGCCGTGCACCAGCTGCACGTCCACGTCGTCGGGGGCCAGGTCCCCGAGCCCGACGTAGGCCTGCACGGTGAGGGTGGAACCCACCTCCGGTGAGTCACCCACGCCGTGGCTCTCGACGTGCTCGACCCGGACCGCGGACCACCCCGCACGGATCCGCTGCTTCCAGTCCGCCAGCCGGGCGGCGCCCGCGTAGTCGGCGTTGAGCCGGCGTCCCGCGACGGCGGCCGGCCCGTAGAGCTCCGTGACGTAGTCGGACACCATCCGGGTGGCGAGGACCTTGGGGCCCAGCGACTTCAGCGTGTGCCGCACCATCTCCAGCCAGCGGGACGGCACGCCCTCGTCGTCGGCGTCGTAGAAACGGGGGGCGACCTCGTTCTCGATCAGGTCGTAAAGGGCCGCCGACTCGATGTCGTCGCGCCGGTCGGGGTCGTCGACGCCGTCGGCCGACGGGATCGCCCAGCCGTTCTCGCCGTCGTACCACTCGTCCCACCAGCCGTCGAGGATCGACAGGTTGAGGCCGCCGTTGAGCGCGGCCTTCATGCCCGAGGTACCGCAGGCCTCGTAGGGTCGCAGCGGGTTGTTGAGCCAGACGTCGCAGCCGGGGTAGAGCGGCTGTGCCATCGCGATGTCGTAGTTGGGCAGGAAGACGATGCGGTGCCGGACCTCCGGGTCGTCGGCGAACTTCACCATCTCCTGGATCAGCTTCTTGCCGCCGTCGTCGGCCGGGTGGGACTTGCCGGCGATGATCAGCTGCACCGGGCGCTCGGGGTGCAGGAGCAGGCTCTTGAGGCGCTCGGGATCACGCAGCATCAGCGTGAGCCGCTTGTACGACGGCACCCGGCGGGCGAAGCCGATGGTGAGGACGTCGGGGTCGAGCGCGGAGTCGATCCACCCCAGCTCGGTCGGTGCGGCGCCGCGCTTGGACCACGACCTGGCGAGGCGGCGCCGGACGTCCTCGACGAGACGCTGGCGCAGCATCCGCTTGGTCGCCCAGATGTCCGGCCCCGGGACCTTGTCGACGAGCGCCCAGAAGCGGTCCGGGTCGTCGGAGTCCCGCTCGAGCCCGTGGGCCGCGGCCAGCTCGAAGACCTCGCGGCCCACCCAGGTCGGGGCGTGCACGCCGTTGGTGATCGACCCGATCGGCACCTCGGCCTCGTCGAAGGCCGGCCACAGGCCGTTGAACATGCCGCGGCTCACGTGCCCGTGGAGCTGGGAGACGCCGTTGGCCCGCTGGGCCAGCCGGAATCCCATGACCGCCATGTTGAAGACCGAGGGGTCACCGCCGTCGTAGTCCTCGGCCCCGAGCGCCAGGATCCGGTCGACCGGGACACCGGGCGTGGCACCGGAGCCGCCGAAGTACTGCTCGACCAGCTCCCGGGAGAACCGGTCGATGCCCGCCGGCACGGGGGTGTGGGTGGTGAACACCGTGGAGGCGCGACCGACCTCGAGTGCCGTGTCGAAGTCGAGGTGGGGGCCGGCGTCGGGCACCGTCAGCTCCCGGATCCGCTCCAGGCCGAGGAACCCGGCATGGCCCTCGTTGGTGTGGAACACCTCCGGCTCGGGTGCGCCGGTGATCCGCGAGAACGCGCGCAGCGCCCGGACGCCACCGACGCCGAGGAGCAGCTCCTGGCGGAGCCGGTGCTCGCTGGTACCGCCGTAGAGCCGGTCGGTCACGTGGCGGAAGTGGTCGGGGTTCTGCTCGACGTCGGAGTCGAGCAGCAGCAGCGGGACCCGACCGACGTGGGCCACCCAGATCTGGGCGACCAGCTCGGCCTCCTCCGGCATCGTGATCGACACCTGGGCCCGGGAGCCGTCGTCCTCCATGAGCAGCGTCAGCGGGAGCTCGTCGGGGTCGATCACCGGGTAGGTCTCCTGCTGCCAACCCTCGCGCGAGAGTGCCTGCTTGAAGTACCCGTGCCGGTAGAGCAGCCCGACGCCCACCAGCGGCACCCCGAGGTCGCTGGCCGCCTTGAGGTGGTCACCGGCGAGGATGCCGAGCCCACCGGAGTACTGCGGGAGCACCGCTGTGATGCCGTACTCCGGCGAGAAGTACCCGATGGCCCGGGGCACGTCCCCACTGTCCTGGCGCTGGTACCACCGGTCACCGGTGAGGTACTCGTGGAGGTCCGCACTGGCGCTCTCGAGCCGGCCCAGGAACCCGGTGTCGGCCGCGAGCTGGTCGAGCCGGTCCCGGCCGACCGCGCCGAGCAGCCGCACCGGGTCGTGCCCGACGGAGTCCCAGACCTCGGGGTCGACGGCCTGGAAGACGTCCTGCGTCGGGGGGTGCCAGGACCACCTCAGGTTGCTGGCGAGGTCGCCGAGAGCAGCCAGTGGACCGGGGAGGACGGGGCGGACGGTGAATCGTCGGATCGCGCGCACCCGCCGACGGTAGCGCCGATCTGTTGAACGTTCCAAGTCCGCCGGTCCGCCCTGCGCACCCCCGGCTTGCGCGGGCGGGTCCCGATTCGCAAGTGTGGGGGTCATGGTCGGACGCAT
Source organism: Nocardioides sp. (assembly GCF_035703625.1). GTDB lineage: Bacteria > Actinomycetota > Actinomycetes > Propionibacteriales > Nocardioidaceae > Nocardioides. Next base: position 5,249 of record NZ_DASSXS010000225.1, on the reverse strand, counting down.
CCCCGTCATGGACGTCAAGCCACTGGTCGACTTCGGGCGTCAGCCCGCGAAGGCGACCGTGGGCGAACCGTTCCCCGTCTCCGCCACCATCTTCCGGGAGGGCCACGACAAGCTGGGCGCCGAGGTGGTGCTCATCGCCCCCGACGGCACTCGCCGCCCACCGGTCCGGATGGTGACGGACCCCCACGTCCCCGACCGCCTCTCGGCCTGGGTGACCCCGGATGCCGAGGGAGCCTGGACGTTCGAGATCCAGGCGTGGTCCGACCCGCTGTCGACCTGGCAGCACGACGCCGGGATCAAGATTCCGGCCGGCATCGACGTCGAGCTGATGTTCACCGAGGGGCGGCTGCTGCTGGAGCGGGTCTCCGCCGGGCTCGAGTCGACTCCCGAGCAGAAGCTGGTGGCCGGCGCCATCGACGCCGCCGCGGACACGGACCGGCCGGTCGGGGCCCGACTGGCGGCGCTGCAGGACCCCGAGCTCGAGGAGGTGCTGCACGCCAACCCGTTGCGCGACCTGCTGTCGACCGAGGGCCCGTTCAAGGTGTACGCCGACCGGGCCCGGGCGCTCTACGGGAGCTGGTACGAGTTCTTCCCCCGTTCGGAGGGGGCGGAGGTCGACCCCGAGACGGGCAAGGTCACCAGCGGGACCCTCCGGACCGCGGCCCGTCGGCTCGACGCCGTCGCGGAGATGGGCTTCGACGTGGTCTACCTCCCGCCGATCCACCCGATCGGCGAGGTGAACCGCAAGGGACCCAACAACACGCTCACCCCCGGCCCCGACGACCCCGGATCACCGTGGGCGATCGGCAGCCGCCACGGCGGCCACGACGCGATCCACCCCGACCTGGGGACCTTCGACGACTTCGACGCCTTCGTGGCCCGCGCCGGTGAGCTCGGACTGGAGGTGGCCCTCGACCTTGCGCTCCAGTGCGCCCCGGACCACCCCTGGGCCACCGAGCACCCCGAGTGGTTCACCACGCGCGCCGACGGCAGCATCGCCTACGCCGAGAACCCGCCCAAGAAGTACCAGGACATCTATCCGCTGAACTTCGACAACGACCCCAAGGGGCTCTCCCGGGAGATCCTGCGGGTGGTGAAGCTGTGGATGAAGCACGGCGTGCGGATCTTCCGCGTCGACAACCCCCACACCAAGCCGGTCGCCTTCTGGGAGTGGCTGCTCGCGGAGGTCCGGCGCACCGATCCCGACGTCGTCTTCCTCGCCGAGGCCTTCACGCGCCCGGCCATGATGCGGGCCCTCGGCGCGGTCGGCTTCCAGCAGAGCTACACCTACTTCACCTGGCGCAACGCCCGGGGCGAGATCGAGGACTACCTGCGCGAGCTGGCGCACGAGACCGACCACCTCATGCGGCCGAACTTCTTCGTGAACACCCCCGACATCCTGCACGCCTACCTGCAGTACGGCGGTCCGGCGGCCTTCAAGATCCGGGCCACGCTGGCGGCCACCTCGTCGCCGAGCTGGGGCGTGTACGCCGGCTTCGAGCTGTTCGAGCACGTCGCCGTGAAGCCCGGCAGCGAGGAGTACCTCGACTCGGAGAAGTACCAGATCCGGGTCCGGGACTGGGAGGGCGCGGCCGCCGAGGGCCGCACCCTGGCGCCGTACCTGCGGCGGCTGAACGAGGTCCGCCGCCAGCACCCGGCCCTCCAGCTGCTGCGCAACATCACCATCCACAGCAGCGACGACGACAACATCCTCGTCTACAGCAAGCAGGCCCGCCTGCCGGACGGGGAGACCGACCTGGTGATCGTGGTCATCAACCTCGACCCGCACTCCACCCGGGAGACGATGGTCCACCTCGACCTCCCGGCGCTGGGGATGGACTGGCACGACTCGTTCCTCGTGAACGACGCGTTCACCGGTGAGACCTGGACGTGGGGCCAGCACAATTACGTGCGGCTGGATCCCGGCCACGAACCGGCGCACCTGCTGTCCGTCAGGAGGCCGCGTTGAGCGCCTCGAGGACGATCGAGGAGACGGTCGAGGCGGCGCACGAGGGTCCGGAGTGGTTCAAGACCGCCGTGTTCTACGAGGTCCTGGTCCGCTCGTTCCGCGACTCCAACGCCGACGGCACCGGTGACTTCCGGGGTCTGATCGAGAAGCTCGACTACCTGGAGTGGCTGGGTGTCGACTGCCTGTGGATCCCGCCGTTCTTCACCTCGCCCCTGCGCGACGGGGGGTACGACGTCGCCGACTACACCGACATCCTCCCCGAGTGCGGGACCGTCGACGACTTCCACGAGCTGCTCGACGAGGCCCACAAGCGGGGCATCAGGGTGATCATCGACTTCGTCATGAACCACACCAGCGACGCGCACCCGTGGTTCCAGTCCAGCCGGGAGGACCCGGACGGCCCCTACGGCGACTTCTACGTCTGGTCCGACACCGACGACCTCTACCAGGACGCCCGGATCATCTTCGTCGACACCGAGCCGTCGAACTGGACGTGGGACCCCGTCCGCCAGCAGTACTACTGGCACCGGTTCTTCTCCCACCAGCCCGACCTCAACTTCGACAACCCGAAGGTGCGGCAGGCGATGTTCGACGCCCTCTCCTTCTGGCTCGACATGGGGCTGGACGGGTTCCGGCTCGACGCCGTCCCCTACCTCTACGAGCGTCCGGGCACCAACGGCGAGAACCTCCCCGAGACCCACGAGTTCCTGCGACAGGTGCGCGAGTACGTCGACACCAACTACCCGGGACGGGTCCTGCTCGCCGAGGCCAACCAGTGGCCGGCCGACGTCGTCGACTACTTCGGCGACTTCGAGAAGGGGGGCGACGAGTGCCACATGTGCTTCCACTTCCCGGTGATGCCCCGCATCTTCATGGCGGTGCGGCGCGAGTCGCGCTTCCCGATCTCCGAGATCCTCGAGCAGACCCCCGCGATCCCCGACGGGTGCCAGTGGGGCATCTTCCTGCGCAACCACGACGAGCTGACCCTCGAGATGGTCACCGACGAGGACCGCGACTACATGTGGGACGAGTACGCCAAGGACCCACGGATGAAGGCGAACATCGGCATCCGCCGCCGCCTCGCGCCGCTCCTCGACCACGACACCAACCGGATGGAGCTGTTCACCGCCCTTCTGCTGTCGCTGCCCGGCTCGCCGGTCCTCTACTACGGCGACGAGATCGGCATGGGCGACAACATCTGGCTCGGTGACCGCGACGGCGTGCGCACGCCGATGCAGTGGACGTCGGACCGCAACGCCGGCTTCTCCTCGGCCACGCCCGGCAAGCTCCACCTGCCCCTGATCCAGGACCCGGTCACGGGCTACCAGAGCGTCAACGTCGAGGCGCAGCTGGAGAACTCCTCCTCGCTGCTCCACTGGACGAGGCGGATGATCCACGCCCGCCGCCAGCACCCGGCGTTCGGCCTCGGCTCGTTCACCGACCTCGGAGGGTCCAACCCGAGCGTGCTGTCCTACGCCCGGGAGCACGATGGCGACGTCATCGTCTGCATCAACAACCTGTCCCGCTTCCCACAGCCGGTGGAGCTGGACCTGCGGCGATGGGAGGGCATGATCCCCGTCGAGCTGCTCGGCGGCGTGCCGTTCCCGCCGATCGGTGAGCTGTCGTACCTCCTCACGCTGGGTGGGTACGGCTTCTACTGGTTCCGGTTGACCCGACCGGCCACCGAGCGCCCGACGACCGAGGAGGGAAGAGCGTGACGCCCGACCTCACGACCCACCTCACCGGTGCCCGCTGGTTCGGTGGCAAGGGGCGTCCCCTCACCGTCACCGGCACCCGGCGGCTCGGGACGCTCGGCCCCGCCCGCCCGACCGACGAGGAGCCGACCCTCGTGCTCGAGCTCGTCACGGTGCAGTACGCCGACGCCGAGGGCGGCACCGAGTACTACCAGGTGCCGCTGTCGTGCTACGCAGCGGCCGTCGACCACCTGGACCATGCGCTGGTCGAGGTCTTCGACGACCCGGAGCTCGGCAGCGTCCACGCCTACGACGCGGTGCACGACCGGTTCGCCATGGCGTACCTGCTGGAGTCGTTCGACCGTCCGCCGTCGACCGGTCCCCTGCGCTTCGAGCGGCTCCCGGGCCACGACCTCGACCTGACGACGCACTCCAGCCTGTTCACCGGCGAGCAGTCCAACTCCTCGGTGGCCTTCGGCGAGGACGCGCTGCTGAAGGTGTTCCGCAAGATCACGCCCGGGCGCAACCCGGACATCACCGTCCACGACGTGCTGACCCGGGCGGGCTCCGACCACGTCGCAGCACTCTTCGGCTGGCTGGAGGCCGACTCGCTGGTCGAGGGCGAGGTGCTGCAGCTGGCGATGCTCCAGCAGTTCCTCCGGACCGCCAGCGACGGCTGGGAGCTGGCGCTGTCCAGCGTCCGCAACCTGTTCGCCGAGGCCGACCTGCATGCCGACGAGGTGGGTGGCGACTTCGCCGGCGAGGCCGCCCGGCTCGGCGTCGCCCTGCGCGAGACCCACGACACGCTCGCCGAGAACTTCCCCACCCGGGTGCGCACCGACGCCGAGCAGGGCGACGTGGCCGCCGGCATGCGGGAGCGGCTCGACGCCGCCATCGAGGTCGTGCCCGGGCTGGCGGAGCACGCCGCTCCGGTCCGCAAGGTCTTCGAGGCCGTCGCCGACCTCGCCGACGTCCGCGTCCAGCAGATCCACGCCGACCTGCACCTCGGCCAGACGCTGCGCACGGTACGCGGCTGGAAGATCGTCGACTTCGAGGGTGAGCCGGCGCGGCCGCTCGCGGAGCGGCAGCTGCCCGACACGCCCTGGCGGGACGTCGCCGGGATGCTGCGCTCCTTCGACTACGCGCCCCGCGTCGTCGAGCGGACCTTCGACGACGCCGACCCCTCGGCCGGCGACCAGCGGGCCTACCGGGCGGCGGAGTGGTCCAAGCGCAACCGCGCGGCCTTCCTCGAGGCCTACACCGAGCGCGAGCTCACCCACGACGAGAACCTGCTGCTCTCGGCGTACGTCGCCGACAAGGCGGTCTACGAGACCGTGTACGAAGCGCGCAACCGACCGACCTGGGTGTCGATCCCCCTGGACGCGATCTCCCGAGTGAGGCCCTGATGACCACCCCGATGAACCCCGGTGTCCTGCCCGTCCCCCGCGAGGAGCTCGACCAGATCGTCCGGGGAGAGCACGGCCATCCCCACGCCGTCCTCGGTGCGCACCCCCACGACGGCGGGGTGACCGTGCGCGTCCTCAAGCCGCTGGCCTCCTCGGTCGCCGTGACCTGGGGCGACGAGC
>NZ_DASSXS010000069.1:0-5576 GCF_035703625.1 Nocardioides sp. | reverse complement strand
CGGGTCCGACCGCCCGATCCGGAGTGGGACCGCAGGCCGCCGCGGCGGGAGGATGAGATGTCGTCGGTCGACGTCCTGCTGCTCTGCTCGGCCTCCCCTTGCCGGGCCCGCTCCTTGTTGACCGTTCGCGCGGCGATCTCCTCGGCCACGTCCTCGCCCCGGCCCTGGTCCTCGAGGCTCTCCTTGATGTGGTCGTACTGGCGCTCACGCTTCTTGCTCCAGGCTTGCTGCGGCATGTCGCCTCCCCTCTCGCTGGTGCGGGCGTCGTACCCGACCCGGGCTCGGGGCAAACAGGGCATGCCGAGGACACAGACGGGTACGCCCCACGTCGTCACCGACACGACGGAGGAGACCGAGATGGCGAGCCTGAACGACAAGACGATCGCATTCCTGGTCGCGCCCGAGGGCGTCGAGCAGGTCGAGCTGACCGAACCGTGGGCCGCGGTCGAGCGGGCCGGAGGCACCCCGCACCTGCTCTCGACCGAGACCGGCAGGGTGCAGGCCTTCCAGCACCGGGACCCGGCCGACACGTTCGAGGTGGACGCAGTGGTGGGGGACGCGGACCCGGCGGCGTACGACGGACTCGTGCTGCCGGGCGGGGTGGTGAACCCGGACAACCTCCGGATGGACGAGGACGCGATGAACTTCGTCAGGAAGTTCTTCGCCGACGACAAGCCCGTGGCCGCGATCTGCCACGCGGCATGGGTCCTCGTCGAGGCCGACGTGGTGCGGGGGCGCACCGTGACGTCGTGGCCGAGCCTGCGCACCGACCTGCGCAACGCGGGGGCCGAGTGGGTCGACCGCGAGGTCGTCCGCGACGGGAACCTGGTCACCAGTCGGAAGCCCGACGACCTGCCGGCGTTCAACGAAGAGCTGGTGAATCTGCTGACCTGACCCGCGGCTACTTCCCGCGTGTCAATATGTCGCCGTGAGCGAACCTGACACCAACGATCCCTACCACGTCTTCCAGACGCTGGCACGGTTGATCTACAGCGGGTCCACCTTCGAGGAGGTCTACCAGCACCTGGTGGACATGGCGACCCGGATCGTCGCGGGCTGCGACCACGCCAGCCTCATGCTGGCGCAGCGTGACGGCTACGCGACCGCGGCGGCCAGCGACGACATCGCTCGCCGCATCGACGCGCTCGAACGCGAGCTCGGCGAGGGCCCTTGCGTCGACGCGATCGACGAGGAGGCCGGCCAGATCGACCCCGACATCACCCGGCACAGCTCCTGGCCACGGCTCGCCGAGCGGGTCCTCGCCGAGACGCCCGTGAGGGGAATGGCCGGCTACCGGATCGTGATAGAGGGCAAGAAGGTCGGCGCCCTCAACCTGTTCTCCGACACCCCGGACGCGCTCAGGGAGGAGGGGGCCGACCAGGGTGCCGTGCTGTCGGCCTTCGCGTCGGTGGCGCTCATGTCGGTGGCCAACCGGGACCGTGCCGACTCGCTGCGCCGCGGCCTGGAGAGCAACCGTGAGGTCGGGAAGGCGATCGGGCTGCTGATGGCGGCCCACCACATCGGCTCGGACGAGGCGTTCGAGGTGCTCCGCAAGGCGTCCAACGACATGAACATGAAGCTCACCGAGGTCGCTCGTGAGGTCATCGAGAACGCCGAACGCCGGCCGCTCGACGAGTCCTAGCGCCGCGCGGAAGGGCCGGTCCTCGCGATGAGCCTGGCGGTGTGCCTGCTGATCGACGATCCGGCCGACGCCGCGATCCGGCAGCTCTGGCGCCGACTCGAGGAAGTCGGCGTGCCCAGTCTGGCGACGCACACCCACGGCCGTCACGTTCCCCACCTGACGCTGGCGGCGCTGCGCACCTATCGGGTCCCCGCGGTCCAGCGTGCGCTGGCCGAGCTGCCGGTGGCCGAGCCGGCCGTCCTCCACCTCGACGCCCTGGGCGCCTTCCGCCGCAGTCGCTGCTGGCTGGCCCCCGCCGCCTCGGGCGCCCTCGTGAGCCGCCAGGAGGCCACGGTCGCCGCGGCCCTGGGCACCGGCGCCGAGCTGCACCGCCACTACCGGCCGGGGGTCTGGGTGCCGCACCTGACCCTGGCCCCGAGGCTGCACACCGCCGACCTGCCGACCGTCGCCCGGGTCGTGTACGACGTGCTGCCGCTGACGGCCCAGGTCACCAGGGCGGCGCTGATCGAGACCGCCACCGGGGACCAGCACCCGCTCGACCACCTGGTGTGAGGCCGACGGAGCCGGCGACACACCGCGCAGGACCGCGCACTAGTGCGCGTCGCGCAGTAGTGTGTGTCGCATGGAAACGACTCAGCTTCTCCGCGGCGTGCTCGACCTCGCCGTGCTCGCGGTGGTCGCCGCCGAGGACGGCTACGGGTACGACGTCGTACGGCGCCTGCGCGCGGCAGGGCTGGAAGACGTCGGCGACGCCTCGGTCTACGGCACCCTGAGGCGGCTCTACGGCGCCGGCGCACTCACGTCCTACGTCGTGGCCTCCGAGGAGGGCCCGCACCGCAAGTACTACGGCATCACCACGGCGGGCCGCGACGAGCTCGAGCGACAGCGAGACGAGTGGCGCGCGTTCAGCACCACCATCACCTCCCTCATCGAGGCCCAGGAGGCCGCGGCATGACCCACAGCGTGCACGAGACCACCATCCCCGCCGAGGTTCGCGACTTCGTCGCCGCCGTCCGCGAGCACCTCGCCGACCTCGACTCCGAGGAGCAGCAGGAGCTCACGGCCGGGCTCGAGGCGGATCTCGCCGACCTGGTCGCCGAGCACGGCACCGGCGCGCTGGGTGACCCGGCGTCCTACGCCCGGGAACTGCGCTCCGCGGCGGGCCACGACCCCGAGATGGGCCGTCGAGCCCCGCGGCGGAGCCTGCGACGGGCCGCCATGGAGGCCATGGACGGCATGCACGACTCCTGGGACAGGGTCCTGGACTCGGTGCCGGGTGACCTGCGTGGCTTCCTCACCGCTCTGGGGCCCGCGTGGTGGGTGGTGCGGGCCGTCACGGCGTGGCTGGTGGTGCAGGACATCCGGGGGCCCTACATCGTGCTGGGCCACGAGTGGCTGGTCGTGCTGGCCGTCTTCCTGGTGGTGAGCGTCCAGCTGGGCCGGCGGGCCTGGGGTATCGACCGTCTCCTGGCCGCCTCCGTGCTGGCGCGCCTGCTGCTCGTCGCGCTCAACGTCTTCGCAGTGACCATGGTGCCGGGAGCGGCCGACCGGCTGGCCTGGCACGTGGCCGAGCAGCGGGCCTACCAGTTCGCGGAGACCCCGACGACGGGTAGCGGGCCAGGTGACCGGTTTCCGGACATCACCTTCCGGGGTCGTCAGGTCTGCGAGCTCGAGGTCCGGGACGCGCGGGACCGCGTGGTCGACGGCGCCTACCTACGGGACCTCGACGCGCAGCGGCGAGTGCCGCTGAGCGCCCAGATCTGCTGACGCGCCGCCCGGGTGCCCCACCCGGGTGCCCCGCCCGGGCCGGAGGCGCACCGGGCCCGGCCGTAGTGTTTTCCGGAGCGAGGACGTAGCCTCGCAAATCTGCCTGCACCACTGGGCAGGCCATGTCCGGGCCGCGCGAGAGCCGGTCGAACCACGCCGTCAAGGAGCACGATGAAGAAGGACCAGATCGTTCAGTCCATCGCCGACGCGTCGGGGGTGTCCAAGGCCGACGCCGACCGCGTCCTCTCCGCCGTCGTCGACACCATCACCGGGACCGTCGCATCCGGCCAGAAGATCCAGATCCCCGGGCTGGGCACGTTCGAGTCCCGCGACCGCAGCGCCCGTGAGGGCCGCAACCCGCAGACCGGCGAGACGATCCAGATCGCCGCGACCCGCGTCCCCGGGTTCAAGCCGGCCACGTCGTTCAAGCAGGCGACCGCCGGCAAGTAGCCTCCGGGCCGCATCACCTCCGGTCACCGGGCCGCGGTCGCTCGACCGCGGCCCGGTGTGCGGGTCGCCCCTGCTCCCACCTCCGACGCGCTACCGTGAATGACGCAGGGCGGGGATCCCTTCGGAGGTGTGTCGACATGACCAGCACCGCGCTTCACCCCGTCCACGTGGCACGAGGGCACCTGGCCCGGCTGGTCGTCCTGGCCGTTCTCGCCCTGGCCGCCGGATGTGGCGGCTCCGAGGGCGAGCAGCAGCAGGCGGAGCCGGAGCCGACGGCGGCCGAGGCATGGGCAGACGAGGTCTGCTCCACGGTCACGACCTGGCAGGCTGCGGTCGCCCACTCCAGGGCCATGTTGAAGGACGCCGCCAACCTCAGCGCCAACGACGCCCGTCATGCCCTGACGTTCGCCGCTGACGCCACCCGAACGTTCATCGCCGACCTGAAGGACACCGGCGCACCAGACACCGAGGCCGGACAGGCGGCTGCCGAGCAGCTGTCCACCTTGTCCGACCAGCTCCAGGAGCAGGCCGAGGTCGTGGCCCGCGCGGCGGAGAGCTCGAACACCCTGCCGGAGATGCTGGACTCGGTGTCCGCGGTCTCCCAGGCCTTCTCCACGATGGTCACCGACACGACGACAGCCGTCGAGAACATCCGCGGGCTCGACGGCGCCGCCGAGCTGGAGAGCGCGTTCGCCGACTCGACCACCTGCCAGCAGCTCCGCGGCACGGGCTGAGGGCAGGCGTCGCCGGGATCAGAGCTCTGACTGCACCCCGGCGAGGAGCTGGCGGGCGATCACGATCCGCTGCACCTGGTTGGTGCCCTCGTAGATCTGGGTGATCTTGGCGTCGCGCATCATCCGCTCCACCGGGTACTCCCGGGTGTAGCCGTAGCCGCCGAGCACCTGCACGGCGTCGGTGGTCACCTCCATGGCCACGTCGGAGGCGAAGCACTTCGCGGCGGCACCGAAGAACGTCAGGTCCTTGTCGTTGCGCTCGGATCGCCCGGCCGCGGCATAGGTCATCTGCCGCGCCGCCTCGATCTTCATGCCCATGTCGGCCAGCATGAACTGGAGGCCCTGGAAGTCGGCGATGGCCTTGCCGAACTGCTGCCGCTCCTTCGCGTACCCGAGCGCGTGGTCGAGGGCGCCCTGCGCAACTCCGACGGCCTGCGCGGCGATGGTGACGCGGGTGTGGTCGAGGGTCCGCATCGCCGTCTCGAAGCCGGTCCCCTCCTCCCCGATCATCCGGTCGGCGGGGACGCGGACGTTGTCGAGGTAGACCTCGCGGGTCGGGCTGCCCTTGATCCCCAGCTTCTTCTCCGGCGCGCCGAACGAGACGCCCTCGTCGGACTTCTCGATGACGAATGCCGAGATCCCCCGGCTGCGCTTGTCAGGGTCGGTCACCGCCATCACGGTGTAGAACTCGCTCTCCCCGGCGTTGGTGATCCACCTCTTGACGCCGTTGAGCACCCAGTCGTCACCGTCGCGCTCGGCCTTGGTCTTCATCGCGGCCGCGTCGGAGCCCGCCTCGGGCTCGGAGAGGCAGTAGGAGAAGCCACCCTCTCCGGCCGCGAGCTTGCCGAGGTAGTGCTTCTTCAGCTCCTCGGAGCCCGAGAGCATCACCGGCAGCGAACCCAGCTTGTTGACGGCCGGGATCAGGCTCGCGCTCACGCAGGCCCGGGCGACCTCCTCGATGACCAGGACCGTCGCGAGCGCAT
>NZ_DASSXS010000101.1:0-5727 GCF_035703625.1 Nocardioides sp. | reverse complement strand
ATCTCGCCGCCGGCGGTAAGCCAGAATGCGAAGCGGCGTACGGCGAGCTGACGGATGCGGGCGGTGCCAGGCGACGATCCGTCGTCAAGTAACCCGGCGATCCAGGAGTTGAGCACGGCGCGGCTCATCGGCAGGAGGTCGCCGTCGGCGCACCAGCGCAGGTACCGGGTGGCACCGTCGGCGTAGATGAAGATCGTGCCGGGGCTCTTGTTCTCGGCGCGCAGGGCGGTCTGCCAGTCGGCGATCCTGTCGAGGGCGCGGCTGGCGGTCATGGTTGTCAGGTGGGTCATGTCGGACCCGCATAGCCATGCGCTGGCTGCCCCCGGTGACGGGGCGTCGTCGTGTACGTCACCCGGGGTCGCGGCTGAGCCAACTGTCCGGGAAACCCGTCACTAAGTGGACACTCGATCAAGTCTCTAAATGCTTTCAGGCTCGGAATCCGTAGATTCCGAGCCTGAAATTCGTAGCGGGGGCAGGATTTGAACCTGCGACCTCTGGGTTATGAGCCCAGCGAGCTACCGAACTGCTCCACCCCGCGTCGGTGATGACAACCCTACGGGATCGCCCGGGGCCGGACAAAATCGGGCCCCGGTCGCTGGCAGCTCACGCTCCCGAGCGGTGTGCGTCAGCCACCGGGCGCGGGCGAGGCCGGCTGCCGGCTCTGCTCGGCCAGGCCGACCGCGCGCTCGACGAGCGCGCGCGCCTCCTCGACCTTCTCCGCGTAGGTGACCGGGTCGCGGTCCGCCAGGGCGGCGTCGGCCTCGTCGAACGCGACCTGGGCCCGGTCCAGCAGCTCGCGGATCTGGGCGGCCACGTCGCCGGTGGGCTGGCCACCGTTGCCCCCGCCGTCGCTCCCGCCGTCGGAGCCGGCGGTGGAGATGTCGGGATCGACGCCCAGCACGTCCGCGAGCGCCTCGGTCATGGTGGTGCCGATGCCGACCTGGTCGCCGTACGAGACGATCACGAACTCCAGCTCGGGGAAGCTCGCGTCGGACAGCTCACGGATGGCGTAGACCGGCTGGACGTACATCAGCCCGTCCTCGATCGGCAGCGTCAGCAGGTTGCCGTAGATCGGCTTGGACCCGCCGGACTGGAAGGCCAGCAGCTCCGTCCGGACGTTCTCGCTGGTGGTCATCTCGTTGGCGATCAGCCCCGGGCCGGGCGTCTGCTCGTTGGGCAGCTGGAGGACCTGCATCTCGCCATAGCTGTCACTGGTGGCGTCGGAGTCCACGGAGACGAACGAGGCCAGGTTGTTCTTGCCCCTCGGCACGAAGACCGACGTCAGCGCGAACGAGGAGCGCGACTCCCCCGGCTGCTCCAGGAACATGCGGTACGGCGGCTGGTAGCTGCCCCGCACCTCCGGGTCCTGGGGGACCTCCCAACGGTCGTTGCCCGTGTAGAAGTCGTGCGCCTCGGTGACGTGGTACCGCGCGAACTGGTAGCGCTGCACCTTGAACAGGTCCTCGGGGTAGCGCAGGTGGTCCATCAGGCTGTCGGGGATGTCCTCACGGTCCTGAACGGTCCCGGGGAACGCACCCCGCCAGGCCTTGAGGATGGGGTCGGACTCGTCCCAGGCGTAGAGGTTCACGCTGCCGTCGTAGGCGTCCACGGTCGCCTTCACGGCGTTGCGCATGTAATTGATCTCGTCGGTCGGCAGCGTCCCGAACTGCGACCCGTCGTCGAGCGAGTCGTCGGTCATCTCGTCGAACGACTCCTTCTGCGACAGCGGGTAGCGGTCGGTGGTGGTGTAGCCGTCGAGGATCCACTTGATCCGGCCGTCGATCACGGCCGGGTAGGGGTCCTCGTCGAGCGTGAGCCACGGAGCCAGCTTCTCGACGCGCTCGAGCGGCTGGCGGTAGTAGAGCACCTTGCTGTTCTCGTTGACGCGCTCGGAGAGGAGGAAGTTGGGGTCGCCGAACTTGACGGCGTACAGCAGCTGGTCGAGCAGCGAGTCGACCTTGACGCCGCCGTCACCGTCGAACGTCGTCGTCTCGTCCTGGTCGTCCTCACTCGTGTTGCCGAGGTCGAGCTCGACGTCGTTGCCACCGGGGACCTTGCCGACGATCGAGTAGTCGGGACTCTGCTCGCCGTAGTAGACGCGGCTCTCGTAGCCGTCGGGGAAGAGGTTGGAGAGGGCGTCCTCGTTGGCCTGCTGGCCCTCGGCCCACTGGATCCCGCCGCGCTCGACCGAGTTGTCCTCGGGACGCTGGTTGGCGAACGCGGCAATGACCCCGTTGCCGTGGGTGTAGACGGTGTGCAGGTTCAGCCAGTTGCGGTCGCCCTCGGTGATGCCGCTCTGGTCGAGCTCGCGCACGCCGAGGACGAGCGCCCTGTCCTCGCCCTGGATCCGGTACCGGTCGACGTCGAGGACCGGGGAGACGGAGTAGTAGGCACGCACCTGCTGCTGCTGCTCGAACGTCTCGGCGACCAGCTTCGGGTCGACCAGCGGGATCGTCGAGGCCTGGGCGCTGAGGATCCCCAGCTGGGCAGTGGCGAGGGACACCTCGCTGGTGAAGTCGTCGATCTTCACGTCCTCGAGGTCGTAGGCAGCCCGCGTTGCGTCGATGTTCGCCTTGATGTACTCCGCCTCCTTGTCCGCCTCGGTCGGGGCGACCTGGAACTGCTGGACGACGCCGGGCCAGATCATCCCGAGCAGGATCGCCGACAGCGCCAGCAGCGCGAGACCGACCGAAGGCAGCAGCCAGGTGCGACGCAGCACGTTGGCGAAGAACAGCACCGCGCAGATGACCGCGATCGCCATCAGGATGTTCTTGGCGGGCAGGACGGCGTGGTCGTCCGTGTAGGTCACGCCGGTGATCAGCTGGCCGCTCTGGTGCACGAGGTCGAAGCGGTCCAGCCAGTAGTCGCCCGCCTTCGCGAGCACGAACACGCCCACCAGCACCGACAGCTGTGCCTGGGCCGGCCCGGAGAGCCGGTCGTGGCTGGTCTGCAGCCGGACCCCGCCGTAGAGGTAGTGCACGAGGGCCGCCATCAGCACGGCGACCACGGTGAACGCCATCACCGAGTCGACCAGGTAGTGGAGCCACGGGAGGTCGAAGACGTAGAAGCCGATGTCGCGATCGAAGTACTTGTCGGTGCTGCCGAAGTCGGTGCCGTTGCGCCAGAGCAGGTACTCACGCCACTGGCCCGACGCGGACGCCCCGGCGAACAGCCCGAGCAGCACCGCGACGCCCACCAGCAGCCAGGTGCGGATCGGGTCGACGGCCTCGCGATAGCGATCGAGCCCCGTCTGCTCCGGAGAGTTCGGCCGGAACACCGGCCGCAGGCGGTAGGCGAGGTACATGTTGGCGCCGACGACCAGGGCCATCAACGCGCCGAAGACCAGGAACAGTCCGGCGCGGGTCCAGAACAGCGTGCTGAACACCTGGGGGAACCCGACGGCGCCGTACCACATCCGGTCGGTGAAGAATCCGGCCGAGGTGGTGAGCGCGAAGAAGCCGACCACGAGCACCGAGGCCGTGATCACCAGCGCACGAGATCGCCGCGGTGGCGGTGTCTGCCGCGGTGGGGTCGGCCGGCGCGGGTCGTCGTCGAACAGGTTGCTCACTCGTCGTCCTCCAGGGTGGCGGCCAGCAGCTGCAGCAGCCCCGGCACGAGATCACTGGCGCCGACCACGGACTGGTCGTCGTCGTGCGCCCGCATTCTGAGTGCACAGTACGTCGACCCTCCACGCGTGGCGCCCGCCACGATCCGCACCTCCTGCCGATCGGGGTGCTCGCGGGCGAATCGCTCCGCGTCAGCGGGATCCTCGGGGATGTCGGCGTCGACCTCCGGTGGCAGCACCAGCCGTTCGACGACGGCGGCGCAGCCGGACACCGACGGCGGCCAGGTGACCGACTCCAGCACCCGCTCGAGGGGGGTGTCCGGGGCCATCTGGTCCTGCTCCACAGGCGTCAGCGACCCCTGGGCGGCCGAGGAGTCCAGCCCCATGGCCGCGGCCAGGGCCGGCTCGTGCTCGACGATCCGGGCGGTCTCGACGAGGGCGTAGAGCCGGGCCGGCTGGTCCCAACCGGCCTCGGAGATGTGGGTCTCGATCTCGAGCACGGCGGAGGCCAGGGCGGGGTCGACGTCCAGGTCGTTCACGACGCCTCCCCCGTGCAGGCCGGCAGCCTGGCCTCGGGATCCTCGGCCCAGGTCTCGAGCGCGTCGACTGCGTCGTGCATGGTCGCGGCACGGACCAGCCTCATGTCGCCGGACGCTGCGCCCAGCGCCTCGCGGCAGTTGGCGGCCGGGACCAGGAACAGCTCCACCCCGGTCTGGCGGGCGGCCGCGATCTTCTGCTGGATCCCGCCGATCGGGCCGACCTTCCCGTTGGGCGCGATCGTCCCGGTGCCGGCGATCACGCCGCCGTCGGTCAGCGAGCCCGGCGTGAGCGTGTCGTAGATGCCCAGCGAGAACATCAGCCCCGCGCTCGGTCCGCCGATCCGCTCGTCGATCCCGACCGTCACCTGGAACGGGAACCGGTAGCTGGGCAGCATCTCGATGCCGATGCGCGCCTTGCCGTCCTTCTCCTCCGGCGTCAGGCTCACCGTCCGCTCGGTCCCGGCACGCTCGACCGTCAGGTCCATCTCCGTTCCCGGACCGGCAGCCAGCACCGCCTTCTCGAGGTCGGAGGGAGTGGTGATTGGCTCGCCGTTGACCGACCGGACCAGGTCTCCCACCTCGAGCACGCCCCCGGCCGGCGCCTTGGGATCCACCGCGAACACCTTCGTGGCCTCACCGAAGTCGATGCCGAGCTCGGTGAGCGCCACGGCGACGGCGGCGTCCTGGGAGCTCACCATCTCGAGCGCGCCCTCCTTGCGGCTGGCCTCGTCGGTCTCGCCGGGCGGATAGACCACCCGCTTCGGGTAGACCGCCTCGTCGGAGCTGATCCACCCCTCCATCACCTGGATCAGGTTGACGTCGCTCTCCGGGCGGGTGACGTAGACCGTGGTCAGGCGCAGCTCGCCGTCGTCCCGGTAGGTCTTGCGACCCTCGACCTGGATGATCTCCTTGCCGTCCCGTGCGCCCAGGACGTCGACGGTCAGCCCCGGCTCGTAGGTCACGAACGGCAGCGGGGTCAGCAACGCGATCGCCCACAGCGCGATCAGCAACGGCACGGCCAGCAGCCCGGCCCAGGTGCGCTGCGTCATGGAATCAGTGTTTCACCTGCGGAAAGTCAGGCGGATCGTCGGGGCAGACCCGAGCCCGGGTGGCCGGCGCCCGGCGACCGGGAGGGTCGTACGGCGATCCCGGTGCTGCGGTCCCGGGTCGGCGTCGGGCGGGTGCTGGTGTGGGCTGGCGGCTCCTTCTGCAGCGCCTGCGCCAGGCGGCGTACGGCGACCTCCCGGTCCACCTCTCCGCGTCCCTCACGACCCAGCCAGGAGACCCAGAGCATGGCCACGACCGTGACGACGGCCGGGGGCACGAGCCAGAGCAGGATCTCCACGGAACGAGGCTAGGGGCTGGGTGGTGTCGATGGCCGCAGAAACGCGGACCCGTTGAGTCGGGGAAAAGCGTCACATGAGTCGGGGATTCGTGACCGTTGAGTCGGGGCTTTGTGTCACGCAGCCGACGGGAATCCCTTTCTCAAGGGTCGGGAATCCCCGATTCAACGGGTCAGGGGGTGCCGACCCACTCGTCCGTGCCGTCGGCGAACCGCTGGTGCTTCCAGATCGGGACCTCCGCCTTGAGCGTGTCGATCAGGGCCCGGGAGGCGCGGAAGGC
>NZ_DASSXS010000083.1:0-14770 GCF_035703625.1 Nocardioides sp. | reverse complement strand
GTCATCGGGAAGAGATCGAACGCGCGCAGCCGCTCCAGCCGGTAGCCGTGGCCGACGAAGGTCTCGACGTCCCGGGCGAGCGCGGCCGGGTCGCAGGCGACGTACGCGACGGCACGGGGAGACCGCGCCACGATCTGCTCCACCACCTCACGCCGGGCACCCTCGCGCGGCGGGTCGAGCACCACCAGGTCCCACGGCTCGCCGTACGCGGACGCGAGGACCGTGTCCACCCGGCCCCAGGTCACCTCCACCGGGGTCGTCGGGTCGTCGGTCCCCTCGAGGCCGAGGTTGATCCGCGCGTGCCGGCAGGCCGCCTCGTCCCCCTCGACCGCGACCACCTCGCCGCTCCGGCCGACCGCGTCGAGCAGGAACCGGGCGAACAGGCCGACGCCCGCGTAGAGGTCGAGCGCCCGCTCTCCGGGCCGTGGGGCGAGGAGCTCGAGGACGGTCTCGACCAGGACCTTCGGGGCCCCCGGGTGGACCTGCCAGAAGCCGTCGGCCGGCACGGCGAAGGAGTGCGATCCCCACCCGGTCTCGACGGCCTCGACCGCCCAGGCCGAGGACTCCAGGTCGCTCGGCTGCCGGGCGTCGGGGAGGGCGATCAGGCAGTCGTCGACCGGCACCACCTCGTGCGACCGGTGCTTGCGCATTCCACGCCGCCCGTCCGGAGCGGTGGCGTAGCGCACCCGGGTCCTCCAGCGCAGGCCGTCCTGGTCACCCGGCACGGGCTCGACCTCGAGCCCGGCGACGACCGGATGGTCAGGGGCCAGCCGGCCGAGCCGGACCAGCTGCTCCCGCACAACCTCGGTCTTCAGCGCGCGCTGCGCCGGCATGGCCACGTGCTGGAAGTCGCACCCGCCGCACAGACCCGGCCCCGCGACCGGGCAGGGCGGCGCGACGCGGTCCGGGGAGGGCGACTCGATCGCGACGGCGTCGCCGCGCCAGTACCGGTCCTGGTCGGTGCCCTCGGTGATCTCCACGACGACGCGCTCGCCCGGCAGGGCATGGCGGACGAACACCACCCGGGTCGGGGGTCGCGACGTTCCGGGCGGCGCGGCCGGCGGCTCGACCGGGATCCGGGCCACGCAGTGACCACCGTGGGCGACGGGCCCGACGTCGACCGTGTGCCGCTCCCCCACCCGGGACCGGCCGGCGGGCCGCCGCGGCCGGGGACGTCGTCGGCGAGGAGGGCTCACCGCTGGATCTGCCGGCCGCGACCGCGGTCGGAGACGTTGCCGCGACGCAGGTCCCCCGGATGCACACGGGTGCTCTCGCGCTCGTTTCGTTCGCGGGCGATCTCCGAGGACCGCAGCTGGTAGGGCACCGACGTCACCATCACACCGGGGGTGAAGAGCAGCCGGCCCTTGAGCCGCAGCGCCGTCTGGTTGTGGAGGAGCTGCTCCCACCAGCGCCCGACGACGTACTCCGGGATGTAGACGGCCACCACCCCGCGGGGGTTGGCCCGCCTGATCTCGAGCGCGTACTCCACGATCGGCCGGACCACCTCGCGGTAGGGCGAGTGCAGCACCTTCAGCGGCACGCCCAGGTTGCGGTCGTCCCACTCGGTGAGCAGCCGGCTCGTGCGCTGCGGGTCCTCCGCGACGTAGACCCCCTCCAGCACGTTGGGCCGCGAGGCCTTCGCGAAGGCCAGCGCCCGCAGGGTCGGCTTGTGCAGCTTCGAGACCAGCACGACGGCGTGGACCCGCGTGGGCAGGATCTTGTCCTCCTCGTCGGCGGCCAGCTCGAGCGCGACGTTGTGGTAATGCCGGCTGATCCCTTTCATGATGAGGAAGAACGACGCCATCGCGAGGATCGCGATCCAGGCGCCGGCAAAGAACTTGGTGATCAGCACGATCACCAGCACCACGGCCGTGAACGTCAGCCCGATCGCGTTGATCGCCCGGGACTGCTGCATCCGGCGTCGGCGGGCCGGATCCTTCTCGGTGCGCAGGTGCCGGGTCCAGTGTCGGATCATGCCGAGCTGGCTGAGGTTGAACGACACGAAGACCCCGACGATGTAGAGCTGGATCAGCCGGGTGACCTCGGCGTCGAACGCGAGGATCAGCGCGATCGCCATGACGGCGAGGAAGACGATGCCGTTGCTGAACGCCAGGCGGTCACCTCGCGAGCCCAGGGCCCTGGGCGCGAAGCCGTCCTCAGCGAGGATCGAGCCGAGGACGGGAAAGCCGTTGAAGGCGGTGTTGGCTGCGAGCACCAGGATCACGCCGGTCACGGTGACGACGAGGTAGAAGCCGGGCGGGAAGTCGCGGAACACGGCCTCGGCGATCTGCGCGATCACGGTGTCCTGGTCGTAGCCCTCCGGGACCGGCTGGCCGTTGCGGGTCAGCCGCTCCAGATGGTGGGGGTCGACGTAGCGCAGGCCCATCTGCTTGGCGAGCACGATGACGCTCATCATCATGGCGATCGCGATCATCCCCAACAACAGCAGCGTCGTCGCGGCGTTGCGGCTCTTGGGGCGCCGGAACGCCGGCACCCCGTTGGAGATCGCCTCCACACCGGTGAGCGCGGCGCACCCCGACGAGAACGCCCGCGCCAGCAGGAACATCAGCGCAACGGTGGTGAGCTGGCCCTCGTAGCCGGGGGCCGGCTCGATGTCGAGGGCCGCGCTCTTGACCTCCGGCAGGGTGCCGTTGAGGAGGCGCAGCATCCCGTAGCCGCACATCCCCCCCATCGCGACGATGAAGGCGTAGGTCGGGAACGCGAAGAATGTGCCCGACTCCCGGATCCCGCGCAGGTTCATCGCCATCAGGCAGAGCACCGCGATGCTCGCGACCATCGCCTCGTGCCCGTGGAGGAACGGCAGCGCGGAGGCGGCGTACTGCGCCCCCGACGAGATGGAGACCGCGACCGTGAGCACGTAGTCGACCAGCAGGGCGCTGGCCACGGTGATGCCGGCGTTGCGGCCCAGGTTGACCGTCGCCACCTCGTAGTCGCCGCCCCCGCTGGGGTAGGCGTGCACGTTCTGCCGGTACGACGCCACGACGGCTGCCATCACCAGGGCTACCGCAATGCCGATCTTCCACGACCAGATGTAGGCCGAGGCGCCGGCGAAGGACAGCATGATGAAGATCTCGTCGGGCGCGTAGGCCACGGACGAGAGCGCGTCGCTCGCGAACACCGGGAGGGCGATCCGCTTGGGCAGCAGGGTTTCGCCGAGCTGGGAGCTGCGCAGCGGTCGTCCGAGCAGGATGCGCTTGGAAACGTCGCCGACACCCACGAGCGAACAGGTTAGACCGTCGCGCCCGCCTGACGTGGCTGGGATACGGTTTCACTGTGCATGTCGTCATCATGGGTTGCGGCCGGGTGGGTTCGACGCTGGCTCGAAGCCTCGAGGAGCGCAACCACACCGTCTCGGTGATCGACAGCGAACCCGACGCCTTCCGCCGGCTCGGGCCCGAGTTCAACGGCGACAAGGTCACCGGCTTCGGGTTCGACCAGGCGGTGCTGGAGAAGGCCGGCATCCGCCGCGCCGAGGCCTTCGCGGCGGTCTCCAGCGGCGACAACTCCAACATCATCGCCGCCCGGGTCGCGCGCGAGACCTTCGGCATCGAGCAGGTCGTGGCCCGCATCTACGACCCCGGCCGAGCCGAGGTCTACCAGCGGCTCGGCATCACCACCGTGGCCACCGTCAAGTGGACCGCCGACCAGGTCCTGAGGCGACTGTTGCCGGCCGGAGCCGAGCCCGACTTCCGTGACCCCTCCGGCACGATCCGGGTCGACCACGTCCCGGTACCCGAGGTGTGGATCGGGCAGCGCACGATCCACTTCCAGGAGCAGACCAACAGCCGGATCGCCTGGATCGACCGGCTCGGCGAGGGGATGCTGCCCACCCGCGACACCATCATCCAGGAGGGCGACCTGGTCCACCTCGTGATGCGCGAGGAGAACGCCGGCCACGCCTACGCGGTCATCGACAAGGGACCCGAGGGAGACCACTGACATGAGGGTCGCCATTGCCGGCGCCGGAGCCGTCGGACGCTCGATCGCGCGCGAGCTGATCACCAACGGCCACCAGGTCCTGCTCATCGACAAGTCGGCGAGCGCCATGAAGCCCGAGCGCGTGCCCGACGCCGAGTGGCTGCTGGCCGACGCCTGTGAGCTGTCGTCGCTGGAGGAGGCCCGGCTCGACCGGTGCGACGTGGTGATCGCCGCGACCGGCGACGACAAGGTCAACCTGGTGACCTCCCTGCTGGCCAAGACCGAGTTCGGCGTGCCACGGACGGTCGGCCGGGTCAACCACCCCAACAACGAGTGGCTGTTCACCGAGGCCTGGGGCGTCGACGTCAACGTGTCGACCCCGCGGATCATGTCGGCGCTGGTGGAGGAGGCCGTGACGGTCGGTGACCTGGTCCGGTTGTTCACCTTCCGCCAGGGCAACGCCAACCTCGTCGAGCTGACGCTGCCGGAGGACTCGCCGTACGTCGGGAAGCCCACCGGGCTGATCCCCTTCCCCGACAACTGCGCCCTGGTGACGATCCTGCGCGACGGCCAGGTCTACACGCCCGACGCCGACCAGCCGATCGAGTCCGGTGACGAGCTGCTCTTCGTCGCGGCCGCCGACGTCGAGGACGATCTCGAGCGACTGCTCGCGCCCCAGGCGCACGGCGGCTGATCGCGACCGCGTGAGCGGGCGCGATGATGGTGGTCGAGCGAGCGGCGCGACTGAGGGACGAAGTCGCGACCCGCGTGTCGAGACCTGTGACCCGCCCGAAACTTTCGGGCGGGTCAGCGCGATTCGCGGTCAGGCGCGTCGTCGCCGCCGAGCACCGCGGCAGGCTCGCCCTGCACCGGAGTCCGGTTCCGGGCGAGCAGCCACACCATGAGGGCCAGGGCGGCCAGCTGGACGGGCCAGCCCATGACGATCTTGGCCACGCCCAGGACGGCGATGGCGGCGTCCGCCTCGATCGCTCCCGACTTCGCACCGAGCCACACGGGAGCCTGGACGGCCACCCGCAGGATGCACGGCGCCACCAGCACCCAGGTGAGCAGGGAGCACAGCTTCACCACCTGGCGGTCACGGTGCCACGCCGTGGGGTCGCCGGTGACGCTGCCGACCATGAACCCCATCAGCGGCCAGCCGATCAGGCAGGTGAAGGCGAGGATGATCGAGTAGCCGGTGTTGTAGAGGATGCCCGGCAGGAAGTAGGCCAGGGCCTGGTCGCTCTCGCTGCCGCCCGAGCGGGCCGAGATCGTGACGAACAGCCACCCGATCCCGATGCCGAAGATGGCGTTGAGCACGAACTGGACCGAGGAGCGCTGGACGACCCTCACGACGAGGAGCGCGATCGCGACGGCGAGGCTGGCCACCAACGCCGTCCGGAGCTCGCGCGTGGTCAACCAGGTGACCGTGAACAGCAGCGTGGGCACCGCCGCCTCGATCATGCCGCGGCGTCCACCCAGCGCCTTCGACAGCTGGGACCGCACCACGGCCTCGACGGTGTCGACGGAGGCACCGCCGATCGACCCGGGCTCGTGCTCGACCGCATCCTCACGGTCACCCGCCGGCTCACGCCCGTCGCGGTCTCGCGCTTCGCTCACGGGATGAGCTCGTAGCGCGGGTTGTACATGATGCGGCCGCCCTCGGTGGCGCCGATCCTGCCTTCGACCTGGATCGCCCGGCCAGGCGAGATGCCCGCGATCTGCCGTCGGCCGAGCCACACCACGATGAGCACACCCGAGCCGTCGGTCAGCTCCGCCTCGAGTGCCGGTACGCCGCCGCGTGGACGGAGCGTGACCGTGCGCAGGGTGCCGCGCAGCCGCACCCGCTCGCGGTCAGGCGCGTCGGCGATCCTGGTGCTGCCGACGTCGGCGTAGGTGCGCCGCAGCTCGCGCTCGTGCATCTCGGTGCTGTTCGCCCACTTGCTGATGCTCCGCCGCAGGCGACTCTTGCCCGTCACTGCCACAGTCTACGACTCGCCGGGCGTCGTGCGCCGGGCTGAATCCGGCAGCACGACCGGGAGTGGGTCGCCGACCGGCATGGCGTGGTCACCGCGGCGGATCACCACCCTGGTGAGGGACTCCTCCCACTCCGCGGCGCTCTCCGGGTCCGTGGCCGGACGGCCCAGGAAGGTGCCGCGCAGCATCCAGCGCGGCCCGTTGATGCCGATGATCCGCGACGCCTGGCTGGCCGCCCGTCCCTCCGGAGTCTGCACCGACAGCTCGCACACGAGCTCGGTGCCGAAGCGTCCCTCGCGCTCGGTGGCCGTCCCACCCCGGCGAGCCAGGTCGGCGGCGAGCTGGGGGCGCACCTCGGTCCACAGGTCGCCGTTGCGCGGGGCCGCGAAGGCGCGCAGCTCGAGTGCGCCGTCGGCCCCGGCGAGCAGGACCGCCTGCACGGCCTGCGAGCTCTCGTCGACCTGGAGCCGCAGCTCACGGCCCTCCTCCGGAGCGATCAACAGGGAGCCGAGGTCCACCCGCTGCACGTCGTCGTCGGGAAGGTCGTCGATGTCGAACGGACCGTCGACGACCGCGGGCTCGTCCGCGTCCACGGGCTCCGCGACTGCGGGCTCGGTCTTCTCGGACCTGCGGCGGAACTTCACTGCGTCTCCTCTGTCGGGGTCTCGCCAGCGGCGAATCCTCCAGTAGAACCGTAGCCCCCGGCCCCACGTGCCGACTCGGGGAGTTCCTCGACCGCCACGAAGCGGGCATGCTCGAACCGCTGCACCACGAGCTGGGCGATCCGGTCACCGCGCCGCAGCTTGATCGGCTGCTCGCGATCGTGGTTGATCAGCAGCACCTTGATCTCTCCCCGGTAGCCGGAGTCGATGGTGCCGGGGGTGTTGACGATCGAGAGCCCGTGCCGGGCCGCGAGCCCCGACCGGGGATGCACCAGGGCCACGTGACCGGCCGGGAGGGCGATGGCGACCCCGGTGGGCACCAGGACCCGCTCCCCCGGGCCGAGCACCACGTCCTCGGCCGTCACCAGGTCTGCCCCGGCGTCGCCGGGATGGGCGTAGCCGGGAAGCGGCAGGTCCGGGTCGAGGCGGCGGACGGCGATCTCGACGTCTGGCACTGGGTCGGGTACGCGGTCGGGCACGGCCGGACCATACCCTTGACCCCCGTGGAGTACGACGAGCGGCTCAGCGTCCCCCTGCGGTGGTGGGTCCAGGGGACGATGCTGGTCGCCAGCCTGTGGCTGGCGATGATCGTGGCCCTGCCCGCCCTGGCGGCCTGGGCGATCTCGGCGGTCGCGATGGCCGGCCTGGCCCTCGGCCTGCTCGCGTACGGCGCCGCACGGGTGACCGTGGAGGGGGGATTCCTGCGGGCCGGCCGGGCCCGGATCGCCGGGTTCCACCTCGGGACCTCGCGTGCCCTGGACGCGGAGGCGACCCGGCGGATCTCCGGTGTCGAGGCCGACGCGCGCGCCTACCTGCTGCTCCGGCCCTACCTGAAGCGGGCCGTCCAGGTGGAGATCACCGACCCGGCCGACCCGGCGCCGTACTGGCTGATCAGCACCCGTCACCCCGACGCCCTGGCGCGAGCACTGGCGGAACTGACTGAATCGACGGCCGCTGGGTAAGGTCCGGGCATGGCATCGTCATCGAAGGTCTGGTCGGTCTTCTCCCTCGTCGCCGCGGTCGCGGCGGCGGCGGTCGCGAAGAAGGGTCTCAACACCTCCTGGAGGGCCGCCACCGGCAAGAACCCGCCGGCCAACCCCGCGGACCCCGACGTCGACCTCTGGGAGGCCGTCGCGTGGGCCGCGGTGAGCGGGACGTTCGTGGGCATCGCCCGGATGCTGGCCAGCCGCAAGGCCGCTGACTACTACACGAAGTCGACCGGGCACCTGCCGCCGGACCTCGTCCGGGACGACCAGGACGCCGACAGCGCGCCCGCGCCCCAGAGCTGAGCGGGCACGGCGGGGCACGCCCGGTTCATCTCACCCAAACGCGCAGGTTCCTCACGCGCTGCTGCTCAGGCGCAGTCCTTGCAGATCAGCTTCTTCTCGTCCGCGAGCTGCGAGCGGTGGTGGACCAGGAAGCAGCTCATGCAGGTGAACTCGTCGCTCTGCTTGGGCTTGACCTCGACCGCGAGCTCCTCGTGTGAGAGGTCGGCACCGGGAAGCTCGAAGGACTCGGCCGCTTCGGTCTCGTCCTCGTCGACCTTTCCGGAGTTCTTGTCGTGCCGACGAGCCTTCAGCTCCTCGATGCTCTCCTCGGACTCTTCCTCGGTCTTGCGCGGGGCGTCGTAATCGGTTGCCATCAGTCCTCAACTCCCCTCACGCATCTGCGCCGGTCGTAGCTAGCTCCACAGGTCCGGCGCCAGATTGTGCACCATGCCGGTGCCATGGTGCACATCGGTTACCGAATGTGTCCCGAGAACACGCGAGGTTGAGGCGCTATTCCCCCGAAATGGCGAGAAACCCGGCCTGTTCCACGACTTTGCGAAAGTCCTCGAAGCCGTGCGCCGGCGCGCAGACGAGCAGCTCCTGGCCGCCGGCGCCCGGGGCCAGCTCACTGCGGGCCCCGGCACCTTCGGCAATGAGGACCCCGGCGGCGAAGTCCCAGAGGTTGACGCCCTCCTCGACGTAGCCGTCGAGCAGGCCCTCCGCGACGTGGCACAGGTCGAGGGCGCACGACCCCAGCCGCCGGATGTCGCGCACCCGGGGCAGCAGCCGCGAGACGGCGTCGGCCTGGATCGCCCGGATCCCGGCCTCGTAGCTGAAGCCCGTCCCGATCAGTCGTTGCGCGAGGGGCGCCGGCGAGCGGACCGAGATCGGCCGGCCGTCGCGATCGGCCGTCACCGTCACCTGTCCGTCCGGGCCGGTCTCCCGACGACCGACGTACGCCGTGTCGCGGGCGACGTCGAGCACCACGCCGGCCACCACCACCCCGTCGCGCTCCGCCGCGACCGAGACGGCGTACTGGGGGATGCCGTAGAGGAAGTTGACGGTCCCGTCGATGGGGTCGACGATCCAGCGCACACCGGTGGCCCCCGGCTCGTCGTCGCCCTCCTCGCCCACGATGCCGTCGTCGGGGCGGGCGTCGGCGAGCAGCGAGCGGATCAGCACCTCGACCTCGCGGTCGGTCTCGGTGACGATGTCGGTCTGGCTGGTCTTGGTGGCCGCCACCGTCACCCCCTCGTCGCGCCGCTGCCGGATCAGCCGTCCGGCCGCGCGGGCGACCTCGAGCGCCAGCTCGGCCAGGCGGAGGTCCGAACCGGGGTCGTCCCCGCTCATTCCTCGACGCCGCCGAGAGCGGGCAGCTCCTCGCGCGGGTTCGGGCAGCACCCGACGCCGCAGAGGTCCCACCACGCCTGCAGGCTGCCGACCGCGCGGCGGCGTGGCTTCTCGCCCCGCTCCGTGGCCGCTCGCTCGACGAGCAGGTCGCGGACCACGGCCACGAACCGCGGGTCGATGCCGGGCGTTGCCGCCCGCACGGCGGGGAGGTCGAGCTTGGCCGCCGTGGCGAGCGCCTCGGTGTCGAGGTCGTAGACGACCTCCATGTGATCGGAGACGAAGCCGACCGGGATCAGCACGACGCCGGTGGCGTCCTTGCGGGCGAGCGCCTCGAGATGGTCGTTGACGTCGGGCTCGAGCCAGGGGACATGGGGCGGACCCGACCGGGAGCAGAAGACCAGGTCGTGCGGGTTGCGCCGTCCGGTCTCCTGACGCACCCGGTCGACGACCGCGGCGACGACGCTGCGGTGCTGGTTCACGTAGGCGCTGCCCTGGCGCCCGCTGGCCTCGTTCATCGACTCAGGGATCGAGTGGGTCACGAAGCTCAGGTGGGCGCCGTCACGGACCGACTCCGGCAGGTCGGCCAGCGCGGCCAGGGTCGCGTCGACGACCGGCTCCACGAAGCCGGGGTGGTTGAAGTACTGCCGCAGCCGGTCCAGCCGTGGGGCACCGGGGACCTCGGCGGCGGCCGCGGCGAGGTTCTCGCGGTACTGCCGACAGCTGGAGTACGACGAGTAGGCGCTCGTGACGAAGCAGGCGGCGCGGGTGATGCCGTCCTGGGCCATCTCGCGGACCGCATCGGCGAGGAACGGCTGCCAGTTCCGGTTGCCCCAGTAGACCGGCAGGTCGATCCCGGCTCCCGACAGGTCCTCGCGCACGGCGGCCAGCAGCTCGCGGTTCTGGTCGTTGATCGGAGACCTGCCACCGAACAGGTGGTAGTGCTCACCGACCTCCTCGAGCCTCTCGCGCGGGATGTCGCGTCCCCGTGTGACGTTCTCCAGGAACGGGAGCACGTCGTCGGGCCCCTCCGGACCGCCGAACGACACGAGCAGGACGGCGTCGTACGGCGTGACGTCGAGGACCATGCGTCCCATCGTAGAGACGGACGTCTGGATTGGTCCGTCTTCGCGGGCCGGTCCTAGTCTCGGATCGAGATGTTGACGTCCTACCGCCGGATCCTGGGGCTTCCCGGCACGCTGCTGTTCAGCGCGACCGGGATGGTGGCGCGGATGCCCATGGCCATGGCCAGCCTCGGGATCGTGCTGCTGGTCTCGGCGGCGACCGGGTCCTACGGCCTGGCGGGCTCGGTGTCGGCGGCCTACCTCGTCGCCAACGGCGCGTTCGCGATCGCCCAGGGTCGGCTCCTCGACCGGCACGGGCAGGCGCGGGTGCTGCCGGTCGCCACGGCCGTCTTCGGCTCTGCCCTGGCGCTGCTGATGTGGTCGGTGCAGGCCGAGTGGCCGATGGGGATCTCCTACGTGGCGGCCGCGATCAGCGGCGCGGCGTTCCCCGCGGTGGGCTCCTGCGTGCGGGCCCGGTGGTCCCACGTGCTCCGCTCCCCCGACGAGCTGCAGACCGCCTTCGCGCTGGAGGCGGTCGTCGACGAGTCGGTGTTCATGCTGGGGCCGATCCTGGTCACCGTGCTGGCCACCGCCTGGCACCCCGTGGCCGGCCTGACCGCCGCCCTGCTCACGGGCGTCGTGGGCACCCTGTTCTTCGCCGCGCAGCGCGCGACCGCACCGCCGGCCCACCCCCGGCAGGAGACCACCGGACGGCGCCCGGGGATGCCGTGGGCGACGGTCGTGCCGCTGGCGCTGGTGAGCGCCGCGCTCGGCACCCTCTTCGGCGCGGCCGAGGTGACGACCGTGGCGTTCGCGGAGGAGCTGGGCAGCAAGGGGTACGCCGGCCCGCTGCTCGCGCTGTGGGCGCTCGGCAGCCTGATCGCGGGCCTGGTCACGGGGGCGGTCCACTGGCGACGCGGCCCCGACCACCGGGTGCGCTGGGGGTCGCTGGGGATGATGACCGCGATGCTGCCGCTCGGGTTGATCGGCTCGGTCCCGGTGATGGGGGCCGCCCTGTTCGTCGCCGGCTTCGCCATCGCACCCACCCTGATCGCCACCATGTCGCTCACCGAGAAGACGGTCCCGCACGCGCGGCTGACCGAGGGCATGGCGATCATCCACACCGGCATCGTGGCCGGGGTCGCGCCGGGCGCGACCCTGGCCGGCGTGGTGATCGACACCTACGGAGCGTCCCCGGCCTACCTCGTCGCCGCCGGCGCCGGGCTGGTCTCGGCCCTGGCGGCCCAGGCGATCCCGCGCTCGCGGTTCCCCGAGCCGGTGGAGTCCCTGACCTAGGCTCGACCTCGTGCGGTGGCGGAACTGGTCGGGACTGGAGTCGTCGTACCCCGACGTGATCGTCCACCCCGGTGACACCGGGTCCGTGGTCGCCGCCGTTGACCGGGCGCGGACCGACGGGACCACGCTCAAGATGGTCGGCACCGGCCACAGCTTCACGGCCATCGGAACGCCCGGGCACACCATGCTGCGTCCGGACCGGCTCAGCGGGATCGTCGCCGTCGACCGGCACGCGATGACGGTGACGGCCCTGGCCGGCACGCCGCTGCACGTGCTCAACACCGCGCTCGAGCGGCTCGGCCTGTCGCTGCACAACATGGGCGACATCGCCGACCAGACGCTGGCAGGGGCGATCTCCACCGGCACCCACGGGACGGGCGGGGTCGCGGCCGGGCTGTCCGCGCAGGTGGCCGGCCTGGAGCTGGTGACCGGCACCGGCGACGTCCTGACCGCAACGCCCGAGGGCAACGCCGAGGTGCTGGACCTCGCCCGGGTCGGCCTCGGGGCGCTCGGCGTGCTGACCACGATCACCTTCCGGGTCGAGCCACTGTTCCTGCTCGAGGCGCACGAGCAGCCGATGACCTGGGACGGAGCGCTCGCCTCGTTCGACGAGCTGGCCTCGGCCAACCATCACTTCGACATGTACTGGTTCCCGCACACCGACCGGGTGCTTGCCAAGCAGAACAACCGTCTCGACGCGCCGCTCGACGAGGCCGAGCCCCTGGCACGGACGCGAGCCTGGTTCGACGACGAGCTCCTGGCCAACCGCGTGTTCGGCCTCCTGTGCGCCGGGTCGAACCGGGCGCCGGGCGTCATCCCCCGGATGAACCGGATGACCAGCCGGCTGCTCACCGAGCGCCAGTACTCCGACGTGGCCCACCGCGTCTTCACCTCACCGCGCCGGGTGGTCTTCAAGGAGATGGAGTACGCCGTCCCGCGTGCCGCCGGGCTCGACGCGCTCCGCGAGGCCCGGCGTGCCATCGAGGCGTCGGACTGGCGGATCAGCTTCCCGGTCGAGGTCCGGGTCGCGCCCGCCGACGACGTACCCCTGTCGACGGCCTGCCAGCGCGACACCGTCTACCTGGCGTTCCACACCCACCGCGACGCCGAGCACACCGGGTACTTCGCCGCGATGGAGCGGATCATGCGCGCGCACGACGGCCGGCCGCACTGGGGCAAGCTCCACTCCCTGGGCGCATCCGAGCTCGCCGAGACCTACCCCCGGTTCGGAGAGTTCCTCGCCCTGCGTGACCGGCTCGACCCCGACCGGGTGTTCGCCAACGACCACCTGCGTCGGCTGCTGGGCGACTGACGCACTCGGTCAGACGCTGGCCGACCCGGTGGGGATCGGTGCCCGCCAGTGCCGCCAGATGGCCAGCAGCCGCCAGGACAGGCACACGCCGCCGCCGAGGGCGGCGACGAGTCCCACCGGGAATCCCAGGTTCTCGCCGGCGACCGTGATCGCGGCGCCGGCGAGGGCGGGGGTGGCGTACAGCACGCCCCGGAAGACCGCCGGCACCCGGCCCGCGAGCACGTCACGGGCCATCCCGCCGCCGATGCCGGTGACCATGCCCATCAGGGCGGCGGGCACCGGACCGAGGCCGTACTCCAGCGCCTTGAGCGCGCCGGTGACGCAGAACAGCGCGAGCCCGAAGGCGTCGAGGACGTTGACCTGCCGCTCCATCCGGCCCAGGGCGGGGTGGAAGTAGAACGTCAGCACGCCTGCCACGACCGGCACCATCAGGTAGCGCCAGTCGGCGAGCGCTGCCGGCGGGGTGGCGCCGATCAGCACGTCGCGCAGGAATCCCCCGCCGAGGCCGGTCACGCCGGCCAGCACCAGGACGCCGAAGACGTCGAGGCCCTTGCGGACGGCGACCACGGCCCCGGATATCGCGAAGACGAAGATGCCGGCGAGCTCGAGCACGACGAAGGTCACGGACGGGTCGGTCGACACGGGTCGCGAGGTTACCGGGGCGCGCCGCAGGCGAAGACGCTGCGCGACACGCCCGCTGGCGTAGGCTCAGCCCACCGGAACGATGACTGGCAGGAGCACGACCACCGATGGCGCACCTCACGCTCGCGGGCTTGAGTGATGACGGCAAGCGACTGCTCCTCGTCAGCGACAAAGGGGTGGAGTTCACCCTCGACATCGACGCTCGGCTCCGGGCCGCCCTCCGCGGCGAGCACGCCCGCCTCGGCCACTTGGAGATTCGAATGGACAGCGCACTGCGACCCCGCGACATCCAGGCTCGCATCCGGGCCGGGGAAACGCCCGAGGCCGTCGCCCAGGCCGCCCAGACCACGGTGGACCGGATCATGGCGTTCGCCGCCCCGGTCCTCGCCGAGCGGCAGCACGTCGCGGAGCGCGCCCAGCGCTCGTCGGTGCGGCGCAAGCCAGGTGAGTCCGCCTCCGGGGCGAGGACCCTCGGCGACGCGGTCGCGGGCCACCTTCGCTCGCTGAACGTCGACCCCGAGACCGTCACGTGGGACGCCCGGCGGCGTGAGGACGGACGCTGGACCCTCACCGGCGACTACACCGCGGAGAAGCGCCAGAGGTCGGCAGCCTTCATCTACGACCCCCCGGGCAACTACGTGACGCTCGAGAACGAGGACGCCCGCTGGCTGATCGGCGAGCAGGTCGCCGCGGCCCGGCCGCCCCGTGACGACCTGAAGCGGGCCCGCGGACGCCGGCTGTCCGCCGTACCCCACGAGGAGCTGCCGCTCGGCGCCACCGGGCAGGGTCCGACGACGTTGGGCGACGACGCCATCGAGATGGTCAACGAGGAGAGCGCCAGCCTGGGCGCCGAGCAGCCCCTCGAGGCCTACCTGGACGACGAGCGCCCCACCCGGGAGACCCCGGCCGTGGAGGACTCGCCGGCGGAACCGGCCGCCGAGGAGCGGCCCGAGCCCCAGTCCGAGCCTCAGTCCGAGCCCCAGCCCGCGCCGGAGCCGGCCGCGGAGGAGCGGCCCGCCCGGAGGCAGGCGAAGCGGAAGGGGCGTGCCTCGGTCCCGAGCTGGGACGAGATCATGTTCGGCGGCGGCAAGAACGACTGAGCCCAGGGTTCGCCGCGGCGCGGGAGCCGCCCGCCAACCGCGGATCGGTCGACCCTGCCGCCGGCCGCTACCGAGCGGTAGTCTCCGGCCATGTCGTACTTCGTCACCGGCGCGACCGGGTTCATCGGCCGGCATCTCGTCCCCGAGCTCCTCGACCACCGCG
>NZ_DASSXS010000082.1:0-5894 GCF_035703625.1 Nocardioides sp. | reverse complement strand
GAAGAAGACGCGACCGTCGGTCGACCTCGACGTGGCCGGACCGAGCAGCAGGTCCAGCAGCCTCTCCGCCAGCTCGATCTGGGGCCGGCTGGCGAAGAAGTTCGAGATGTGCCCGAGCGTGGACAGCTGGTCGTGGACGGCCCCGACCAGGGTCGGGTGGTTGTGACCGAGCGCGTTGACGGCGATCCCGCCGAACAGGTCGAGGTACTCGTTGTCGTCCTCGTCCCACACCCGCGCACCCTCGCCCCGGGTGAGCACCAGCTTCGGCGGGCCGAAGGCGTTCATCAGGGCCCCGGCGTAGCGGTCCTTCCACGTGTTGCTCATGTGTCGTGTGCCTTCCTGGTCCGCATCGGGACGCCGGGCAGCACCTGGGTGCCGACGCCCTCGTCGGTGAACAGCTCGAGCAGTACGGCGTGCGGCTCGCGGCCGTCGACCACGGTGGCCCGGGCGACGCCGCCCTGAACCGCCTTGAGGCAGGCGGTCATCTTGGGCACCATCCCGCTGGCGAGGCTGGGCATCAGCTTGTCCAGGTCGTCGGGGTTGATCTCCTGGATCACCTCGTCGCTGTCGGGCCAGTCCTTGTAGAGGCCCTCGACATCGGTGAGCACGAGGAGCTTCTCCGCCTTCAGAGCGATGGCCAGCGCGGCGGCGGCGGTGTCGGCGTTGACGTTGTGGACGAGACCGTCCGCGTCGGGGGCAACGCTGGAGATGACCGGGATCCGGCCCGCCTCCACGATGTCGAGCACCGCCTCGGGGCGGACCTCCGCGACCTCGCCCACCAGGCCCAGGTCGACCTCCTCACCGTCGACGAAGGTGTTGGTCGCTTCGGCGCGGAAGAGGGCGGCGTCCTCGCCGGAGAGTCCGACCGCGAGCGCGCCGTGCTCGTTGATGAGCCCCACCAGCTCGCGCTGGACCTTGCCGACCAGCACCATGCGCACGACGTCCATCGCCTCGGGGGTGGTGACCCGCAGCCCGCCCCTGAACTCCGACTCGATGTTGAGCTTGTTCAGCATCTCCGAGATCTGCGGGCCGCCGCCGTGCACGACGACCGGGCGGAAGCCGGCGAACCGGAGGAACGCGATGTCCTCGGCGAACGCCTGCTTCAGGGTCTCGTCGGTCATCGCGTTGCCGCCGTACTTCACGACCACGGTCTTGCCGTGGTAGCGCATCAGCCACGGGAGAGCACCGGCGAGGGTGCGGGCCTTGGCGGGGTCGGGTCGGCTCATGTCGGGGTTCCCCCGGTCGTCGGAGCGGTCATGAGGAATAGGCGCTGTTCTCGTGGACGTAGGCGTGGGTGAGGTCGTTGGTCCAGACGGTGGCCCGCTCCGAGCCCGCCTTGAGGTCGATCGTCACCTCGACCTGCCGGCCGGTGAGGTCGACGGTGGCGGGGTCCTCGGCCGGGGTCGACTGGCGGCAGACCCAGACGCCGTTCATCGCGACGTCGAGGTCGGCGGGGTCGAAGGCAGCACCGGTCGTGCCGATGCTCGCCAGCACCCGCCCCCAGTTGGGGTCGTTGCCGAACACGGCCGCCTTGAACAGGTTGCTGCGCGCCACGCTGCGGCCCACCTCGACCGCGTCGTCCTCGCTGGCCGCGTTGAGCGTGGTGATCGCGATCTCGTGATCGGCCCCCTCGGCGTCCTTGAGCAGCTGCATGGCGAGGTCGGTGCAGGCGCGGGTGAGCGCTCCGGTGAAGTCCTCGGCCGTCGGCGTGACTCCGCTGGCCCCGCTCGCCATCACGGTGACCGTGTCGTTGGTCGACATGCAGCCGTCGGAGTCGAGGCGGTCGAAGCTGACCCGGGTGGCCGCGCGCAGCGCATCGTCGAGCTCGGCCGCCGGTACGACGGCGTCGGTGGTGAGCACGACGAGCATGGTGGCCAGCTGCGGGGCGAGCATCCCCGCACCCTTGGCCATGCCGCCGATGGACCACCCGTCCCCCTCGACCACGACCTTCTTGGGGACCGAGTCGGTGGTCATGATCGCGGTGGCCGCGTCGTCGCCGCCGGCGTCGTCCAGTGAGCCGTGGGCGGCATCGACGCCGTCGAGGAGGTTCTGTCGCGGGTTGGCAAGGCCGATCAGCCCCGTCGAGCAGACCACCACGTCCACGGCCCCGATGCCGAGGCGGTCGGCGACCCGCTCGGCCACCGCGTGGGTGGTCTGGAACCCGTCGGGGCCGGTGTAGCAGTTGGCTCCACCGGAGTTCAGGACGACGGCCCGGACGGTCCCGTCCTTGACCACCTCCTGGCTCCAGAGGATCGGGTTGGCCTTGCACCGGTTGGCGGTGAAGACGCTCGCCGAGTCGTGGGTCGGGCCGTCGTTGACGACCAGGGCGAGGTCGAGGGCGCCTCCGGACTTCAGCCCGGCCGCGACACCCGCGGCCCGGAATCCGCGCGGTGCCGTGACGCTCACGGCGCGACGCCCACGGTCGACAGGCCGAGGGTCTCGTCGAGCCCGAGCGCGAGGTTCATGCACTGCACGGCCGCGCCACCCGTGCCCTTGGCGAGGTTGTCGACCGCCCCGACGGCCACCAGGCGACCGGCTGTCTCGTCGACGGTCACCTGGAGGTGGACGGCGTTGGAGCCGTGCACCGACTTGGTCTGCGGCCACTGCCCGGGCGGGAGCAGATGGATGAACGGCTCGTCGGCGAACGACTTCGCGTAGACGTCGTACGCCTCGGTCGCCGTCAGGTCGCGGCTGCCCGCCGCGAGGGGGGCCGACGCCGTCGCGAGGATGCCGCGCGGCATCGGGACCAGCAGCGGGGTGAAGCTGACGGAGACCGTCCCGTCGACCAGCGCGGAGAGGTTCTGCACGATCTCGGGGGTGTGGCGGTGCACTCCCCCGACGCCGTAGGCACTGGCGTTGCCCATCACCTCGCTGCCGAGGAGGTGGGGCTTGGCCGCCTTGCCCGCGCCACTCGTACCGGAGGCGGCGACGACCACGACGTCGGGCTCCACCAACCCGTTGGCGACCGCCGGCACCATCGCGAGGGTCGAGATGGTCGGGTAGCAGCCGGGTACGGCGATCCGGGTCGCGCCCGCGAGCAGCCTGCGCTGGCCGGGGAGCTCAGGCAGGCCGTAGGGCCAGGAGCCCGCGTGCTCGCCGCCGTAGAACTCCTCCCAGGCCGCTGGATCGGTGAGCCGGTAGTCGGCCCCGCAGTCGATGACGACGACATCCCCGCCCAGCTGGGCCGCGAGCTCTCCGGACTGTCCGTGCGGCAGCGCGAGGAACACGACGTCGTGGCCGGAGAGGGTCTCGACCGCGGTCTTCTCCAGGACCCGGTCGGCCAGCGGCACCAGGTGCGGCTGCAACGCGCCGAGTGGCTCCCCCGCGTTGGAGTGCCCGGTCAGCGCCCCGATCTCGACCTCCGGATGGCCCAGGAGCAGCCGGAGGACCTCGCCCCCGGCGTACCCGCTCGCGCCCGCGACTGCGACCCGCTTCGACGTCATGTGCATGACTATACATATCTCCGTATGTTCATGTTCGGGCGGTCCAGCCCGTGCCACGCGGTGAGGGCCAACGGGTGACGACCATCGGTGCGGCCCGCTAGGTTCGGCGCATGGCGAGACTCGACTTCCCTGACTATCTCGAACACATCCGTTCCGAGTCACGACGCTTCCGCGACGTTCTCTCCACCTGCGACCCCGAAGCGCGTGTCCCCGGATGCCCGGACTGGAATGCCGCCGACCTGCTCTGGCACCTCGCCGAGGTGCAGTGGTTCTGGGGCAAGATCATCAGGACCAGGCCACTCGGGCCCGACGAGGACGATGACGGCCCGGAGCGGCCCACCGCCTACGACGACCTGCTGAAGGCGTTCGACGAGTACTCCACCGCGCTGGTCGCCGAGCTCGAGCAGGCCGACCCCGGCGACGAGGCATGGACCTGGTCCGCGGAGCAGACCGTCGGGTTCACGCTCCGCCGCCAGGCCCACGAGGCCCTGATCCACCGGCTCGACGCCGAGCAGACCGCCGGTGACGTGACGCCGCTCGACACGGCCCTGGCCGCCGACGGGGTCGAGGAGGTCCTCGACGTGATGTACGGCGCCTCACCCGAGTGGGGCTCGTTCAGCCCGCTCGACCACCGGATCCGCATCGACATCACCGACACCGGTGAGTCCGTCTGGGTCCAGCTCGGTCGGTTCCGCGGCACCGACCCCAAGGACGACGTCCACTACGACGACGACGACATCCGGGTCATCCAGCCCCCGGGGACCGAGCCGGACGCCGTGATCAGCGCCGACGCGGCAACCCTGCTGGCCAGGCTCTGGCGCCGCGGCGACGGCGCCACCATCCACCTCGCCGGCGACCTGCAGATCGTCGACCACTTCCGCAAGGTCATCCACCAGCCGATCAACTGACCGCCCACTGCGCGGTCACGGTCGCTGGTGGTTCAGCGGGAACCAAGAGTCACACCAGCAACACTCCTCAGCCGATCCATGCACTTCCAGGGCGTTGCATCGGCTGAGAAGTGCCGGTTTCCCCGGCGAGCCGGGGAAACCGACAACGCCTCGCACCTAGGCGCGCTGCACGGCTCCGGTCCGCTCGGCGGCGAGCGCGACCGCCGCGTCGCGGGCGGCCGCCGCCTCGTGCTCGGTCAGCGTGCGGTCCCGCGCCCGGAAGCGAAGGCCGAACGCGAGCGACTTCCTGCCCGGCCCCGCCTGGTCGCCGGTGTAGAGGTCGAAGAGCCGGATCGACTCCAGCAGCTCGCCCGCGCCCTCACGCAGCGCCGACTCCACGTCGGCGGCCGGGACCGACTCGTCGACGATCAGCGCGACGTCCTCCCTGGCCACCGGGTAGGTCGAGAACGAAGGGGCCTGGCGCAGGTGCACGGCGCGCTCGAGCAGCACCTCGAGGTCCACCTCGGCGGCGACCGATCGCGGTGGCAGGCCGACCGTGGTGCAGACGCGAGGGTGCAGCTCACCGGCGTGACCGACCACGACGTCGCCGAGCAGGAGCTCGGCGCACCGGCCCGGGTGCCAGGGGGCCACGGCCGCCGCACGCGTGGTCAGCTCGAGACCCAGGGCGTCGGCGACGAGCCGGACGCCCTCGACGGCGTCCGACCACTCGACCGGGCGACCCGTGCCCCACCAGCCGGCAGGCACCGCGTCGCCCGTGGCGACCAGGCCGAGGTGCAGGGGCTGGTCCGGCAGCGCCTTGACCAGCTCGTCGAGCTCGGCGTCGGTGGGCCGCCGGTCGACCGCCAGGATCGGCGCCGGGCCG
Source organism: Nocardioides sp. (assembly GCF_035703625.1). Lineage (GTDB taxonomy): Bacteria > Actinomycetota > Actinomycetes > Propionibacteriales > Nocardioidaceae > Nocardioides. Next base: position 681 of record NZ_DASSXS010000082.1, on the reverse strand, counting down.
GCGGCGCGGGGCAGGGTGACGCTGGCGGTCTCGAAGATCGCGACGGACCCGGCCCCGTGGCCGACGTTCCTGGCGGCGGTGCGCAGCAGGGCGGGCAGCAGCGTCGTCGTCATCGCCGGCGCCTCGGCCGAGAGCGGGTTGGACAGGCGCAGGAGGCCGCGGCGCGGGTCACCGGCCGGGATCCCCAACGCATCGAGCTCGGCCTCGCCCACGAACGGGAAGTCGACCACCTCCACCCAACCGGCACCGGCGAGGGTCCGCCCCACGCGCCGACGCAACAGCTGGGCGCGAGTCAGCCCCCGGCCGCCCGGCGCCCTGGGCAGCACCGACGGGATCCGGTCGTAGCCGGCCAGGCGCACGACCTCCTCGACCAGGTCGTAGGGGTCGGTGACGTCGGGCCGCCACGGCGGAGGCGTCACGCTGACGCCCTCGGAGTCCGTGTCGACGGTGCAGCCGACCGCCTGGAGGTCGGCGACGACGTCCTGGCTGCTGATCGGCATGCCGGCGATCCGCTCGGGGAGCTCGTAGGGCATCCGCACCGTCGGCATCGCCGGAGCGCTCCCGACCTTCGTCACGCCGGGATCGATGGTGCCCCCGCCGTACGTCGTGAGCAGCTCGGCCACCCGGTCGGCCGCGGCCTCCGGGATGGTCGGGTCGACGCCGCGCTCGAAGCGCTTGGAG
>NZ_DASSXS010000135.1:0-3220 GCF_035703625.1 Nocardioides sp. | reverse complement strand
GAGACCGTCGAGACCCGCCGCGAGGTCCTGGCCGTCGATGATGAACCAGGCGGTGAACGGGATGGTCCAGATCGCGGGCGCGATCACATAGACGCCGACGCCCAGCACGAGCACCCCGACCACCGGCCGCCACCAGCCGGGCCGACCACCGAGCAGGATCTGGTGGAACGGCAGGCCGCCCGTCGCCGCCCCGCGCTCGTCACTCACGCAAGCGCGCCGTCGAGACGGGCCAGGCTCCGCTCGCGTCCGAGCAGCTCGAGCGACTCGAACAGTGGCGGCGAGATCCGGCTGCCGGTCACGGCCACCCGGACCGGCCCGAAGGCCAGGCGCGGCTTGAGGCCGAGCTCCTCGACCAGCTTGGCGCGCAGCGCCTCCTCGATGGCGGCCGTGTCCCAGGCATCCAACGCGCCGAGCGCCTCCCGCGTCGCCCGTACGACGTCGCGCCCCGACTCGTCGAGCACCTTCTCCACGTCGGCCTCGTCGCGGGTGAACGACTCCTCGTCGGCGAAGAGGAAGCCGAGCAGCCCCGGGGCCTCCCCGAGCTTGTTCATCCGCTCGTTGACCAGCGGCATCGCCCGGTCGAGCAGGCGACGTTCGTCGTCGGTGACCGGGTCGGAGAGGACGCCCGCCCGCTGCAGGAACGGGATCACCCGCTCGGTCATGTCCTCGAGCGTGATCAGCCGCATGTGGGAGGCGTTGATCGCCTCGGCCTTCTTGAGGTCGAACCGGGCGGGGTTGGGGTTGACGTCCTTGATGTCGAAGGCCGCCACCATCTCCTCGAGGGTGAAGACGTCGCGGTCGGGGCCGATCGCCCAGCCGAGCAGGGCGAGGTAGTTGAGCAGCCCCTCGGGCAGGAAGCCCTCGTCGCGGTAGGAGAACAGGTGGGCCTCGGGGTCGCGCTTGGAGAGCTTCTTGTTGCCCTCGCCCATCACGAACGGCAGGTGGCCGAAGTCGGGCACCGCCTTCGACACCCCGAGCTCGACCAGCGCCCGGTGCAGCGGGATCTGCCGCGGGGTGCTGGAGAGCAGGTCCTCGCCCCGCAGCACGTGGGTGACCTCCATCAGGGCGTCGTCGACCGGGTTGACCAGCGTGTAGAGCGGGTCGCCGTTGGCCCGGCACAGCGCGAAGTCGGGCACGAACTCGGTCTGGAACGTGACGTCACCGCGGACCAGGTCGTGCCAGGTGATCTCGCCGTCGGGCATCCGGAACCGGACGACCGGCGAGCGTCCTTCCGCCTCGAAGGCGGCGCGCTGCTCCGGGTCGAGCTCGCGGCAGAAGCCGTCGTACCCCTGGACCTTGGAGCCGCTGGCCTTGCGGCGGGCGTCGACCTCGTCGGTGGTGCAGAAGCAGTCGTAGGTGAACTTCGAGTCCGCCAGCCTGGCCAGTACGTCGCGGTAGAGGTCGGTGCGCTCGGACTGCCGGTAGGGGCCGTGCGGGCCGCCGGTCAGCGGACCCTCGTCCCAGTCGAGGCCGAGCCAGCGCAGCGTCTCGAGCAGCGCGTCGTAGGACTCCTCGGTGCTGCGCTCCTTGTCGGTGTCCTCGATCCGGAAGACGAAGGTGCCCTGCCCTCCGTTGAGCGCAGCGTGGCGGGCGAAGACCCAGTTGTAGAGCGCCGCTCGGGCGAGCCCGACGTGCGGCGAGCCGGTGGGCGAGGGGCAGAAGCGGACGCGCACGTTCATTCGGGGTCCCCGTTCGACGCGGAGCGAAGCGAGCATTCGAATGGGGTGATCATCGCTTGACCACCGGGTTCGTGAGGGCGCCGAGGCCGGCGACCGACACCTCGACCTCGTCGCCGACCTCCATGGGACCGACGCCCTCAGGGGTGCCGGTGAGGATCACGTCGCCGGGCAGCAGCGTCATCACGCTGGTGATGTGGGCGACGAGGGTGGGGATGTCGAAGATCATGTCGCTGGTGCTGCCGTCCTGCTTCAGGTCGCCGTTGAGGTGGGTCTGGACGCGTACGCCGTCGGCGAAGGCCTGCGGGTCGAGGTCGGTCTCGATCCACGGGCCGAGGGGGCAGAACGTGTCGAACCCCTTGCCCCGGGTGAACTGCACGTCGCTCTTCTGGAGGTCGCGGGCGGTGACGTCGTTGCCGATCGTGTAGCCGTGGATGACGTCGGTCGCCTGCTCGGGCGGTACGTCGCGGCAGATCCGGCCGATCACGACGGCGACCTCGCCCTCGAAGTGGAGGTTCTCGGTCTGCCGGGGGTAGACGATCGGGTCGCCGGGGCCGATCACGCTGGTGTTGGGCTTGAGGAACATCAGCGGCTCCTCGGGTACGTCGTTGCCGAGCTCGGCGGCGTGGGCCGCGTAGTTGCGACCGATCCCGACCACCTTGCTCCGCGGCAGCACCGGCGCGAGGAGCCGGACGTCCTCGAGGCGGTGCTCCTGGTCGAGCGGCTTGACGCCGACGTACAGCGGGTCGCCGGCGAGGGCGACGATCACGGCGTCGTCGCCGGGCTGGCCGTACTCGTCGAGGTCGCCGGTCAGGACGCCGTAGAGGGGGTCCTCCCCCGTGGTGAATCTGCAGATACGCACGGTCTCGACCCTATCGACCGGCCCTACGCTGGTCCGCGTGGACCTGCAGGTGCTCGACGAGGCGACGTGGCGGGCGCGGGCGGAGGCGCACGCGGCCCGCGTCGACACGTTCGTCGGCCCGCACCTGGCTCGTCGCCGCGACGGCGTCAAGCACCCGGTCCACGACTTCCTGTTCACCTACTACTCGCACCGTCCAGCGCAGCTGCGCCGGTGGCACCCGGGCTACGGCGTCGCGCTGGCCGGCGGCGAGATCAGCCGAGGCTACGAACGGGTCATGTGCCCCACGGCGCCCCAGGCGTCGGCCTCAGGCCCGCTGCCCGACCTGGTGACCGTGAGCGCGTCCTTCGTCGCCGACCAGGCGGGGGTGATCGAGTCGGTCCTGGCATTGCTGCGGGCGACCGCCGGCCGGCCGGCACAGCTCGGCTGCTTCGGTCTGCACGAGTGGGCGATGGTGCACCGGACCGACCGGGTCCGGCACGACTGGCCGCTCCGGCTGGGCGGTGCGGGGACCGACCAGGTCGTGGAGTCCCACCGGATCTCGTGCTCCCACTTCGACGCGTTCCGGTTCTTCACCCCGGCCGCCCGGCCCCTCAACACGCTGTCGCCCTCCAGCGGCGACCGGGCGTCGTACGAGCAGCCCGGCTGCCTGCACGCCAACATGGACCTCTACAAGCACGCCTTC
>NZ_DASSXS010000290.1:0-2271 GCF_035703625.1 Nocardioides sp. | reverse complement strand
GTGTCCTCGAGCTCCTTGACGGTGGCCTCGGGTACGACGCGCGCCCGCTCGGCGTCGTCGGCCCGCTCCCGGATCGTGGGCAGCAGGTCGCGGACACCGGAGAGAACCTGGGCGCCGTCGAGAACAGTCTGGGTCATGCTCGCAATACTAGAACACGTTCTTGTTTTGTGCGAGGACCCGGCCGCATGACGCCGAGGCCTCAGCGGAAGCTGGCCGCCGCCGCCTCGACCTGCGCCACGTGGGCGGCCCAGTCGTACCCGTCCCCCGGCAGGTTGGAGCTCTGGACCAGGAAGCCGGCCGCACCGTCGAGCAGCTCGCGCAGGATGTCGGCGTGCCCGGCGTGGTGGTGGGTCTCGGTCGCGACGTGGACCAGCATCTGGTGGAGCGTCACCCGGTCGTGGGGCGGCGACCAGTGCGCCACGACGCCCTGGCTGTCGAGGTCGAGGGCATCGAAGGTCCCGGCAGCGTGGGCCCAGGCCCGGTGGTAGAGGTCGACCACCCACTCGCGTGACTCCCCGGGCGTCGCCCACATGTCGGCGTTGAGAGGGGCATCGTCGGAGTACCAGGGCAGGTCGATCCCCGGATCACGCCCGAACGTGGACCCGAAGTAGCCGAGCTCCACGCTGGCGAGATGCTTGACGAGCCCGAGCAGGTTGGTGCCGGTCGGGGTGAGCGGGCGGCGTACGTCGTACTCGGAGAGTCCGTCGAGCTTCCACAGCATCGCGTCGCGGGCCCCCTGGAGGTAGAGGACGAGCGTCTCCTTGGGATCCGTCACGCGGTCACCCTGTCACGCCACCGTCGCGCGGCGGACGATCTCGTCGACGACCTGCTCGAGTGGTGCGGTGGCGTCGATCCGGATGCCGTCGTTCGGGGTGTCCTCCCCGGTGCGGTGCAGCCGCAGGACGAGCTCGCGTTCGGACTGCCGTGCGCCGAACTCGTCCGCCGGTCGCTGGTCGAGTCGCCGGCGCAGGGTGTGCCGGTCGATCTCCAGGACGAAGACGTCGTCGAACAGGTCCAGGAACTGCGCGAAGTTCCGCGAGCCACCGCAGAAGAAGGTCCAGGGCGCACTCCGGTCGGCGACGAGAGCCCGAACCCTCTCCACGTCCCAGATGTGGCGCCAGTGCGACGGCGGGTCGTCGGTCGGCTCACCCGTGTCCGGGTCTCCCTGATAGGCCAGGTCGGTGTCGCCGTTGACGGCGTCGAAGCCCCGGCGCCGCAGCTCGTGACAGACCGAGGTCTTGCCAGTCGTGGAGACGCCTTCGACCAGGTAGTTCCGCTCGCCCATCGCTGGACGCCGGGTCGCTCAGGCCCCGGGCTGGTACGGCGTCAGGACGCAGAACTCGTTGCCCTCGGGATCGGCGAGCACCGCCCAGCCCTTGTCCGGACCCTTGCGCAGGTCGTCGACCAGGGTGGCTCCGAGGTCGAGGACCCGGTCGATCTCCTCGTCGCGGGACCGGTCGGTGGGGCGCAGGCAGATGTGCATGCGGTTCTTGACCGTCTTGGGCTCGGGGACCTTGAGGAACAACAGGTAGCGGTCGTCGGGGCCGGCGAGACCGCACTCCTCGTCGTCGGGCTTCATCTCCCAGTCGTCCTCGACCGTGAAGTCCTCGAGGACCTTCGCCCACCACATGGTCTGGGCGTAGGGGTCGGCGGCGTCGATGCAGAAGTTGGATGCGCGAGATGCCATGTCGCCACCCTGCCACCCCCGACCGACGGGCAGCCGTCGTACCCCACGGGACGGTCGCTCGTTGCACCGGCATGAGAGCCCCCACACGCCCGGTCGTCGGCCTGGCGGCGACCCTGCTCGCCGCAGTGCTCGCCGGCGTACTCGTCGGCGGTCCGACCGCGAACGCCGTCGGACCGGCGGCGCCGTCCGGCCCGGCCCTGACCCAGCCGCAGGAGCGGCTGCGCAGCGCCACCGACTGCCAGCCACTGGCCGAGCTGCGCGCCGCGAGGCGGGTCGTGCTGCTGGTCCACGGCACGGGCGAGAAGAGGGCCGAGACGTGGTCGTGGAGCTACGAGCCCGCCCTGCGCGCCGACGGCTTCGCGACGTGCGCCGTGCAGCTGCCCGACCACGGGCTCGGCGACTTCGCCGTGGCCGCGGAGTACGTCGTCGCTGGTGTCCGCAAGGCGTCGCGGCGGGCCGGTCGCCCGGTCGCGGTGATCGGGTACAGCCAGGGCGGCGCGCTGCCCGTGTGGGCGGCGAAGTTCTGGCCCGACGTCGCCGACCGGGTCACCGACCTGATCAGCCTCGGCGGACCCTTCGACGGC
>NZ_DASSXS010000134.1:0-4069 GCF_035703625.1 Nocardioides sp. | reverse complement strand
GCGCACACCTCGGGAGACTTCACGCCGCTGCGCGTCTCGGATGCCGCCCACCTCGACCCGGGTCACGAGAGCGAGGAGCGTGCGATCCAGCCGTGATGCCGGCTCGGTGCTCAGCTCAGCTGCAGCGGGTTGTCGTGGACGCTGTTCGGGCAGAGGTGGGCGTTTCGGACCAACCCGAGGGTGTGCCCGGGACTCACCAGGTGAGCTCGATCTCGACCTCTCGCTCGTCCTCCCCGATCTCGACCTCGATCTTCAGGTTGACCTCGTCGGGCACGTCCACCGTGATGCGGCGACCGTCCCGCTCGAACTCGACCTCGTTGTTGCGGGCCAGCACGTCGGCGAAGGCATGGAGTCGCGCGGCCGCCTCCTCGCGACGGAGCCGTTTGGTCTCGTCGATCTCGAACAGGTCCATGCGGGCTCCTCGGGTCGTGGCGCGGCGGCCACCGTGCGGGTCGCCCTGCGAATCACCGTAGCCACACGCTGCACGCAGCGGAAGCGCCTGCCGGCCTGCTGCGCAGTCACCGCCGGAAGACCGCGAGCTCGTCGCCCCAGGCCCTGATGAGGGTGCTGGTGCGGTCGTGCCCGCGCTCGGCGTCGTACGCCGCGCAGGCGGCCTCGACCCGGCCGAAGGTCTCCCGGAGCGCCGCGGCATCACCGTCGAGCGTGCGCTCGAGCAGGGGCAGCAACAGGGCCGCGGGCCAGTCCGCGAGCGGGTGCCGGTGCAGCTCCCACGGCAGGTGCTTGTTGTAGGGCCGCACCCTCCCCGCGAACGCGAACACCACGTCGAGGAGCCACGGGACCGACTCGGCGGCGTCGAGTCGGCCTTCGCGGGGGCGACCGTCACGGTCGGACTTCAGCGACCGATAGGCGAAGTTGACCCATCCGTCCAGCCGGTCGTGGTCGACCAGAACGCCGTCCGCCTCCTCGGGCGTCAGGGTCGCCTGGCGGTGGGCCGCCTCGGCGATCCGGCCACCGGTCCGGTCCAGCAGTGTCGGAGCCCAGGCGAAGGACCAGCGCGCCCACCAGTCCACGCTCCCGAAGGGCGGCACCCGCTCCAGGTCCGAGAGCGCCACCGGTATCTCGTCGACCACGGCGGAGCGGTCGGTACGACGCTCGCGGGCGGCGCCGTCGTCGAGGACGACGTAGACGTCGAGGTCGGAGCGCTCGGTGACCATCCCGCGGGCCGCGGAGCCGGAGAGGACCAGGCCGAGGAACCCGTCACCGTGGTCGGAGTCGTTGCGCTCGGCCAGGCCGGCGATCAGCTCGCGCTGCGCGGGGTCCAGGTGGTCCGGCATCGCGAGATCCATCGCGGTCCCTTCTGTGTCGCCACGGGCGGTGGTGTGCGTTCGGCCCGCGCCGCCCGCCCCGGCCACCCTCCTCGGGTCGACACCCTCGCCGCAAGCCACTTTCAGCGGGTTCGCAGCCGACGGTCTCGCTCCTCCACGCACTCGCGGCCGCCACCCCGGGTTGGGTGACGGCCGCGAGCGGTGGGATCTTCGGGAGTCGCGCCAGGTCAGCCCTTCGCGATCCACGGGGTGAAGCTGCGACGCGGACCGACCCAGTCCACGAGGCCCTTGCTGGTCCCGTCGGTGCGGTTGCCCGAGGCGACCACGGAGACGCGGACGGCTCCGGGGCGGCCCAGGGCGGCGCGCGACATCCGGAAGGTGACGCGGTCCTTCTTGTAGGCGACCCGCATGATGTAGTCGCCGTGGGCGACCGACTTGCCCCACGAGCCGACCCGGAAGCCCTCGGTCCGGCGGAGCAGGTAGTCGGTCCCCCTCGTGAAGCCGCCGACGAAGACGTACTCGGGGCCGGCGTCCTTGCGGTTGGTGTCGACGTAGATGCGGCCCGCGGAGCCGGTGGCGGGGGCGGGTCGCAGGCCGTTGTGGAACGTCCTGACGGTGAGGTTGTCCACGCCGTTTCGGATCTTGACGGCCCGTATGTCGGAGCCGTGGAAGGTGTCTTCCGGGTCGTCGACCCCGTACAGCTCGGCGTTCGCCGGGCCGGCCAGGCCCAGGGTGAGGGCAGCGGTCGACAGGGCGACGGCGGCAGCGGTGAACTTGCGCATGGTGTTCTCGTTTCTCGAACGCGGTGTGCCCTGTCGGGCGAGTCCCCATCGGTGGGGACTCATGCCCTAGACGCACCCGGTGTCGAGAAGGTTGCACCGGCCCGGCCGCCTCGGTGCTCAGCCTCCGGTGAGGTCCTTGTACTGCTGCAGGATCGTGAGCGCCGACAGGCTGCCGAACAGTGCGATCGACCAGACCAGCACGCCGAGCCTGCCCCCGCGGATGCGCAGCTCGGCGGGCAGGATCTTGCGGTTGATGAGGATCAGCAGCCCCGAGTACATGAACATCATCAACCCGCCGACGCATGCGGAGATCACGATCAGCACGAGGGGCTGGTCGAACCCGATCAGGAGCATGACGATTCCGATCGCCACGATCGACCAGACCAGACCGAAGTAGAGCTTGCTCTCGCTCGCCGTCCGCACGTACGACGTCTTGAGCACGTCGGCCACCAGGCGACACGTGTAGTCGACGATGCCGATCGCGGCGGCGAACAGCGCGAACGCGCCGATCACCCAGAAGAACGTGCCGAACCACGGCCCCACGGCTTCCTTCAGCGCGTTGCCCTCGACCTCGAGGAACCCGATGTCGTCGGGCAGGCCGGGCTGGCCGTACACGGTCGAGTACGCGAGCAGCGAGGTGAAGAAGATCGTGACCACGGTGATCAGCACGAAGGTGACCAGCTGTTCGATGTTCGCGAACCGCCACCAGGCCCGCCAGCGCTCGAGGTTCGCAGGTGTCGTCTCGAAGACGAACCCGGTGCTCGACGCGGCTTCGGGCTCCCCGGTCACCGGGCTGGTGATGCGCGGGACGTAGGCACCCATCCCGAAGCCCTTGTCGCGGATCCAGTTGCTCTGCACCAGGTTCTGTCCGCCGCCACCTCCCGCGAACGCGAGCGCTCCGAGCAGGACCGCGAAGCCGAGCTCGCTCGCCGGGATGCCGGCGTCGGTGACCACCTGCGGGGCGTCCGCCCAGTTCGAGGCGGTGATAGCGGCGACCGCTCCCACGACGAAGAGCAGGAGCACCGCGGCCACCTTGACCATCTGGATCCGCTCCAGCGCCACGTACACCACCGGGGCGAGGGTGAGGATCGCGCCGATGGTGAGCAGCATCCCGATCGCGATGTAGTTGGCGTTGCCGCCCCACAGGTAGGTGACCAGCGTGGCCGAGCTCGTCGCCCACCCCGGCCAGAGGTTCGCGCCGAACGTCATCAGCGCGAAGACCAGGCCCCAGTGCCGCCAGAACCGGCTGAAGCCGGTGAGTGCCGTCTCGCCGGTCGCCAGGGTGTAGCGCTCGATCTCCATGTTGATGAAGAACTGCGTGGTCACCCCGACGAGGGCTGCCCACACGAACACCAGGCCCACCTGGGAGGCGATGTAGGGGTAGAGGATGAACTCGCCGCTGGCCAGCCCCACGCCGGCAGCGATCACCCCGGGCCCGATCTGCTTGAACCACTTCGCGGGTGCTTCCGGAAGGTCGCGCACCTCCGGTGCGGCGAGGTGCTTGGTCGGGAACTGGTCGACGGCGGTCATTGCTGCCTCCTCTGTGGCGACGCTTCCATCTCCCTACCCAGTTGTCACCGTACTCAAGCCGTCCGGTCCCGGTGCCGCTGAGGACGCGACGGACCGCCCGGGGGCGGAGCCCCGGGTCACGCGACGAGCGACGCGCTCCGCGACGACGACAGCGGGGCGTACGCCGGCGCTGCCTCAGACCAGCTCGGGGGCGTGCAGGTGGGCCAGGACGAGGTCGAACTGCTCGACGTCCCGGATCCGTCCGTGGGTGTCGCGGACGAACCTCTCGCGCAGCTCGCGTCCGGTCTCGCGGGAGCCCTCCTCGGCGTCGGCGGAGTCGAAGCTCACCGCGATGACGGCCTGCCCGGTGCCCCGGTTGATCATCACGCTGGCACTGCCGAAGCCGGGGAGCCGGTCGAGCGTCGGCATCGTGGTGTTCCGGGTGAAGTCGACCGCCTGGTCGACCTCCCGCGGCTCCACCTGCACCCACGT
>NZ_DASSXS010000304.1:0-2988 GCF_035703625.1 Nocardioides sp. | reverse complement strand
ACGTCGAGGCCGGGCTCGTCGACGCCCATCTCGGCGAGCATCTCCCGGGCCTCGTCCTCGTCGCCGAGCTCGACCAGCTCGGCCTCGAACTTCGCGTCCAGGAAGATCGCCTCGGCCGGCGCGACCAGCTCGCGCATCCGGCTCTTGAGAGCCTCGTCGGCCAGCTCGTCGGAGTCGCAGTTGAACACGTAGATGTAGGGCTTGGCGGTGAGCAGGGAGAGCTCGCGGATGAGGGCGCGGTCGATGCCGGTGGCGATGATCGGCGTACCGGCCTCCAGCGCCTCCTGCGCCTCGCGGGCCGCGGCGACCACGGGGAGGAGGTCCTTCTTGCCCTTGGCCTCCTTCTCCAGGCGCGGGATCGCCTTCTCGACCGTCTGCAGGTCGGCGAGGATCAGCTCGGTCGAGATGGTCGAGATGTCGCTGGCCGGGTCGACAGTCCCGTCGACGTGCGTGACGTCCTCGTCGCGGAAGACCCGGGTCACCTGGCAGATCGCGGCCGACTCCCGGATGTGGGAGAGGAACTTGTTGCCCAGGCCCTCACCCTCGGAGGCGCCGCGCACGATGCCCGCGATGTCCACGAACTCCACCGTCGCGGGCAGCACCTTCGCGGAGCCGAACAGCTCCGCCAGCCGGGGCAGCCTGTCGTCCGGGACGCCGACCACGCCGACGTTGGGCTCGATCGTCGCGAACGGGTAGTTCGCCGCGAGCACGTCGTTCTTGGTCAGCGCGTTGAAGAGGGTCGACTTGCCCGCGTTGGGGAGGCCGACGATGCCGATGGTGAGAGCCACGGGCGGGGAGTCTACGGCGCGCCGCGAGGCGGGCCCGAATCGAGCGAGGCCAGGTCTGACGGGTCGGTGTTGGCGCCGCAGACGATCACGCCGACCCGCTGGTCGCGCAGGTCGACGGCCCCGGTCTCCACGGCGGCGTACGCCGTGGCACCGGCCGGCTCGACCACGAGCCGCAGCTCGCGCCAGAGTGTCCGCCGGGCGGCCGCGATGCCGTCGTCGCTGACCAGCACCGACGTCGCCGCCCAGGCGGCCGCGAAGCCCAGCAGCCCCACCTGCGAGGCGCCGAGCGCATCCGCCGCGATGCCGCCCACCGGGGAGCGGACCGGGTGGCCGACGGCGAGGGCGTCGTGCAGCGCCGGGCACAGCTCCGGCTCGACGGCCACCACCCGGGTGCCGGTGCCGGCGTACCACGCGGCGATCCCGCCGACGAGTCCCCCGCCGCCCACGGCCACCACCACGACGTCCAGGTCGGGCGCCTGCTCAGACAGCTCGCGCGCGACGGTCCCTTGGCCGGCCAGGGTCAGCGGCGCGTCGTAGGCATGGACGGCGAGGACGCCGTCCTCTGCGGCGAGCGACTCGCTGGCCGCCAGCGCGGCGGCGTAGTCGGCGCCGCCCTGGTGCACCGTCGCGCCCCGGTCGCGGATGGCCTGCACCTTCACCGGCGCCGAGATCTCCGGGACGAAGATGTCGGTGGGGATACCCAGGGTGGCTCCGACGTGGGCCACGGCCAGGCCGTGGTTGCCGCCGCTGGCGGCCACCAGTCGCGCCGGCGGAGCCGGCTCGGCGAGGACGGTGTTGAAGGCTCCGCGCGGCTTGAAGGACCCGGCGTGCTGCAGCATCTCGAGCTTGAGGGTGATCCCGTCGAGCTCGACCACGGGGGTACGACGGACGAGGCCGCCGATCCGGTCGGCGGCCTCGTCGATGTCGTCACGGGATGGCACTGCCATCCCACGAGCCTAGGCTCAGGCGCCGTAGAGCGCGCGCACGCCGTTCCCGTCGTTGGCGCTGAACTCCAGGTCGGACGAGCCGCCGTTGCACTGCGGGTAGTGCATGATCGACACCGAGTCGTACGGCGTCAGCGGACGCCAGTTGTTGTCCTCGAAACAGGTGCCGGACTCGGGCCGGGTGTGCTCGTGCCGAAAACCGAGGGTGTGGCCGAGCTCGTGACTCATGATGTCGCCCGGCTCCCAGTTGCCGGAGTTCTGCAGCGAGACCGCGTTGACCAGGACGTTGCGGCTCCGGTCGGGGCTGCTCGGGAAGAAGGCGCGGGCGATGTACTGGGTCGTGCTGGTCGGCTCGACCGAGAACAGCACCGCGTTGTTGCGAGTGGTGCAGTTCGCGTCGTGGGCCGGGAGGTGGGTGAACTCGACCTTCGAGGAGGCGTTCTCCCAGAGGCCTGCACCGGCTGCGGTGGCGTTGACGACGGCGCCGTAGTTGGAGCCGAACTTGGTGCTGACGCAGTAGGTCAGGTTGAGCGCCTGGCTCGCACTCCACTTGTCGTCCTGGCCGTTGACCCGGTTCACGATGAGACCGTCCTCGGCGGACTTCTGCGGCCCCATCATCCGCTTGTAGAACTGGCGCAGGTCGCCGTCGGTCGTCGCCGGCTCGTCACCGTTGACGATGTACTGCCGGTCGACGTCGCGGAACGTCGAGGCCTTGAACTCCTGGTACGACGGCGCCTCGGATCCTTCCGCTGCTCCGATGGTCAGTCCCGAGAGGCCGAGGGCCAGGACTCCGGTGGCGGCCAGGGCGACCCGGCCGATTCGACTTGTGTTCATGCTGCTCCTCGTGCTGGAGGCGACGTGGGTCGCCTGTTGCGTGGACGTGCGCCCCGCACGTGGACGGGTCGCACTCGCACCAACCCGAGAAAGGAGCGCATTGTCGGAAACCCTCGCCCGCGGGTCCGCAGGTTGTAAAGGGTCTAGACCGATTTTCCGGAAATCATCCGGAGGGTTGGGAGGGTCAGGGGCCGTACAGTGCCTGCGCCCCTTCGCCGTCCAGCGCGGTGAAGCTCAGGTCGGTCGACGTCCCGTTGCACTGGGGGTAGTGCATGATCGACGCGGAGTCGTAGTCGGTCAGCGGTCGCCAGCTGAGGTTCTCGAAGCAGATGCCGGCCTCGGGCCGGGTGTGCTCGTGCCGGAACCCCAGGGTGTGTCCCAGCTCGTGGCCGAGGATGTTGCCCGGCGACCAGTCCGGCGTC
>NZ_DASSXS010000147.1:0-5849 GCF_035703625.1 Nocardioides sp. | reverse complement strand
GGACCGCTCGGTCAGGGTGACGTCGTGGCCCAGCTTGGCCAGGCGGGCGGCCGCGGCGAGCCCGCCGAAGCCACCCCCCACCACCACGACGCGCGCCATGGGGCGACCCTATAGAGCCTCAGCGCAGGTCGGGCGCCGCCTCGACCGCCCCGAAGCCGGTGTCGTACTCGCGGTCGAGGTAGGCCATCAGCGCCGCGTTGACGGGCGCCAGGCGGTCTCCGGGGGAGAGGACGGCACACGGCGAGACCTTCGCGAAGAACCCGGACGGGGTGTCGGCGAGGACCAGGGTGTTGCCCGTCGTCCCCTCGGCCCGGGTGAAGGCCACGCCGTCCCAGGCCAGGTCGTACTCGTCGGAGGTGCCGAGCGAGACACCCTGCCCGATGGCGACGGGGCGCCCGCTCCGCCCGGCGTCCATCAGCGGGACCAGGGCCTCGAGGTCCGTCGCGTTCACCCCGGTGTCGAGTCCCGCGACGAGGTGGGTCTGGAGGAGCTCGAACAGCTCGGGGTCGAGGTCGGCGAGCCGGACCGCCCCGGCCGGCAGGCGGGTGTTGAGCTCGGTGGGCCGGAAGCCGTCGGCGGTGAGGACGCCGTCGATCCCGAACGCGCCCCGGTAGCCGTGCTCGGCCTGGAGCCAGCTGCCGACACGTCGCGCGATCGAGCGCATCTCGGCCCGGTCCGCCTCCGGCGGGTCCCAGTACGACGACAGCCCGCCGTACACGAACTCGCGCTCGCCGACCTTGCGCAGGACGACGATCTCGACCGGCCGCAGGACTGCGGTGCCGTCGGGGAACACGAGGCCGTGGATCGAGCAGGGCACGCCGTCGAGGAACGGCATCACCCTGATCCGGTCGCAGTGGAGGGAGAAGAAGCTCTGCGCCACCGCCAGGTCGGCCTCCTCGTGGACCCAGCGGACGTAGTTGCCCGCACCGTGGAACCCGTCGCGCGCGTCCCCGGTCCAGACGGTGCCCAGGGGCCCCGCGAGGGCGGCGGTGGCCTCGGCGAGCGCGGCCTCCTCGACCGGAACGACGAGGTGCGGCGCGGTCGGCACGTTGCAGGCCGCCCAGACCTGCTCGGCGAACAGCTTGTCCTCCATGCGCAGGTACGACGCGGGCCGGCCCCCGACCACCCGGCGACCCAGGATCGGTTCGTCGTCGCTGACGAAGTGACCGGTGTTCCAGACGGCCTCGCCGGCCGGGTCGAAGCGTTCGATGGCCGCGACCGCGTGGTCGGGCAGGTGGTGGGCGAGGTGGTCGAGCAGCCGCAGCTCGTCGGTGACCAGGCGCGTCGTGGGTGTCTCGAGCTCGACGACGGTGCACTCGTCCGGTCCGGGGACCGGGCCGGCCCCGCGCGCGGTGGCCAGGACCAGCACCCGGCAGCCACGCTCCCGCAGGGCGGCGACCGTCGGCGTGTGCGCCGCCAGCACCGCGGGGCCCAGGATGACCGGGCGGCCGGCGTAGAGCTCGCCCAGCCGGTCGACGAGGCCGGCGCGGACCGAGGGAGAGGTCAGGTCCATGCCGGATCGCCCTTGTGCTTCCAGCGCCGCCACCCGCGCCGGACCAGCCGGGCCAGGACGAGCAGCAGGATCAGGCCCCCCGCGAGCAGCAGCCCCGCGATCGCAGCGGCGGCCCGGGGGTGGTCGATCGCGAACCACACCACGCCCAGCACCGCGAGGTCCTCGACGACGCTGGCCGTCACGTTGGTGATCGGCTCCGGCGAGGTGTTGATGGCCAGCCTGCTACCGGCCTTGACCAGGTGGGACGCGAGGGCGGTGCCGCCACCCACGACTCCCAGCACGGCCTGCTCGAGCGTGCTGGCGTCCCCGGCGAGCAGGACACCGATGACGGCGCCGACCGTGGGCCTGATGGCGGTCGAGATCGCGTCCCAGGTCGAGTCGACGTAGGGGATCTTGTCGGCGACGAACTCCAGCGCGAACATCAGCGCGGCCGCCGTGAGCACGTCCCACCGGGCGAGCACGTCGGGGATCCCCTCGACGTCGCCGAGCCGGTCGGCGATGCCGAGGACCAGGACCAGGAGGTAGGCGTTGATCCCGCTCGCCCAGCCGCCCGTGAACGTCAGGGCCAGGGACTCCATCTCGACGTCCGGTCAGCGCCCGCCGCCGAGCACCCGGTCGAGGGACTCGGGGTCGCGCGCGATCACGGTGGTGCCGTCGGCGGCGGTGATGATCGGCCGCTGGAGGGCGCGGGGGTGCTCGGCGAGCGCCGCCAGCCAGGCTTCGCGCTGCGCGGGCTCCCTGGCCAGGTCGATGCCCTCCTCCCGCGCCTCCTCGGGCCGGGCGATGTCCCAGGGCTCGAGGCCGAGGCGGGAGACCACGTCCTCGAGCTCCGCGATCGTCGGCGGGTCGTCGAGGTAGCGGCGCACGTCGTACTCGACGCCGGCGGCGTCGAGCCCGGCGACCGCCGTGCGGCACTTGGAGCAGGCCGGGTTGAGCCAGATCTCCATCAGTCGTCCCCCTGCGCGTCGTCCACGTCGACGGGGGTCGCCCCGGTCATCGCCACCAGCTCCTCGTAGGACGTGGAGAAGACAGCGGCCGGGTGGCCGGCGGCGGCCCACACGACGTCGTACTTGCGCAGCCAGGGGTCGATGTAGGTCGGCACCGGGGTGGGGTGGCCGATGGGGGAGACCCCGCCGATGACCTGGCCGGTGTGCGCCCGGACGAAGTCAGGGGCAGCCCGGTCCAGTCGGCCGGCGCCGATCCGGGCGGCCGTGGCCCGGGTGTCGACCCGGTGGGCACCCGAGGTCAGGATCAGCACCGGGGTTCCGCCGTCGTCGAAGAGCAGGCTGTTGGCGATCGCCCCGACCTCGCACCCGAGCGCCTCGGCTGCGAGCGCGGCGGTGTGGGCGGACTCGGGGAGGACCCGGATCTCACCCGCTCCGCCGAGGCGCGCGTGCGCATCGCGAAACCGGGTGATCGTCGGGTGCTCGCTGGTCATACTCTTGACCCTATTGGTCTCGAGGCACGAGGAAAGGGTGGGCATGGGGCGGCAGCGGCCGGCATCGGTGACCAGTGCGATCCGGACCCAGCTCGCACTGATCGGTGTCGGAGCGGTGACCACCCTGCTGACCGTCGTCCAGGAGGACGAGCTGGTCCGGATCTGGCTCAGTCGCCACCCCACCGGGATCGAGCCGCCGGTCTTCGTCCCGGTGGCCGTGGTCCTCTTCTTCACCTTCGCCCTGCTGGCCGCGGTGCTGGTGGTGTTCTTCCGCGGTGGCCACGGCTCCGCACGGGTCGCGCTGACCGTGCTCGCCGGGTTCATCCTGCTGGCGATGATCGCGGTGCTGCGGCTCGACCCCCCGGTGCTGTTCGTGGCGCTGGCGGTCCTCTCCGCCCTGCTCGACCTGGTGCTGGTCTTCTTCCTCTGGCACAAGGACACCAGCGAGTTCCTGCGCGGCGCCGCGCTCGCCGCCCACAGCCGCTGATCCCTCGCTGATCTTTCGCTGATTTTTCATCGGGGCTCCCGGCCCGGCCTTGACGCCGTGTCGGAGCCGGGGTGTACCTTGGTCTTGTTCGAACACATGTTCGATTCCGTTCGGCGGGGGCGACCTCGACCCCCGTCCCCGCCGGACGGCGCCAGGGGTCGATCGGCGCTGGAGAAAGGCAACGGCATGAGGCGGTACGACGACCCCGTGGAGGTGCGCAAGGGCTGGGTGTCCGGCCCGGGACACGTGGGAGAGGGGCCCGAGCAGTTCCTGTGGCGCGGTCGGTTGTGGCAGGTGCGCGCGGTGCTCGCCCACTGGGTGGAGACCGGCTCCTGGTGGCAGTCCACCGGGGCTCGTGCGGTGATCGGCTCCGAGGAGCCGGAGGCGGAGGCGGAGGAGACCCCCGACCTGGTGCCCGACCTGGTGCCCGACCTGCTGGCCGAGCGGGAGCTGTGGCGCGTGGAGGCCAGCCGGGGGCGGGCCGACGGCGGCGGGGTCTTCGACCTCTCCTTCGACTGGGGCGAGGGCCAGTGGCAGCTCGTCGGCTGTGCGGACTGAGGGGCGGCGACCGATGCGACGTACTGATCCTGTCGAGATCCACACCCTCCCCGCCACCACCCACTCCTACCTCGCCCGGGCGGCCGAGTCCCTGCAGGAGGCGATCACCTCGACCACCACCCCGACCCGGTATGCCTGCGCCCATGTCTCGGCGCTGCGGGCCGCGGCGGCGCTGCTGGCCGCCCGGGCCCATCCCGCACGTCCCGGTCGCCGTCGACCGCAGAGGAACGCCTGGGTGCTGCTGGTCGAGGTGGCCCCCGAGCTCGAGGAGTGGGCTCGGTTCTTCGCCGCGGGGGCGGGGAAGCGGGCCGCGGCCGAGGCCGGCTCGACCCGGGCGGTCACCGACCGCGAGGCCGACGACCTGGTCCGCGACGCCGACCGGTTCCTGGGGGTGGTCGAGCAGGCGCTCGGTCTCGCGCCACACCTGCCGCTCCCGGGCCGGTCCGCGGTGACGAGCACCCGTGTCTCCTGACCCCTTCGCCCACCTCCACGTCGCGTCCGGCTACTCCCTCCGCCACGGGGCCTCCCACCCACACACCCTTGTCGAGCGGGCCGCCGAGCAGGAGATGGACACCCTGGCGCTGACCGACCGCGACGGGACCTATGGCGCGGTGAAGTTCGCCAAGGCCTGCCTGACCGCCGGCGTCCGCCCGGTGTTGGGGGTCGACCTCGCCTACCGTCCCCCCGACCGTGTCGAGCCCCGCACCCGCATCCGCACGCCGGTCCGGGGCGGGGCCTACCGCGACCCCGGTCCCGACCAGGGAGGCCTGCCCCGGGTGACCCTGCTGGCCAACGCCGGAGGCGACGGCGGTGGCCGTGCCGGGTGGGCGGCGATCTGCCGGCTGGTCTCGGCCACCCACCTGGCCGGGGAGCGGGGCAGCCCGGTGACCGACCTCGACCTGCTCGCCCCCCACCTCGCAGGAGGAGACGTCCTGGTCCTGCTCGGCCCGGCCTCCGGGCTCGGCGCGGCCGTGACCCGGCGCCGCGACGACCTCGCGCTGGCCGCGCTGGCTCCGTGGCGCGAGCTGGTGCCGCGCGAGAACCTCCTCGTCGAGCTGGTCTCCCACCGGCTCCCGGGCCGGGGCGGGGAGTGGGGTCCGGGCAGCTCCGCGCACGCAGCCCGGATGGCCGGGGTCGCCCGGAGGGCAGGACTCGGCACCGTGCTCACCAACGCGGTCCGTTACGCCGACCGGCTCGACGCCCCGACCGTCGACGTCCTCGACGCCGCCCGGCGACTGGTCGCCCTCGACCGGCGCCATGTCGATCGCGGCAACGCCGAGGGATTCTTGAAGTCGGGCAAGCAGATGCACGAGGTGGCCGAGGAGATCTGCCGGCTGGCCGGGCTCTCCTCGGACAGCGACCGCGACGCCCGGCGGCTGCTGGCCGGCACCCGCGCGGTGGCCGACCGGTGCGCCCTCGACCCGCGCGCCGACCTCGGGCTGGGGGAGGTGCATTTTCCGGAGCTCGCGCTAGACCCGAGCTTGCTCGGGTCTAGCGATGACGAGCGAAGGTTGAGGAGCGTCGGCTTGGGTCGGCGCGCCAGCGCCGGAACGAGCGACGCGTCTCGAAACCCGGTGACTGCAGCGGACTCCTTACTCCGCCAACGCTGCGAGGCCGGGATCGGCCGGCGCTACGGCTCGGCCCCGGGGCAGAGGATCGTCCAGCGGCTCGACGACGAGCTGGAGGTGATCCGCCGGCTCGGCTACGCGTCCTACTTCCTCACCGTCGGCGACGTCACCGACCTGATCCGGGAGATGGGGGTGCGGTGCGCGGCCCGCGGGTCGGGGGCCGGCAGCCTGGTCAACTACCTGCTCGGTGTCTCCGGGGTCGACCCGATCCGTCACGGCCTGCTG
>NZ_DASSXS010000090.1:0-4902 GCF_035703625.1 Nocardioides sp. | reverse complement strand
AGGACCCGACCGACCGGCTGTGCATGGTCACCGACCTGCTGCGCCTGGAGCTGCGGGCGATGAACGTGATCCCGTCACTGCCGGCCACCGAGGTGGCGCGCACCCGCTGGTCGCCGAACTGAGCCGCCGCGGCGTGAGCTCTCTCGCGCCGCGTATGGCGGCCGAGGTTGGGCAAGGCCCGCGACGGAGCTCGCGCGGTCGCGACGGGCGCGTCCAAACCCCCTGACCCGGCGCAGGGCAGGGGCCCCGGTGAGCAGCGCCCTGCGTCCGTTCCGGGGTTTCGAGGCTCAGGCGCCGGGCGCCTTCGCACCTCAACCACCGGCAGGACGCCAGGGCGCCTTCACACCTCCACCACCGCGGCGGACCGGGCACCTTCGCACCTCCACCACCACGCGGCGGACCGGGCACCCCTCGCACCCAACCACCGGAGGGACGGATCAGTTCGTCGTCAGCCGGAGCAGGGCATGACTGGTGTCGCCGTCCTGCCAGGTACTGACCCCGAATCCCTCGAGGGGCTCGAGGTTGGCCTTGGCCTCGGGGTCGTCGTCGGCCAGGGCGCTGAGCCAGTTGCCGTTCGCGTCGAAGTTGACGAAGACGATGGCGCTGGCCTTCTCCGGCTCACGAACCACGTCGCGGAAGGCCTCGGAGTCGCCGAGTCCACCGTTGCCGAGGATCTTCGACAGATAGTCGTCGCTGGGGCCGATGGCGACCACGTCGCCCTCCGACCGACTGCGCAGCGGCTCGCTCATGGGTTGCCCGATCCGGTTGCGCACCTTGTCGAGCACCTCTTCGATCGCGGCGGCATCACCCTGGACCTTGACGCCGATCGGGACGTTGCTGCCGTCGGGGCTGTTCTCGAAGGCCTCCGGGTCGAAGTCACCGCCGATCGCGAGCACGGTCGAGTCGCCCAACAGCGTCTCGAGGTCCTCCGGCAGCGCCAGTCCGGTCCACCGCTCGGCCTGCGCCACCATCTGCTCCTGGCTCTGCCCGCTGCCGAGCGTTCCGACGGCCTGGTCGAGGAGGCGTTGGGCCCAGCCGTCCGGCAGCCCGACCCCGATCGCCACGGCGGTGTCCGCGGGCAGCGAGGCCAGGACGTCGTCGCCGGCATCGGTGTCGAGGTAGTGCTGCCGGATCGCGGCCGCGTCTCCGACCGACTCGAGCTCGAGGCCGCCGTCGGCGAAGCGCAACGTCGCCGCCACGCCCTCGAAGTCCCGCAGCCCCTCGACCATCTCGTCGGGCAGGTCGGGGGTCGTGGACTGCTCGGGGAGGATCTCGTCCTCACCCTCCATCGGCCCGAACGGGAAGCCGAGCTCGTCGACGTTGTCGGCCAGGTAGTCGCCCGCCGCCGGGGCGGCATAGAGGTTGAGCACGCCCGCCTCGCCGACCTCGTCCGTCCACTTCTGGTACGTCTCGTCATCGGCCAGCGTCGCGCTCTCGGTCTCCGTGACGACCTCGTCGGCCAGCGTCTCGGTCTCGGCCACCACCGCCCACTCGCCGGCGATGCTCCAGCCACCTGCATCCTCGCCCGCGCAGTCCCGGACCGTCGCCAGCCCGGCGTCGGCGGCGTCCGCGTCCTTGACCTGGAGCACCACGACGGGGACCGGCTCCTCCCTGCCGAGGTCGACGGCGGCGATGGCCGCACGGTCGCCGAGCCAGGGCTCGATGTCCCCGGCGTAGTCGAGACCGTCGCACTCCTCGGCGAGGTCGCCCTCGTCGAAGATCGTGCGCTTGATGTCGTCGTCGGTGTCGAGCCCGATCTCGTCCCTGAACGCCGGGAACTTGTTGAGCATCCGGATCGCCTCGACCTTCTGACCGCCGCTGGGATCGAGGTCGATGCTGGCGTAGCCGAGCGTCGAGGCCGGAAGTGCCTCGGCCGGCTGCGCGCCGGTGGCGAGGAACGACGTCGCCGCCCACACCCCGCACCCGATGGCTGCCAGGCCGAGCGCACCGACACCGGCGATGACGGCCTTGCGGCGACCGCTCCCTGGCCCCTTCGTCCCACGTGGAAGCGGGCCACCGCCGCCCTGCTCGAGGTACTCGGGCTGGGAACCGCCGGGCGGCGTCGAGCTGGTCATGCGTGGTTACCCCCGTGTCGTGCCATGTGGTGTGCCTGCAGGTCGTGCAGGTGTGACGCGCGGGGACGCGGTTGCGTTCCGCCGCGGAGACCTTACCCAGTCAACGAGTCGCGGGACGCCGAAAGTTCACTCGGCGTGGCGCTTGGTCAGCCCGAGGAGTACGACGGCGAGGCTCAGGGTCGCCCCGACCGGAAAGGCGACGTAGGGACTGGCACCCACGACCCGCAGGTCGCTCGGGAGGCGGGTGCCGTTGTCGGCGGTCCTGGCGAGCGCCCGTGGGTCGTCCGGGCCCAGCGCGTGGCCGACCTGGACCATGATCCAGCCCGCCAGCGCGGCACCGGCCACCACGGCGACGAGGGTCACCAGCTCGGCGCGGTCCAGGAACAGGGCGCACAGCACACCCACGAGCAGGCCGGCGACCGACGCCACGAGGACGTAGACACCCGTGCCGGAGAACTCGGCCTGCACGCCGGCCAGGCCCTGCAGCCACTCGTGGTCGACCACCACGCCACTCGACGGGGTCCACAGCCACTCCCACACCACGGCGGCGAGGGCGCCGGCCACGGCGAAGATGACGAGGACGAGCACGGCCTGGGTGATCGCCGGCACCCAGCGGGACCGGGTGCGGGCCGGCTCCTGGGTCAGCTGCCCAGACAACCCGGCCCCAGGAGGTGCTTGAGGTCGGCGAACAGGGCGGGGCTCGGGGTGACCCGGAGCCGGTCGTCGAGGCGCATCACGGTGGTGGCGTTGCGGGCCTTCAGGCGCAGCTGCACCTCGGTCATCCCCGGATGGGTGGCCAGCACGTCCTTGAGCTGCCCGACCACCGGCGGGGTGCACCGCGTGGAGGGCAGGCTGATCACGACCGGACCGGTCGGCCCCTCGGAGAGGTCGGGCACCGTGACCTCGATGGCCAGGATCTCCGGCTGGTCCTTGCTGCGCGAGAGCCGACCCTTGACGGTGATGATCGCGTCCTCGGTGAGGTAGGTGCTGGCCAGCTGGTAGGCACTGGGGAAGAGCAGGACGTCGATCGCGCCGTCGAGGTCCTCGAGAGTCACCAGGGCCCAGTTGTCACCTCGCTTGGTGATCTTGCGCTGCACCGAGGTCACCAGACCGCAGATCGTCAGCACCGTCCCGTCGGGCCGGTCCTCGTCGAGCATGAGCTGGCCGATGCTGCAGTCGGTGCCGTTGGACAGCAGGTGCTCGAGCCCGAGCAGGGGATGGTCGGAGACGTAGAGCCCGAGCATCTCGCGCTCGTGGCCGAGCAGGGTCGTCTTGTCCCACTCGTCGATCTCCGGGATCGCGACCGAGATGCCGAAGCCGGCGTCTCCGTCGTCGCCGAGTCCGCCGAACAGCGAGTCCTGGCCGATCGCCTCGTTGCGCTTGATGTCGATGTACTGGTCGACCGCGGTCTCGTGGACGGCGACCAGCGCCCGCCGGTGGTGCTTCATCTCGTCGAACGCACCGGCCTTGACCAGCGACTCGATGACCCGCTTGTTGCAGACCAGGGCCGGCACCTTGCCCATGAAGTCGTTGAAGTCGGTGAACCGGCCCTCGCTCTCGCGGGCGGCCACGATGCCGGAGACGACGTTGGCGCCGACGTTGCGGATGGCGGTGAGCCCGAACCTGATGTCGTTGCCGACCGGGGTGAAGGTCGACTGGGACTCGTTGACATCGGGCGGCAGGACCTGGATCTTCATCCGCCGGCACTCGTTGAGGTAGATCGCCATCTTGTCCTTGTCGTCCTTGACGGACGTCAGGAGCGCGGCCATGTACTCGGCCGGGTAGTTGGCCTTGAGGTAGGCGGTCCAGTAGGTGATGACGCCGTAGGCGGCCGAGTGCGACTTGTTGAAGGCGTAGTCGGAGAACGGCAGCAGGATCGCCCAGAGCGTGTCGATGGCGGCCTGCGGGAACCCATTCGCGAGCATGCCGGACTGGAAGCCGGCGTACTGCTTGTCGAGCTCCTCCTTCTTCTTCTTGCCCATCGCGCGGCGCAGGTTGTCGGCGGCGCCCAGGGTGAAGCCGGCCAGGGCCTGGGCGATCGCCATCACCTGCTCCTGGTAGACGATCAGGCCGTAGGTCTCCCCCAGCACGGGTTCGAGGGCCTCGGCCAGCGCCGGGTGGATCGGATCGATCGCCTCCCGGCCGTTCTTGCGGCGCGCGTACTTGTTGTGGGAGTCGGCCCCCATGGGGCCGGGGCGGTAGAGCGCGCTGACCGCGGTGATGTCGGCGAACTGGTCGGGCTGCAGCGAGCGCAGCAGCGCGCGCATGCCGGCACCGTCGAGCTGGAAGACGCCGAGCGTCTCGCCGCGGCCCATCAGCTCGTAGGTCGGCCGATCGTCGAACGGCAGCTCCTCGAGGACGACCTTCTCGCCCCGGTTGGCCTCGATGTTCACGAGCGCCTCCTCGAGGGTGTGGAGGTTGCTCAGCCCGAGGAAGTCCATCTTGACCAGCCCGAGCGACTCGCACATCGGGTAGTCGAACTGGGTGATGATCGCGCCGTCCTGCGGGCGGGCCATGATCGGCACGATGTCGATCAGCGGCTCGCTCGACATGATCACGCCGGCCGCGTGCACGCCCCAGTTGCGGATCTGGCCCTCGAGGCCGACCGCGGTCTCGTAGATGGTGCGGACGTCGGGGTCCTGGCCGTGCAGCGCGCGGAACTCGCCGCCGTCGTTGTAGCGCTTGTGGTCGGCGTTGAAGATGTCCTTGAGCGCGACGCCCTTGCCCATCACGTCGGCCGGCAGCGCCTTGGTGATCCGCTCGCCGACGCCGAAGCCGTGGTCGAGCACCCGGGCGGCGTCCTTGATGGCGGCCTTGGCCTTCAGCC
>NZ_DASSXS010000169.1:0-11147 GCF_035703625.1 Nocardioides sp. | reverse complement strand
TTCGTTGCCGCCAACGTGTTCGGCCTTCGGCGCGACTGCGATGACCTGTTGGTCCAGGGCGCGATCGAGGCTCGCCGCCGAGCGGGGCACCGCATCACAGCCTGAGCAGACGCGCCGACTCGACGTCCCAAACGTCAGCAGACGCGCCGACTCGACGCCCCAGACGTCAGCAGACGCGCCGACTCGATCAGAAGATGATCTCGCCGGCCTTGCGGCGGGTGCGCAGCAGCTGCAGGGCCTCGTCGAGGATGTTGGCCGCCTCGGCGTCCGAGCGACGCTCCTTCACGTAGGCGAGGTGCGTCTTGTAGGGCTCGATCTTGGGCGCCGGCGGCGGGTTGTCACTGTCCATGCTGGCCGGCAGTCCGCACTTGGGGCAGTCCCACGAGTCGGGCGGCTGGGCCTCCACCGAGAACGTCACCACCGAGCGGTGCTCGTGGGAGCAGAAGTAGGTGACTGCCTGGCGGGGCGCAGCCTCGCCGCGCTCGGCCTCACCCATCGGGCCGGCACCGACCCGACTTCCGCGAATTGCGTTTCCTCCAACTGCCACGTCAGCGGTCCTCTCTCAACTCTGGTAGGCCAGGAGCAGGCCCAGGGCGATGATGCAGGCGAACCAGATCACACCGATCCCGATCGTGAGTCGGTCGAGGTTCCGCTCCGCGACCGACGAGCCGCCCAGGGAGCTGGACACGCCACCCCCGAACATGTCGGACAGTCCGCCGCCGCGGCCCTTGTGGAGCAGCACCAGCAGGATCATCAGGGCGCTCGAAACGACGAGCACGATGGTGAAGAGCAGAATCACGGCCTGAATGCTACGTCACGCCGGGGCGATCACAGCAACGGCATGTCATAGAAACGACAAATTCCGCCGAACTCGTCCGCCTGGAGGCTGGCGCCGCCCACCAGGCAGCCGTCCACGTCGCCCTTGTCCATGATCCCCGCGACGTTCGCGGCCTTGACCGAGCCGCCGTACAGGATGCGTACGCCGTCGGCGGCAGCGTCGCCGTGGACCTCACGGATCCGCTCGCGGATCGCCGCACAGACCTCCTGCGCGTCGTCGGGCGTGGCCACCTCGCCGGTGCCGATGGCCCAGACCGGCTCGTAGGCCACCACCAGACCGGCGACCTGCTCCGCGGAGATCCCGGCCAGGGAGCCGTCCACCTGGGCGAGGGTGTGAGCCACGTGCTCCCCTGCCTGGCGGACCTCGAGTCCCTCACCGACGCACACGATCGGCGTCATCTCGGCTTCCAGCGCCTTCTTCGCCTTCGCGTTGACGACCTCGTCGGACTCGGCGTGGTGCTGACGCCGCTCGGAGTGCCCCACGACGACGTAGGAGCATCCCAGCTTGGCCAGCATGCCCGCCGAGATCTCGCCCGTGTAGGCGCCGCTGTCCTGCGTGGAGAGGTCCTGGGCGCCGTACCGCACCAGCAGCTGGTCACCGTCCACCAGGGTCTGCACGGAGCGCAGGTCGGTGTACGGCGGCAGCACCACCACCTCGACCTGTGAGTAATCGTGCTTCTTGTCCGCCAGGGTCCAGGCCAGCTTCTGGACGAGGACCACCGCTTCCTGGTGGTTGAGGTTCATCTTCCAGTTCCCGGCCATCAGGGGCGTGCGGGTCTCGGCCATGTGCTCCTCGGTTCTTTCGGTGACCCGCCCGAAACTTTCGGGCGGGTCAGCGGAGTTTCGGGTCAGTTTCGGGCGGGTCAGCGTTCGAGGACGGCGATGCCGGGCAGGTCCTTGCCCTCGAGGTACTCGAGGCTCGCGCCGCCGCCGGTCGAGATGTGCCCGAACGCCGACTCGTCAAACCCGAGCAGGCGCACGGCGGCCGCCGAGTCGCCTCCGCCGACGACCGACAGTCCGGAGACCTTCGTCAGTGCCTCGGCGACGGCGCGGGTCCCGGCAGCGAAGGCGTCGGTCTCGAAGACCCCCATCGGCCCGTTCCAGAAGACGGTGCGGGCCTCGGCGAGCTCGGCGGCGAACGCCTGGGCGGAGTCCGGCCCGATGTCGAGGCCCAGCGCGTCGGCGGGGATCCCGGAGGCGGGTACGACGGTCGGCTGGGGCGTGCGGTCGTCGGAAGGGAAGGCGGTGTCGACGACGATGTCGGTCGGCAGCACGATCTCGACCCCGGACTCCTTCGCGCGGGCGAGGTAGTCGCGGCAGATGTCGAGCTGGTCCTCCTCGAGCAGGCTCGTGCCGACCTCGTGGCCGAGGGCCTTGAGGAAGGTGAAGACCATGCCGCCGCCGATGAGCAGCTTGTCGGCCTTGTCGAGCAGGTTGTCGATCACGCCGAGCTTGTCGGAGACCTTGGACCCTCCGAGCACGACGACGTAGGGCCGCTCGGGGTCGGTGGTGAGCCGCCGCAGCACGTCGAGCTCGGTCGCGACCAGCTGACCCATGGCGTGGGGCAGCCTCAGCGCGACGTCGTAGACGGAGGCCTGCTTGCGGTGCACCACGCCGAACCCGTCGGACACGAAGGCGTCGGCGAGCTTGGCGAGCTCGGCGGCGAAGGCGGCCCGGACCTCGTCCTCACCGCTGGTCTCCCCGGCGTTGAAGCGGACGTTCTCGAGCACGGCGACCTCGCCGTCCTGCAGTGCCTCGACGGTCTCGCTGGCGCTCTCCCCGACCGTGTCGGTGGCGAAGGCGACCTTGCGGCCGAGCAGCTCGCCGAGTCGCTCGGCGACCGGGGCCAGGGAGTACGCCGGGTCGGGTTTGCCCTTCGGGCGCCCCAGGTGGGCGGCCACGACCACGCGGGCACCGCTCTCGGCCAGCCGGCTGATCGTGGGCACGCTGGCCCGGATCCGCCCGTCGTCGGTGATGGTGCTGCCGTCCAGGGGCACGTTGAGGTCGCTGCGCACGAGCACGCGCTTCCCGCGGAGATCGCCCAGGCTCTCGATCCCGTTCTGTTCCCGAGCCACGGTCAGAGCGAGTCGCCGATGTGGGTCACCAGGTCGGCGAGGCGGTTGGAGTAGCCCCACTCGTTGTCGTACCAGCCGACCACCTTGACCTGGTTGCCGATCACCTTGGTCAGCGGCGCGTCGAAGATGCACGAGGCCGGGTCGGTGACGATGTCGGAGGAGACGAGCGGGTCGGTGGAGTAGCGCAGGAACCGCCCGTCCGCCGCCTTCTCGACCGCGGCGTTGACCTCGTCGACGGAGGTCTCGCGGCCCGCCTCGAAGGTCAGGTCGGTCGCCGAGCCGGTCGGGGTCGGCACGCGTACGGCGTAGCCGTCGAGCCTGCCCTTGAGCTCGGGCATGACCAGGCCGATCGCCTTGGCCGCACCGGTGGAGGTAGGCACCAGGTTGATGGCCGCTGCCCGCGCCCGGCGCGGGTCCTTGTGGATGTTGTCCTGCAGGTTCTGGTCGGCGGTGTAGGCGTGGATGGTCGTCATCAGGCCCTTGACGATGCCGAACTCCTCGTGGAGCGCCTTGGCCATCGGGGCGAGGCAGTTGGTGGTGCACGAGGCGTTGGAGATGACGGTGTGGGCGTCGCCGTCGTACTGCTCGTGGTTGACGCCCATCACCACGGTGATGTCCTCGTTCGAGGCCGGGGCGGAGATGATCACCTTCTTGGCCCCGGCGTCGACGTGGGCCCGGGCCTTGGTGGCGTCGGTGAAGAAGCCGGTGGACTCGATCACGACGTCGGCGCCCACGTCGGCCCACTTGAGGCTGGCCGGGTCGCGCTCGGCGAAGGCCGCGATCTCCTGGTCGCCGACCTTGATGGAGGACTCCGTCGAGGTCACATCGGTGCCGAGCCGACCCAGGATCGAGTCGAACTTGAGCAGGTGGGCGAGCGAGGCGTTGTCGGTCAGGTCGTTGACCGCGACGATCTCGATGTCGGCGCCGCTGGCATGCACGGCCCGGAAGAAGTTGCGGCCGATCCGGCCGAAGCCATTGATACCTACGCGAACGGTCACTGCGATGCTCCCTACCGCTTTTCGATTTGAAGGCTGTCTCGGTCCCTGAGCTGTCACTCGACCCTATCGCGCCTCCGCGGGGGGCAGACCTACGCCTCGTCGGCCAGCATCTCGGGCGTCAGCGAGGCCTCCGTGTCGGGGATGCCGAGCTCCTCGGCGCGCTTGTCGGCCATGGCGAGGAGCCGCCGGATCCGCCCGGCGATGGCGTCCTTGGTGAGCACCGGGTCGTGCAGCTGTCCCAGCTCCTCGAGCGAGGCCTGCTTGTGCTCCAGGCGCAGGGTCCCGGCGAGGCGCAGATGGTCGGGTACGTCGTCCGCGAGGATCTCCAGGGCCCGCTCCACCCGGGCGCCGGCGGCGACCGCGGCACGAGCCGATCGCCGGAGGTTGGCGTCGTCGAAGTTGGCCAGCCGGTTGGCGGTGGCCCGGACCTCGCGCCGCATCCGGCGCTCCTCCCAGGCCATCAGGGTCTCGTGGGCGCCGACCCGGGTCAGCAGCGCGCCGATCGCGTCGCCGTCGCGGATCACGACCCGGTCGACGCCGCGCACCTCGCGGGCCTTGGCCTGGATGCCGAGCCT
The DNA here is from genome assembly GCF_035703625.1 of Nocardioides sp. Classification (GTDB taxonomy): domain Bacteria; phylum Actinomycetota; class Actinomycetes; order Propionibacteriales; family Nocardioidaceae; genus Nocardioides. Next base: position 6,662 of record NZ_DASSXS010000169.1, on the reverse strand, counting down.
CCGGGAGACGCCGACCAGGGCGAGCGCCGCCTCGGGCCCCGGGCAGGTGACCTCGAGGGCCGACGAGCGGCCCGGCTCGGTGAGCGAGCCGTGCGCCAGGAACGCGCCGCGCCAGGCTGCGACCGCGTCACAGCCTCCGCCCGAGACCACGTGCGGCGGCAGACCCCGCACCGGCCGCCCACGCTGGTCGAGCAGACCGGTCTGACGGGCCAGCGCCTCGCCGTCCTTGACGATGCGGACCAGGTAGCGGCTGCCCTTGCGGATGCCGTTGCCCTGGATCATCACCACGTCCGAAGTGTGGCCGTAGACCTCGGCGACGTCCTTGCGGAGCCGCCGGGCGGCTGCTCCGGTGTCGAGCTCGGCCTCGACAACGATCTTGCCGCTCACGATGTGCAGGCCCCCCGCGAACCTCAGCATCGAGGCAACCTCGGCCTTGCGACAACAGTTCTTCGAGATCTGGGTGTTGGCGAGCTCTGCCTTCACCTGTGCGGTCATCGCCATGGGCTGAATCCTGCCACGTCCGTCAACAACCCCCGGATGTGTCCGACCCGGCCCCGCTGTCAGCCGTCCTCGAAGATGGCCGCGTAGGCGCGGGCGAGCTTTTCGGGGTCGTGGCGGGGCGTGCCGTCGCCCAGGGCGACGTCGTCGACGACCAGCTGCGCGCCGTACGACGCCACCGCCTGCTCGAGCTCGTCGACCTCGGTGAGGCTCCCGGAGTCGGCCAGGACGGTGTGGACCTTGAGCCCGGGGGCGTGCTCGAACAGCGCGGCCAGGTGGTCCTCCGGACCGAACCCGCCGGTCTCCCCCACCTGCGCCGCCAGGTTGAGCACGACCACCACGCGGGCGGCGGTCTTGCCGAGCGCCTCGCGCAGGTCCGGCACCATCAGGTGCGGGATCACCGAGGTGAACCACGACCCGGGGCCGAGCACGACCCAGTCGGCGTCGCGCAGGGCCTCGACCGCCTCCGGGCAGGCCTGGGGGTCGGCGGGGTCGAGCGCGACCGAGACGATCTCGCCCTCGGTGGTGGCGACGGCGACCTGACCCCGCACCGTCCTGGTCGCCCGCGGGTCGTCGGGGTCGAGCCCCCGGACCTCGGCGGTGATGTCCATCGGGGTGAGGGCCATCGGCAGCACCTGGCCGGTCGTGCCGAGCAGCCGTCCCATGTAGCGCAGGGCCTCCACGTGGTCGCCGAGCAGCTCCCACAGGCTCACGATGAGCAGGTTGCCGACCACGTGACCGCGCATCTCGCCGTCGCCCTCGAAGCGGTGCTGGACGACCTGTTCCCAGGTCCGCCCCCACGCGTCGCCGCGGGTCAGGGCGGCCAGCGCCATCCGGAGGTCGCCGGGCGGAAGCACGCCGAACTCGCCGCGGAGGCGCCCGGACGACCCGCCGTTGTCGGCCACGGTGACGACGGCGGTCAGCTCGTCGAGCACCAGCTCGTCGACCAGGCGGCGCAGCGCGTGCAGCGAGGCGTGCAGGCCGTGCCCGCCGCCGAGAGCCACCGCCGACTGCGCGCGCATGCCGCTCACTCGCGCCCCAGGTCGCGGTGGGTGGCCCGGACGTGGTGTCCGCGCTGCGCGAGCCGCCGGGCGATCTCGACGGTCATCGCGACGCTGCGATGCTTCCCGCCGGTGCAGCCGACGGCCACGGTCATGAACCGCTTGCCCTCGGTGAGGTAGCCCCGGGTGACACCTTCGAGGACGCCCAGGTAGCCCTCGAGGAACTCCTCGGCGCCCGGGCGCTCGCGAACGTAGGCGGCGACCTCCGGGTCGCGGCCGGTCCGGGGACGCAGCTCGGGAACCCAGTGCGGGTTGGGCAGGAATCTCATGTCGGCGACGAAGTCGGCGTCCGGAGGGATGCCGTACTTGAAGCCGAAGCTGACCACGGTGATCTTGAGGTTCATGGTGTCCGGGGAGCCGAAGGCGTCCCCGATGCGGTAGGTCAGCTGGTGGACGTTGAGGTCGGAGGTGTCGATGATCAGGTCGGCCTCGCTGCGGAGGTCGGCCAGGACCTCGCGCTCGCGCTGGAGGCCGTCGAGGAGCCGGCCACCCGCCTGCAACGGGTGGGGACGCCGCGCGGCCTCCTGGCGCCGGACCAGGACGTCGTCGGACGCCTCCAGGAAGACCAGCGTCGCGTGCCGGTTGCCGATCTTGCCCTTGGCGAGGTTGGCCCGCAGCGACCCGAAGAACGCGCCGGAGCGGACGTCGACCACGACGGCGATCGGCTGCCGGAGCCCCCGGCTCTCGTCGACCAGCCGCACGACGTCCTTGAGCAGGCTCGGGGGCAGGTTGTCGACCACGTAGAAGCCGAGGTCCTCCAGCTCCTTGGCCGCGGTGCTGCGGCCGGCGCCGGTCATCCCGGTGACCACCACCAGCTCGCCGCGCGTCGGGTCTGCCACGCCTAGCCCTCCTCGATCTCACCGGTCGCGGTGTTGACGGAGACAGTCTGACCGCTTCCGGCCGCCACGGCATCCTTGATCGCCGTGGCGGTGCGGGTTCCGATGCCCGGAACCTGCGCGATGTCGTCGACGCTGGCGGCCCGCAGCTTCTTGAGCGACCCGAAGTGCTTGAGCAGCGTCTTGCGCCGGACCTCACCGAGACCCGGCACGTCGTCGAGCAGGCTCTCGACCATCGACTTCGACCGCCGGCTCCGGTGGTGGGTGATCGCGAAGCGGTGGGCCTCGTCGCGGATCCGCTGCAGCAGGTAGAGACCCTCGCTCGACCTCGCCATGATCACCGGATCGGGCTCACCGGGCAGCCACACCTCCTCCAGCCGCTTGGCCAGGCCGCAGACCGGTACGTCGTCGATCCCGAGCTGCGCGAGCGCCTCCCGGGCCGCTGCCACCTGCGGCTGGCCCCCGTCGACGACGACCAGTCCGGGGGCGTAGGCGAACTTGCGTGGCCGGCCGGTCTCGGGGTCGACCAGCATCGGTCCCTCCTCACCGTCTCCGAGCGCGACCTCGCTGCCCCGTGACTGCTCGTCGAGCAGGCGGCGGAACCGGCGCGTGATCACCTCGTGCATCGAGGCCACGTCGTTCTGTCCCCCCGACGGGTTGGAGTCACCGCGGATGACGAACCGGCGGTACTCGCCCTTGCGCGGCAGGCCGTCCTCGAAGACGACCATCGAGGCGACCACCTCGGTGCCCTGCAGGTTGGAGACGTCGTAGCACTCGATCCGCAGCGGCACCTCGTCGAGGGCCAGTGCGAGCTGGATCTCCTCCAGGGCACGGTTGCGGGTGGTGAGGTCGCTGGCCCGCTTGGTCTTGTGCAGCACCAGGGCCTGGCCGGCGTTGCGGGCCACCGTCTCCTGGAGCGACTTCTTGTCGCCGCGCTGGGGCACCCGGATCCGCACCCGGCTGCCCCGCAGGTCGCCGAGCAGCCGCTCGAACGTGTCGGCATCGGGCGGCATCTCCGGCACCAGGATCTCGCGCGGGATGTTGTCGGCGTCTCCGGCGTACAGCTGGAGCAGGAAGTCCTCGACCAGCTCGGCCGTGCCCCCCTCGTCGACCCGGTCGGCCACCCAGCCGCGCTGTCCCCGGATGCGCCCGCCCCGGACGTAGAAGATCTGGACCGCGACCTCGAGCGGGTCCTCGGCGAGGGCGATCACGTCGGCGTCGGTGCCGTCGCCGAACACCACGGCCTGCTTCTCGAGCGCCTTCTCCATGGCGGCGAGGTCGTCGCGGAGCCGGGCGGCCTTCTCGAAGTCCTCCGCCTCGGAGGCGGCGTACATCTCCTTGCGGATCCGCTTGACGAACGCGGAGGTCTGGCCGCCCATGAAGTCGCAGAAGTCGTCGACGATCCGGCGGTGGTCCTCGGCGCTGATGCTGCCGACGCACGGCGCGGAGCACTTGTCGATGTAGCCGAGGAGGCAGGGCCGCCCGATCTGGGCCGACCGCTTGAAGACGCCGTTGGTGCACGAGCGCATCGGGAACACCCGCAGCAGGAGGTCGACGGTCTCGCGGATCGCCCAGGCGTGGCTGTAGGGGCCGAAGTACTTCGTGCCCTTCTTCTTGGCGCCGCGACCGACCATCACCCGCGGGTACTCGTCACCGACGGTCACCGCCAGCCATGGGTAGGACTTGTCGTCGCGGTACTTGACGTTGAAGCGCGGGTCGTACTCCTTGATCCAGGAGTACTCCAGCTGGAGCGCCTCGACCTCGGTGCTGACCACCGTCCACTCGACGCTGGCCGCGGTGGTGACCATGGTCGCGGTCCGCTGGTGCAGGTTGCCGATGTCCTGGAAGTACGACGACAGCCTGGCGCGGAGGTTCTTGGCCTTGCCGACGTAGACCACCCGACCCTGCGGGTCACGGAACCGGTAGACCCCCGGCTGGGTGGGGATCGAACCCGGCTCCGGGCGGTACGACGCCGGGCTGCGCTGGGCCGATCTCTCCGGGACGGATCTGGGCACGCACCAACCCTACGGTCCGGTGGCGACACGGCGCGGCTCCCGTCCGGTTTTGTCGACTCGATTAGTCTGGTTTCATGCTGGGTCGGGACTTGTACGGCTACGCCCTGAGCACGGGGCCGGAGGCGGAGGCCGCCTACGTGCGCGGGGTGCGCGACCTGCTGTGCCTGCGTGCCGGCGCCGTCGAGGCCGCCGCCGAGTCGATCGCGCACGACCCGCACTTCGCCCTGGGGCACGCGGCCCTCGCGCTGCTCGGCCACGAGCTGTGCGCCCCGGTGGACGTCGAGGCCCGCCTGCGCGACGCCGCCCTCCACTCCGTGCGGGGCACGGCCCGCGAACGCAGCCACGTCCAGGCGATCTCCGCCCACGTGTGCGGCGACTCGCGCCCCCTCGTCGCCCACCTGGTCGCCTACCCCCGCGACGCGCTGCTGCTGTCGGTCGCGGTCCCGACCATCGCCTTCGCGGGCGTGACGGAGGTGCCGGAGGAGGCCTGGTCGATCGTCGAGCGCGCCGCACCGGCGTACGGCGACGACTGGTGGTTCGGCGGGCTGCTGGGGTTCATCCGCCAGGAGCAACGTCGGTTCGACGAGGCGATGGAGCTCGCCTGCCGCTCGCTCGCCGAGGAACCGGCGGCCGGACACTCGGCGCACGCGCGCGCCCATGCCCACTACGAGACGGGAGACCACGCGGGCGGCCTGTCCTGGATGGACCAGTGGCTGGCCGGAGAGGGCGCCGAGGCGCAGAGCCTCACCCACTTCGCCTGGCACGCCGCCCTGCACGAGCTCTCCCTCGGCGATCTGGACGCCGTCCGCCGACGCTACGACGCGCAGCTGCTCCCGGAGGCCGGGCTCGGCTGTCGTGCCCTCGTCGACAGTGGCTCGCTGCTCTTCCGCTGGGCCATCACACCCGGCGCCACCGACGTCCCCGACCTCGCCGCGGTCGCCGCCGCCACCGACCGGGAGATCCTGGAGCGGCCGGCCACGCCGTTCGTGGCCATGCACGCGGCCGTCGTCCAGCTCGCCCTCGGCGATCGGGCCGGGCTGGCCACCCTCACCCGCTGGGCGGCCGACCATGCCCACCCGGTCCACCGCGAGGTCGTGGCCCCGCTCGGGACCGCGCTCCTGCAGATGGCGGACGGGCGCTGTTCCGAGGCGGCCGACGCGCTGGCCGCTCTCGACCGGGCCTGCCCTCGCCTCGGCGGCTCGGACGCGCAGCGCGAGATCCTCGAGGAGACCCGCATCTGCGCCCTCCTGCGCGCGGATCGGTACGACGACGCGCGCCGGGTGCTCGACGACCGCCTCGACCGACGGCGCTCACCGCGGGACCTGCGCTGGCGGGACGAGTGTCGTCCCAGGACAGGAACCGTCAGGCCAGGTTGATCTTGTTGCCCCGGACGTCGAGGCGGACCTCCGAGAGCGGCGAGGTGGCCGGGCCGCTCTCGACGGAGCCGTCGTCGACGGAGAACCTGCTGTCGTGGCAGGGGCAGTTGATCGTCCCGCCGCTGACCTCGCCGACCAGGCACCCCTGGTGGGTGCACACGGCCGAGAAGCCCCTGAAGTCGCCCTTCTTCGGCTGCGTGACGACGACCTGCTGGTCACCGAACACGACGCCGCCGCCGACCGCGATCTGGTCGGTGGTCGCCAGGGCCGCGGCGCCGGTGTCACCGCCGGTCCCGCTGCCGGTGTCGTTGCCGGTGTCGTCACCGCTGCCGCTGCTGGTCTCGTCAGCGGCGGGTGGCTCGGCGCTCGAGCTGGAGTCGTTGCCGCAGGCGGCCAGGGCGGCGGCCCCCAGTCCCAGCGTGGCGGCCCCGGTGAGAGCGTGGCGGCGGCTCAGTCCGTCAGGGGTCATGTCAGGGCTCCTCATGGTCTGGGCAGGCCCCAGACAGTACTGCGCCTCGCTGACAGAAACATGAGAACGACAAGCGTGCTCAGGCGGCACTCAGGCGGGACTCAGCCGGCGCTGGTCCGCTTCCGGGCCGTCGAGGTCTTGCGGGCCGACGACTTCTTGGCGGCGGAGCGCTTGCGGGTCGCCCTGGCCGGCGTCGCGGAGGACCGGAGGATCGGCCCCAGGAAGTGTCCGGTGTAGCTGTCGGGATTGGCGGCCACGTCCTCCGGGGTGCCCTCGGCGATGACGGTGCCGCCGCGGGAGCCACCCTCGGGCCCCATGTCGACGACCCAGTCGGAGGTCTTGATCACGTCGAGGTTGTGCTCGATGACCAGGACGGTGTTGCCCTTGTCGACCAGGCTCGACAGCAC
>NZ_DASSXS010000106.1:0-4274 GCF_035703625.1 Nocardioides sp. | reverse complement strand
GAACCAGGTCTTCTCCGGGTGCAGTCAGTGGTGTCGCTTTTCTCGGCCCCGGCGCTCGCACAGACACGTCGCCGACAACGGCGTCATCTCCAACTTCAAGACCAGCGAACGACATGGCCGATGCGACAGTGTCGGCTTCAGTCCCCTGATCATCAGGTGTTAGAGCAACGCCTTCTGGCGTGGATTCTGACCACCAGTTCCACCATCGGCGCGTCGGGCGTCCCCTCCATCGTTTCTTCACGAAGCCGAGGGTAGAGAGCACCTCCGACGATCTGTCTGGACGGTCTCGGCCTCTGCGCCGGCCGGTAAGTGACCGCGGGGCCCGACACTCAACGTGTCAGGCCCGCTCGTGCGTGGGTGATGCCCGCCGGCAGCACGGCGTAGACGAGACCACGGAACAGCGATGGGGCCCGACCTCTCGGTCGGCCCCCATCGTGAAGAGCACGGGCTTACTCCCCCTACTTCGGGGAAGGCCCTTGGTTGGTTGGTTGGTGGAGCTGGCGGGAATCGAACCCGCGTCCTCGAGCGTCGAACCAGGTCTTCTCCGGGTGCAGTCAGTGGTGTCGCTTTTCTCGGCCCCGGCGCTCGCACAGACACGTCGCCGACAGGCCCAGTCAGGAAAAAGTCCCGATCAACCCTCCTGACAGGAGTCGATCAGCAAGTCTCCTGGTCGACGCCAGGATCCGGGACGGAGACAGATGCCCGGTCTGACGCTTCGATCACCGCTCAGGCGGCGAGAGCGAAGGAACTGCGCTTAGCGTTGGCAGTTATAGGTTTCCAGCGATCGTTAACGAGATGACGCTGGCTCCTCGACCCGCTTCCCCTGGAACTAACGTCCCAAGTCGAAACCGATCAGCCCCTCTTGAGTTGTGGTCCCAGTCTAGGGGTCAACGCCCGAGAACACCCATCCACATCCCGATACCGGAGCCTTGTGTTTTCGAACGTATGTTCGATATCATGGGGCATGGCAGTCCTTCTCGATCTACCGCCGGTCTCGGCGACCGCGTCGCCTGCCGGGGTGGACGAGCTGCATGCGCTCATCGATCGTCTCGAGGTGGGCGAGGGCGAGCCGACCCCGCGGTTCGCCGAGCTCGTGGCCGATCTCGACCGAGCCATCCGCAGGCTGGAAGCGGCCAAGCTGAGACTCGTGGCTGCCGCTGACCGAGCGCGAGTGGCCGAGGCGAGCGGGATGCCCGACACGGGGTCCTGGCTGGCGCGCCAGACCCGCGCGGCTTCGGCGGAGGCGAGTCGGTCGGTCCGGCTCGCGACCGCACTCGCCGAACGTGAACGGCCGACGACCGCGGCGCTGGCAGCCGGCGTCGTCTCCCCGCAGCATGCCGCGGTGATCGTGCGGGCGACGTCCTCGCTGCCCGACGACCTGGACGCGAGCGCGGTGGAGACGATCGAGGGACGCCTCGTCGAGAAGGCGAAGCACCTCGACCCGAGACAGCTACACCGGGTGGCGCGCCGGGCCCTGGCCGAGGTCGAGTCAGACCGGGCCGTCGTCGACGCCCACGAGGACGCCCTGGTGCGCGACGAGGAACGGCGTGCCCTGGCGCGCGCTCGCCTCACCCTCCACGACAACGACGACGGCACGATCACCGGACACTTCACGGTGCCTGCCGTCGCCGGGGCGATCCTCACCCGGGTGATCCAGTCGATGACCGCGCCGCGACGGGCGAGGCTAGGCGCCACCGAGGCGCAGGCAGGCACTCCCGCGGGTCGCGGTGACGTCACCCACCAGGCCGGGCTGGCCTTCGTCGAGCTGATGGAGCACCTGCCGACCGACCGGCTTCACACCAAGACGGCAGCCACGGTGGTGATCACCCTCGACCACGACAAGCTCACCGCCGCGTTGGGCGTCGCCGGGCTCGACACCGGTGACGTCGTCTCTGCGGGTGACCTGCGACGCCTGGCCTGTGGCGCCGGGCTGGTCCCGGCAGTGCTGGGCGGGTCGAGCCTTCCGATGGATCTCGGTCGCACCAGCCGACTGTTCACCGAGCACCAACGCGTCGCGCTGGCGACCCGTCACTCGACCTGCGCGGCGGACGGATGCGAACGGCCGTTCGCCTGGTGCGAGCTCCACCATCGAGATCCGTGGAGTCGCGGCGGGCGCAGCGACCTTGCCGACGCCGTGCCACTGTGCGGCTTCCACCATCGGCGCATCCACGACCCGGGCTACCGACATCGCTTCGGGCCCGCCGGTGTCACCTTCCATCGGCAGACGTGACGGACCCCAGCAGTTGCGCACCGTTCTCCCAGCACACCGCCCGCAGCCAGTCGTCTCCCAGGTCGAGCCGTGCCAGTGCCTCGAGCTGGTGTGCATAGGGGTACGGGATGGTCGGGAAGTCACTGCCCAGCAGCACCTTCGGCTGCAGGTCGGCCAGGCGTCCGAGCAGGTCGCGCGGGTACGGCGCGTCGACCTCGAAGAAGTCCGTGAACACCATGGTGGTGTCGAGGCGCACCTCCTCGAAGCTCTCGGCGAGAGCGAGGAAGTCGACGTACTCCGGTGCCCCCATGTGGGCGATGACCGCCACCAGGCGTGGGTACCGGGCCAGCAGCCTGCGCATCGGCTCGGGTCCGGTGAAGTCGTTGCCGACAGGGCCGGATCCGGCGTGGATCACCACCGGCGTACCGGAGTCCTCGAGACTCCCCCACACGTCGTCGAGCAGCGGGTCACCCAGATCGAACTCCCCCACCTGGACATGGATCTTGAAGATCTCCACGCCCTCGGCCAGCAGGTCCCCGACGTACGTCGCCGCCTCGGGCTCGGGGTAGAACGTCGCCGACCACAGCGAATCCGGCACGTCGCGGGCGAAGCCCCGCGCCCAGTCGTTCAGGTAGCAGGCGACCCCGGGACGGTGGGCGTAGGGCAGCGTCGGGAACCGGCGCACCCCCATCGCACGCAGGTGCTCGACCCGCTCGTCGTGCGCACCGCGGTAGCGGATCGGCCACTCACGTCCGATCTTCGGACCCGCCCGGTCGAACTGCTCGTAGACGCGCCGCTGGATGTTCTCCGGCAGGAAGTGGACGTGCACGTCGAAGAGACCCGGCACCCCGAGCGCCCGCCAGAAGGCGGGTACGTCGGAGTCCTTCACTCCATGCCCTTGAGCCGCCGCCCGAGGGCCTGCTCCTTCTCCCGGTTGGCCTGCCGCTCGGCGAGGGAGTGGCGCTTGTCCCAGGACTTCTTGCCCTTGGCCAGCGCGATCTCGACCTTCGCGCGCCCGTCGAGGAAGTACAGCGCCAGCGGGACGACCGTGAGCCCCTTCTCGTTGACCCGCCGCTCGATCTTGTCGAGCTCGTGCCGGTTCAGCAGGAGCTTGCGCTTGCGGCGGGCCGAGTGGTTGGTCCAGGTTCCCTGGGTGTACTCCGGGATGTGGACGCCGTGCAGCCACGCCTCGTGGTCCTCGATGTCGACGAAGCCGTCACCGAGCGACGCGCGACCCATCCGCAGCGACTTCACCTCGGTGCCCATGAGCACCAGCCCGGCCTCGTAGGTGTCCTCGATGTGGTAGTCGTGCCGCGCCTTCTTGTTCTGCGCGATGAGCTTGCGCCCCTGGTCCTTCGGCATGTCGCCAGTGTCTCAGGCGGACGGTCGCCGGCTACATGTAGTTCATCGGGTTCACCGGCTGGCCGTTGGCCAGCACCGTGTAGTGCAGGTGGCACGCGGTCGACCAACCGGTGGTGCCGCCGTACCCGACGACCTCTCCGCGGGACACCGTCGCGCCCGTACCGACGCGGTAGCCCGACAGGTGGTTGTAGACCACGGTGATGTACCTGCCGTTGACCATGCCGACCCCGAGATAGAGCCGGTTGCCGTAGACCGAGGAGTAGTACTCGGTGATCACGCGACCGGACGCCGATGCGTAGAGCGGCTCCCCGCAGCCGGCCCGGAAGTCCGTGCCGTTGTGCAGCCCCCAGTAGCCGTAGATCGGGTGCCGTCGGTAGCCGTAGGGCGAGGTGACGATGCCCGGCACCGGGCGGTCGAGGAAACCGCCGGTGGCGCCGTTGAACCCGCCGCTGGACCGGGCGGCCTTGCGGGCCTGGGCGAGGATCTTCTGCTTGATCCGCTCCTCCTCCTTGCGCAGCCTGTTCAGGATCGCAAGGTCGTGCTGGCGGGCGCGGGCGGCCATCTGCCGGGCAGAGCGCCGCTCGCCCACGAGGACCTGGACCGCCTGCTTGGCGTCGACGGCCTCGTCGCGGAGGTTCTTCATCTCCACCAGGTGCTCGGCGGCGGCCTCCCGCTGTACGGCGACCTCGTCGCGGGCCTCCAC
>NZ_DASSXS010000275.1:0-6246 GCF_035703625.1 Nocardioides sp. | reverse complement strand
GCGAACCAGTAGCCGTAGGAGATGTTGGGCGACCAGATCAGCCAGGCGGTGAGCGCGAGCGGCACCAGGGGCAGGAACCAGAGATAGACCGCCGACAGCGGGTGGGCGAGGACGTCGGTCCCGAGGAGCGACTGCAGGACGGTCGACGGGTCGTGGCCCAGGAAGAGAGCGGTGTCGACGATGTGCAGCTCCCGGTCGTACTTCTCCTGGCCCATCACGAAGGGCAGGAACGACTTGAGGTTCCGGTAGCTGACGTAGGTGATGTAGAAGCACACCAGGCCCATGACCACGAGAGTCATCCGCTCCCGCGTCCAGTGGGTGCGCACCCGTTCCCGCACGAGCCCGGGCATCCGCCGCGGATCCAGCCGGGAGTGCCACAGCGTTCGGGGCAGCAGGTCGAGCAGGAACGCCCCGAGCAGCAGCAGCGGCAGCCGCAGCCAGGACGGGCCCAGGAATCCCTCGGGGTCGGCCAGCCGCTTGTCGAGAACGATCGCCGTGATCACCGCGAGAGCCCCCATGACAAAGGCGGTCCCCACCAGGAGGACGTAGGCGCGGCGGTACACGCGGGCCAGTCTAGGAGGCGCCCCCGCGCCCGAGGGCGGCCAGCCGGGTCTGGTCCACCACGAGCGCCACCTGCTGGCCCGGGCCGGGATGCCGGTCGAGCGGCGAGACGGCGTCGACGACGCCCAGCCGGTCGACGTCGACCTCGAGCCGAACCTGCTCGGGGGTGATCCGCGACGAGCGGACGATCCCGGTCAGCGGTCCCGTCTCGGCGACCGTCAGGGCCGAGCGCCTGATCGCCACCGCCGGCGCCGGGTCACGTCCCGCGGCTGCCAGCAGCACCGCCGCAGCGTCGTCGACCAGCACGCGGGCGTAGCCGAGGAAGAGCGCGGTCTCGGGGTCGGCCGGGGCGCGCCAGACCTGGTCGATGGGTCCCTGCTGGACCACCGCGCCGGACCGCATCACCGCCAGACGGTCGGCGACCGTGAACGCCTCCTCGTGGTCGTGGGTGACCATCAAGGTGGTGGTCCCGGCGGTCCGCAGGATCTCGCGGAGCTCTCCGGCCAGCCGCTCCCGGAGCCCCTTGTCGAGCGCGGAGAGCGGTTCGTCGAGCAGCAGCAGCCTGGGGTCCACGGCCAGCGACCGGGCCAGCGCGACGCGCTGCCGCTCGCCGCCGGACAGGCTCGCGGGCAACCGGTCGGCGTAGCCGCCGAGGCCGACCATCTCCAGCAGCTCCTCGACCCGCACCGCGGTGTCCGGCACCCTGCGCAACCGCAGTGCGTAGCCCACGTTGCGGCCCACCGTCAGGTGGGGGAACAGCTGGCCGTCCTGGAACATCAGGGCGAACCCGCGCTTGTGGGTGGGTACGTCGACCTGGTCGGCACCGTCCCAGGCGACGCTCCCGGAGGCCAGCACCTCGAGGCCGGCGATGGCGCGGAGCAGGGTGGACTTGCCGCAACCGGACGGCCCGAGCACGGCAAGCACCTCGCCATCGGGCAGGTCGAGGCGGACCTCGTCGACCACCCGGTGGCCGTCGTAGGCGACGGAGAGGTCGCGCAGGCTCAACATGCGAGGGCCCGACGGGATCGCGAGCGCTGAGAGCGCTTTCGTGGGGTGGTCATGTCGTCAGAAGGCTCCCACGGAGGGCACGCGCAGGCGGTCGACCGCCAGCACCACCACCGCTGTCGCGCCGGCGAGGACCACCGACCCCGCCAGCGCCATGCCGTAGTTGAGCTCGCCGGGGTGCCCGAGCAGCTGGTAGATCACGACGGGGAGGGTCGGATGCTCGTCCCTGGCCAGGAACGAGGTGGCGCCGAACTCGCCGAGCGACACCGCGAACGCGAACCCCCCGGCGGCGAGCAACGGCTTCCAGACCGCGGGCAGGTCGACGGTGAGCAGGGCGCGCAGCGGCGTCGCTCCGAGCGAGGCGGCCGCCTGTCGCTGGCGGTCGTCGACGCCGGCCAGCACCGGCACGATCGTCCGGACCACCAGGGGGAGCGCGACCAACGCCTGGGCGATGGGCACCAGCAGCGGCGAGTCGCGGAGGTCGAGCGGGGGCTGGTCGAGGGTGATCAGGAAGCCGAAGCCGAGCGTCACCGCCGAGACGCCGAGCGGCAGCATGAAGAACCCGTCGAGCGCGCCACGCAGGCGCCGCTCGGCGCGGGTGAGGGAGCGCCGGGTCACGATCATGGCCACGAGCAGCCCCATCGTGAGCGAGATCCAGGTGGCGTCGACCGCCGTACGCAGCGACGTGACCAGGGCGTCGGACACCGGCACCAGGAGCGCCTGCTGCTCCCCGCTCGTGCCGAGCGCGCGGTAGTTGTCGAGGCTCCACGCACCGTCGGCGCGAAGCGACCCGGCAGCCAGCGTCAGGACCGGCGTGGCGACGAACACGAGCAGGAGCAGGGTCACCAGGACCGAGGGCAGGTCGGCCCGCGTGGGCCGGTGCGCGGTCGGGCGCGGGCGTTCGACGGTCGGGTCCGGCACGGCGCGCAGCCGCTGGGTGATCGCCAGCAGCGCGACCACCACCGCCAGCTGGAGCACCGACAGGGCGGCGGCACCCTGCAGGTCGAACACGGTCGTGGTGAGCAGGTAGATCTCGGTCTCGACCGTCGCGTAGCGCACCCCGCCCAGGGTGAGCACGATGCCGAACGCGGTGGCACAGAACAGGAACACGACGCTCGCGGCCGACACGATCGCCGGCCGCAGGGCCGGCAGGGTGACCGACCGGAACACCTGCCAGGGCGAGGCGCCGAGCGTGGCGGCCGCCTGGGCCGGCCGCGGATCGAGCGACTCCCAGGCAGTACCCACCACTCGGATCACCACGGCGACGTTGAAGAACACCAGCCCGGCCACGATGGCGACCGCGGTCTGGTCGAGCGCGAGGAACCCGAGCGGCCCGGAGGTGCCGAGCAGCTGCCGGAACGCCACCCCGACGACCACGGTCGGCAGGACGAACGGCACCAGCAGGGCGGCGCGTACCCCGCGACGGAAGGGGAGGTGGAGCCGGTAGAGCACGTGCGCCGCCGGCAGTCCGAGCAGCACCGAGATCGCCGTACCCGCCGCGGCCGACCACACCGTGAACCACAGCACCCGGTGCACCCGCGGCCGGGCGAGCACCTCGAGGACGCCGCCGGGGTCGAACTCGCCCTCCGGCCAGAAGCCCTGGGCGAGCATGCCGAGGACCGGGAGCACGAAGAACACCCCCAGCGCCGCGACCGGCAGCAGGGAGAGGGCAGCGAGACGGGAGAGCCGGCGCCCCGGGTGGCGGATCATCGGGTGACGATGTCGCGCCACTGCTCGAGCCACGCGTCGCGGTTCGCGGCGATCTCGGCCGGGTCGAGGCGGTACGGCGACTCCGGCTGCTCGGCGTGCTTCGCCCAGGCGGGGGGCAGCGCGACGCCGTCGCGCACCGGAAACACGAACATGCTGGTGGGCAGCTCCCGCTGGACGGTCTCGCTGAGCAGGAACTCGATGAGTGCCCGGGCGCCCTCGGGGTTCTCGGCACCCTCGAGCACACCGGCGTACTCGACCTGCTGGAAGCAGGTGTCCAGCAGCGCGCTGGTCGTGGACGTCCCGTCGTCGGCGATGGTGAAGGCCGGCGAGGAGTCGTAGGAGAGCACGATCGGGCGAGTACCCTTCTCGCTCCCCTGGGTGAACTCACCGAAGTAGGCGTCCTCCCAGCCGTCGAGGACCAGGGTGTCGTTGTCGACCAGCTCCTGCCAGTAGCCCGGCCAGTCCTCGCCGTACGCCGCGATGGTCGCCAGCAGGAAGGCGAGCCCCGGCGAGCTGGACAGGGCGGAGGGGGTGACGAAGAGGCCCTCGTACTCCCCGTCGGCCAGGTCGGCCAGGGTCTCCGGGGGTGCCAGGTCCTCGCGCTCGAACCAGGTCTTGTCGATGTTGACGCAGACGTTGCCGTTGTCGACGGGTGCCAGCACGTCGGCCGCCTCGCCCTCGAGCGTGTAGTCCTCGGCGCCGGCAGGCAGGTCCACGCCGTGCTCGGCGAAGACCCCCTCGTCCACGGCCCGGGAGGCGAAGGTGTTGTCGACGCCGAACGCCACGTCGCCGGTGGGGTTGTCCCTGGTGAGCACCAGCTTCGTCGTCAGCGTCCCGGCGTCACCCGCCGCGCGGGTCTCCAGGTCGTAGCCGGACTCCTCCTCGAACTGTCGTACCACCTGCTTCGGCAGCGTGAACGACTCGTGGGTGACCAGCACGACGGTGCCGCCACCGGCCCCTGCCGGCTGGCCGGAGTCGTCGGACCTCTCCCCCACGACGCTGCACGCCGTGAGCGGCAGGGTGAGGGCGAGGACGGATACGAGGACGGGCTTCATCGGACTCCCTATCGCCGGTGCTAACCGGATCAGGTTCGGAGGGTCTGCGGCGGATCCGCACTCTCAGCACGCCGATGCGTGCTCCCCTGTCTTCTGGCGTCCCACCCTACGCCGCGGACGGCGCCGGGCCTCAGCGGGTCAGCGCGGTCACCTCGTCCAGCCGGCGCAGCTTCTCCGGGTTCCGGACGATGTAGAGCCCGGTCACCAGCCCCCCCTCCACCAGCATGGTGCCGATGCCGTCGACCTCGCCGTCGATCAGGAGCCTCAGCGCCGGGGCGCCGTTGACGACCACCACGTCGGCCTCCACGCCCTCCGGAGCGACCGCGTCGAGGAACCTCACGACCTTCTCGCGGCCCAGGATCGGCCTGAGCGCGGCCTTCTTGAGGCCTCCGCCATCGGTCAGCAGCACCACTTCCGGGGCCAGCACGTCCATCAGGCTCTGCAGGTCGCCGGAGGCGGTCGCCCCGAGGAACCGCGCGATCACCTCGTCGCGCTGGCTCGGCGTCACGTCGCTGCGCGGACGTCGCTCGGCAACGTGGTCGCGTGCGCGGTGGGCGATCTGGCGCACCGCGGCCGGCGACTTGTCCACGGCCGCGGCGATCTCGTCGTAGCCGACGTCGAACACCTCCCGCAGCACGAACACCGCCCGCTCGGTGGGGGCCAGGGTCTCCAGCACCACGAGCATGGCCGTGGACACGCTGTCGGCCAGCTCCACGTCCTCGGCCACGTCGGGCGAGGTGAGCAACGGTTCGGGCAGCCACGGGCCGACGTACGACTCGCGGCGCCGGGCCAGGGTGCGCAGGCGGTTGAGGGAGAGCCGGGTGACGATCCGCACGAGGTAGGCGCGTTCGTCGCGGACACCCGACCGATCGACCTCCGACCAGCGGAGCCAGGTCTCCTGGAGCACGTCCTCGGCATCGGCCGCCGACCCGAGCATCTCGTAGGCGACCGTGAACAGCAGGTTCCGGTGCTCGACGAACGAGTCGGTCGCGCTCACGTCGCCGAGGGTACGGCGAGCGGCAGCTCGCACACGTCGGAGTAGCCCTGGCTCTGGAGCCCGGCCGCGGAGTTGAACCTCGAGCGCATGTTCTCGAGCGCCACCATCTGGGTCAGCTCCACGACGGCCTCGGCGCCCAGTGCCTCGACGAGTCCGGCCACCATCTCGTCGGTCACGCCCAGAGGGGTGGTGCTCATCGCCTCGGCGTACTCCAGCACCGCGCGCTCGGTCTCGGTGAAGACGTCCGACTCGCGCCAGCGCGGCACCTCGCGCACCTTCGCGAGGTCGAGACCGTCGTTGTGGGCCTTGAAGTAGCCGAAGTCGAGGCACCAGGAACAGCCGATGACCCCTGCGCTGGCCAGCTGGGCGTAGGACTTGAGGTCCTCGTCGAGCCGGTCCCACTTCGCGACCTTCTGCTCGAAGCCGAGAACGGCCCTGAGCACCCTGCGGTGGTGCCAGTAGACGTGGACGCCGTCGGGGACCTCGCCATAGGTCCGACGGGCATAGGCGGCCAGGACCTTGCCGTACAGGCCGGTGATGGTCGCCCGGGGGATGCGGAACGTGCTGGGCATCGGCTTCTCCTCCTGAGGTTTCGGTTGCCCACGAGACACCGCCCGGCCCGCAGATGTGACAGGGCTAGCGTGAGCCCATGCCGAGCCGCCGCCACGAGGTCCTCGCCTGGGCAGTCCCGAGGATTCGCGGGTCCCGCGACCTCGACGACGCCGATCTGGAGCGAGCCCGGATCGAGCAGTGGCACTCGGGGCTGGACCGGACGCTGCCCACCCGGCTGGTGCCGCGGTTCGCCCGCCGGTTCTCGGTGGTCGAGGAGGACGTCGGCTTCCCCGTGCACGTGATCAGCCCGCGTGGCGTCGAGCCGGTCCGGACCGTCTTCTACGTGCACGGCGGGGGTTACGTCGC
>NZ_DASSXS010000120.1:0-16800 GCF_035703625.1 Nocardioides sp. | reverse complement strand
TGCGGCTGGTCCAGGAACTCCTCCTGCTGCCGGTGCAGGCGGCCGGCGCTCTCGACGTACAGGCTGAGCAGGCGCGAGAGCGGGAGGTAGACCTGCTCGACCTCGTCGAGGTCGAGGGCGTCCCCGAGGCCGCGCACCCGGGTGATCTCCTCGGTGGTGAGGGGGCTGGCCGTGGTGTCGGCGAGCGCCGCCCAGGCCGCCCGGTCGAGCTGGACGTAGGGCGACGACTCGCGCCGGACGTCGTCGGAGCCCGGCTGGGCGCCGCCGTTCGGAGACATGGCGGGCATCCTAGACTCCCTGCCATGTGCGGAATCGTGGGCTACGTCGGTCCGAAGTCGGCGCAGGGAGTGGTCGTCGAGGGCCTGCGCCGTCTGGAGTACCGCGGCTACGACTCCGCCGGCATCGCGCTGGTGGCCGACGGCGTCATCGCCTCCGCCAAGCGGGCGGGCAAGCTCGCCAACCTGGAGAAGGCGATCGCGGAGGCGCCGCTGGCCGGGTCCACGACCGGGATCGGCCACACCCGGTGGGCCACCCACGGCGCACCGAACGACGTCAACGCGCATCCGCACCCGGGCCGGACCGGGCGGGTCGCCCTGGTCCACAACGGGATCATCGAGAACTTCGTGACCCTGCGCGCCGAGCTCGAGGACGCCGGCCACGAGCTGGCGTCGGAGACCGACACCGAGGTCGTCTCCCACCTGCTCGAGAACGAGGTGCTGGCGGGCGCAGACCTCACCACCGCCATGCAGCGCGTCTGCCGGCGGCTCGAGGGTGCGTTCACCCTGGTCGCCGTCGACGGGCTCGACGCCTCCCGCGTGGTGGCGGCCCGCCGCAACTCACCGCTCGTCGTGGGCCTCGGCGAGGGCGAGAACTTCCTCGGCTCCGACGTCGCCGCGTTCATCGAGCACACCCGTGACGCCATGGAGCTCGGCCAGGACCAGGTCGTCACCATCACGACCGCCGGGGTCTCGGTGACCGGGTTCGACGGCGCGCCCGCCGAGGGCCGTCGCTACCACGTCGACTGGGACCTGTCGGCGGCCGAGAAGGACGGCCACGACTGGTTCATGCGCAAGGAGATCCACGAGCAGCCGCGGGCGGTCGCCGACTCGCTGCTCGGGCGTCGTACGGCGTCCGGAGAGCTGCAGCTCGACGAGGTGCGGATCTCCGACGAGGACCTGCGCGAGATCGACAAGGTCATCATCATCGCCTGCGGCACGTCGTTCTACGCCGGCATGGTCGCGAAGTACGCGATCGAGCACTGGACGCGGATCCCGGTCGAGGTGGAGCTGGCCTCGGAGTTCCGCTACCGCGACCCGATCCTCACCCACTCGACCCTGGTCGTGGCCATCAGCCAGTCCGGCGAGACCGCCGACACGCTCCAGGCGATCCGGCACGCGCGGGCGCAGCGGGCCTGGGTGCTCGCGATCTGCAACACCAACGGCTCGACGATCCCGCGCGAGTCCGACGCGGTGATCTACACCCATGCCGGACCCGAGATCGGGGTGGCGTCGACGAAGGGGTTCCTGACCCAGCTCGTGGCCTGCTACCTGCTCGCCCTCTACCTCGCCCAGATCAAGGGCACGCGGTACGGCGAGGAGATCGCGGACGTCCTGGACCAGCTCGAGTCGATGCCCGACCACATCCAGGCGGTCCTCGACCAGCGCGAGGCGGTCTACGAGCTGGCCCGTCAGCACGTCGACACCAGGTCCGTGCTGTTCCTCGGTCGGCACGCCGGCTATCCGGTGGCGCTCGAAGGGGCCCTGAAGCTCAAGGAGCTCGCCTACCTGCACGCCGAGGGGTTTGCCGCCGGCGAGCTCAAGCACGGCCCGATCGCGCTGATCGAGCAGGGGATGCCGGTGCTGTGCGTCGTACCCCCCAAGGGCCGCGACCAGCTCCACGGCAAGATGCTGAGCGGCATCCAGGAGGTGCGGGCGCGTGGTGCGCGCACGATCTGCCTGGCCGAGGCCGGCGACGAGACGATCCGGCCCTACGCCGACGAGCTGATCCCGCTGCCGCGGGTGCCGACCCTCCTGCAGCCGCTGGTCGCCGTGGTCCCGCTGCAGCTGTTCGCCTGCGAGCTGGCCTCGGTGATGGGTCACGACGTCGACCAGCCGCGCAACCTCGCCAAGTCGGTCACGGTCGAGTAGATGCCGGTCATCGGGCTCGGGATCGACGTCGTGGACATCGAGCGGTTCGTGGCGTCGCTCGATCGGACGCCCGGGCTGCGCGAGCGCCTGTTCACCCCCGCCGAGGCCGCGCTGCACCCGGCCTCGCTGGCGGCTCGCTTCGCGGCCAAGGAGGCCATGGCCAAGGCGCTCGGCGCCCCCGGGGGGCTGGCCTGGCACGACGCCGAGGTGTTCTCCGAGCCGTCAGGGCGTCCGTACTTCGAGCTCCGCGACTCCGTCCGCGCCCGGGCCGACGACCTCGGCGTCGGCTCGATCCACCTCTCGCTCTCCCATGACGCCGGGATCGCCTCGGCGGTCGTCGTGCTGGAGTCCTGAGCCCGTCGGCCCGGCGAACGTGCAGGTGCGCCCCTCGACGCCACTCCCACGGCGGGGTGGGCGGTCACACGCGGCCAACTGCATGTTCGGAGGTACGGGCCCCGGAGACACCCGGACGCGGATAGCGTTGAGCGGGTGAGGCGCGCGCACACGGTCGAGCAGGTGCGGGAGTCCGAACGCGCCCTGATGGCCACGCTGCCCGACGGCGCCCTCATGCAGCGGGCGGCCGCCGGGCTGGCGTACGCCGTCCTCGACCTGCTCGGCTCCGCCTACGGCCGCCGGGTGCTGCTCCTGGTCGGGTCCGGCGACAACGGCGGGGACACGCTGTACGCCGGCGCGATGCTGGCCCGACGCGGGTGCGCGGTCGAGGCCCGGCTGCTCTCCGAGCGGGTGCACGAGGGTGGCCTGGCCGCGCTCCGGGCCGCGGGCGGACGGGTCGTGTCGTCCACACCGTCGCAGGGGCCGGCCTCAGGTGCCCGACCCGGTGTCGCGCGGCCCGAGGTGGTCGTGGACGGCATCGTCGGGATCGGCGGCCGCCCCGGGCTCCGCCCGGACGCGGTCGAGGCGCTGGCCTCGGTCGAGGGCGTTCCCGTGGTCGCGGTCGACGTCCCGTCCGGGGTGGGGGTCGACAGCGGGGAGCTCGACGGCCCGCACGTCGAGGCCGCGGTGACGGTCACGTTCGGCACCCACAAGATCGCCCACCTCGTCGACCCCGCGGCCGCGGCCTGCGGCGTCGTGCACCTCGTCGACATCGGGCTGGACCTGCCCGAGGCCCGGGTCGAGTCCCTGCAGCCGAGCGACGTGGCGCGGCTGCTGCCCCGGCCCGATCCCCAGGCGCACAAGTACACCCGCGGGGTCGTGGGGGTCCGGGCCGGGTCGCCGCAGTACCCGGGCGCGGGGCTGCTGTGCGTGCAGGGCGCGGCGACCGGGCTGTGCGGCATGGTCCGCTACGTCGGCGACGGCCGGCTCGCCGAGCGGGTCCGCGCCACCCACCCCGACGTGGTCGGTGAGGGCCGGGTCCAGGCCTGGGCGGTCGGCTCCGGAGGTGGTGAGGGGGCCGGCGACGAGCTGAAGGCCGCGGTCGCCGACGGCGTACCGGTCGTCGTCGACGCCGACGCGCTCACTCACGTGACCGGGCCCCTCGGCGTGCCGGCGGTGCTGACACCACACGCGGGCGAGCTCGCGGCGATGGCCGGTGCCGACCGCGCCGACGTCGAGGCCCGTCCGCTCGCCCACGCCCTGGCGGCGGCCGCGAGGTACGACGCCGCCGTCCTGCTGAAGGGGCGGCACACGCTCGTCGCGACCCCGCAGGGCGCGGTCCGGGTCACCACGACCGGCACCCCGTGGCTGGCGACGGCCGGCGCGGGGGACGTGCTGACCGGCGTGATCGGGTCGCTGCTGGCGGCCGGGCTGGCGCCCTACGACGCGGCATCGGTCGGCTCCTGGCTGCACGGCGCGGCCGCCACCCTGGCCGCGAACGATGGTCCGATCGTGGCCGGAGCGGTCGCCCGCGCCATCCCCGAGGTGGTCCGGCTGGTGACGTGGGGGCACTGACCGGGGAGCCGGGAATGGAAGAATCGGCGCCATGAGCCCCGCCGACCGCGCCGAGATCGTGGTCGACCTGGCGGCGATCCGCCACAACGTCCGGCTGCTTCGGGAGCTGGCGGCGCCGGCGGCGATGATGACCGTGGTCAAGGCCGACGGCTACGGGCACGGGCTGGCCGCGGTGGCCCGCGCGGCCCGGGAGGCCGGGGCGGAGTGGCTCGGCGTGGCCACCATCGACGAGGCGCTGGCGCTCCGGGAGGCGGGCGACGCAGGCCGGGTGCTCTGCTGGCTGGGCGTACCCGGCGAGGACTACGCCGCGGCGATCGCGGCCGACGTCGACGTCTGCGCCTACACGGTCGCCGAGCTGGTCGAGATCCGGGCCGGCGTCGACGCGGCCGGCCGCCCGGCCCGGCTCCAGCTCAAGGTCGACACCGGCCTCTCCCGCGGCGGCGCGGCGACCGAGAACTGGCCGGGCGTGGTCGAGGCCGCCCGTGCCGGCGAGGTCGCGGGCGCCTGGACGGTCACCGGGATCTGGTCGCACTTCGCCTGCAGCGACGTACCGGACCACCCGGCCAACGACGCCCAGGAGAAGGTCTTCCTCGACGCGCTCGATGTCGCCGAGCGGGCGGGCCTCCGGCCCGAGGTGCGACACCTGGCCAACTCGGCGGCGGCGATCCTGCGCCCCTCGTCCCGCTTCGACCTGGTCCGGTGCGGCATCGCGACCTACGGCCTGGACCCGGCGCCCGGGGTGACCCCCGACCTCGGCCTGGTCCCGGCGATGACCGCTCGCGCGACGCTGTCGCTGGCCAAGCCGATCAGCTCCGGGGCCGGCGTCTCCTACGGCCACACGTGGGTCGCCGACCACGACACGACGGTGGGCCTGGTGCCGGTGGGGTACGGCGACGGCGTACCCCGCCATGCCGGCAACGTGGCCGAGGTCTGGCTGGCCGGGCGGCGGCGCCCGGTGCGTGGCCGCATCTGCATGGACCAGTTCGTGGTCGACCTCGACGGAGACCATCCCGACCCGGGCGCCGGGATCGTGCTGTTCGGCACCGGGGCCGGCGGTGAACCCACCGCGACGGAGTGGGCCGAGGCGTGCGGGACCATCAACTACGAGATCGTGACCAGGATCGGCGGCCGCATGGTCCGTCGCTACGTCGACGAAGGAGTGACTCCGGGAGTGAACCAGTGACGGTGCGACGCAGGATCGCGGCACTCGCCGCCGGAGCGGTGGGCGTCGCGGTGGCCGGTACGGCGGCCGAGGTCGCCCGCCGGCGCCGGGTCATCGCCCGGCGCGGCGCGGGTGACAGCACGCCGTTCGGCTCGCTGCGGGCCGAGCCCCGGACCGTGGTCGCCGATGACGGTGTCCCGCTGCACGTCGAGGTCGACGAGTTCACCCGCGACCCCCAGCGGGGGCGTCGCCGCAGCGCGTCGGCGGAGGAGCCGCCGCTCACGGTCGTGTTCTGCCACGGCTACGCGCTCAACCTCGACTGCTGGCACTTCCAGCGGGCCGGCTACCGGGGCCTGGTGCGGGCCGTCTACTACGACCAGCGCTCCCACGGCCGGTCCGGGCGGTCCAGCAAGGGCAGGGCCACGGTCGACCAGCTCGGTCGCGACCTGGGCCGGATCCTCCACGAGGTCGTCCCGGAGGGTCCGGTCGTCCTCATCGGCCACTCGATGGGAGGGATGTCCATCATCGCCCTGGCCGAGCAGCAGCCCGAGCTCTTCGGCGAGCGGGTCGTCGGCGTCGGGCTGATCTCGACCACCGCCGGCGGCCTCGACCCGCACCGCATCGTGCTCCCGCTCCTGCCGAGGACCATCGGTGGCCAGCTGGCCACGCGGGTGGTGTCGACGCTGGCGCGCGGGCACCGCCACGTCGACGGTCTGCGTCGGGCGGGCCGCTCGGTCGCCACCGTGGTCACCGACCTGTTCGCCTTCGGGGACGACGTCCCGGAGAGCTACGTCGACTTCGTCGACGGGATGCTGTCGGAGACGCCGTTCGAGGTGGTCGCGGAGTTCTTCCCCGTGTTCGGGGAGCTCGACAAGTTCGACGCCCTGGAGGCGCTGCAGGGCGTCGCGGCCACGGTCATCTGCGGCACCGGCGACCGGCTCACCTCCATCGGCCACAGCCGCAAGCTGCACTCCAGGCTGCCCCAGTCGGTCCTTGTCGAGTGCGAAGGCGCCGGACACATGGTGATCATGGAACGGCACGACCGGGTGAACGCCGCGCTCGACCAGCTGATCGCCGCCGCAGCGGAGCGGGTCGACAGCCGGTGAGTGTCGACGTACGACGCGTCGGACCGGAAGCAGCCGCCGAGCTGCTGTCGGTCATCCGGACCGCCTTCGAGGTCCGCCCGCCGCTCGACCCGCCCGCGGCCGCGCTGTCGGAGACCCCCGAGTCGCTGGCGAAGCTGCTGGAGAAGCACGGCGGGCTGATGGCCGTGCTCGACGGCGAGCCCGTGGGTGCGCTGGTGCTCGACCCGGTCGGCACCACGATGTACCTGCGGCGGTTCGGCGTCGTCCACAGCGCCCGCGGCCACGGCATCGCCGCCCTGCTCATCGACTGGGCGGTCGACGCCTCCCACGGCTACGACGACCTGACGGTGGTGGCGCGGGAGGAGCTGCCCGAGACGATCCGCTTCTGGGAGCGCCAGGGCTTCCGCGAGATCCTGCGCTACTCGCCGAACGTGGAGCTGCGGCGCCCGCTGCGGACCTTCCTCTACAACGTGCCCGACCCGGAGGCGATGCGGTCGCTCGGGGAGGCCCTCGCGCAGCAGCTCCGCGCCGGTGACCTGATCGTGCTCAGCGGCGAGCTGGGGGCCGGCAAGACGACGTTCACCCAGGGGATCGGAGCCGGGCTGGGGGTGCGCGGGACGGTCACCTCGCCGACGTTCGTGATCTCGCGCGAGCACCCGCCGGTCGACGGCGGACCGCCGCTGGTGCACGTCGACGCCTACCGGCTCGGTGGCATCGACGAGCTCGACGACCTCGACCTCGACACCTCGCTCGACGACGCCGTCACGGTCGTCGAGTGGGGGGAGGGGATCGCGGAGGGACTGGCGGAGTCGCGGCTCGAGGTGCGGATCATCCGTGCCCTCGCCCACCAGGACGAGCACGCCGACCTCGACCCGCGACGGGTCCTGATGACGCCGATCGGCCCCCGCTGGTACGAGATGGAGGTCCCCAACCGGCGGCCCCCGCTGGCGGAGAAGCTGAACGAGAACCTCCTGCTCGACTTCCGCCACTGCCCCGAGTCGGACCTCGACGCGCTGGACCCCTCCATCCCGCTGCGGCTGTCGCTGATGGTCGCCGAGCACGACGGGCGGGTGGTGCTGGTCCACAACAGCTGGCGGCAGGAGTGGGAGCTGCCGGTCGGCGAGACCCGCACCGACGAGACCGCCCGCGAGACCGCGATCCGGAGGTTCGCGGAGGAGACCGGCACCGCGCTCACCGACGTCGAGTTCGTCGGGGTGGGCACGGTCCAGCTCGGCCACGAGCGGAGCATCGAGTTCGTCGCCGTCTACCGCACCCGGCTCACGGGCCTCGGACTGTTCGAGGCCAACGACGAGGTCGACAAGCTGGCGTGGTGGGACACGGTGCGCGACTTCGAGGGACTCTCGCCCATCGACGAGCACCTCGCCCGGCTGGCGATCGGGGCGACCTGAGCTCACCCCGCGTCGCGTGAGCACGTCGGCGGGTCGCGTGCGAGGGCCCCAGCCTCGAAAACGCGCGCCGACGCAGGCCAGTAGCCTCGGCTGCGTGCTGCTCGCCTTCGACACCGCCACGCCGCTCGTCACGGTCGCGCTGCACGACGGCGACCAGGTCGTGGTCGAGCACACGTCGGAGCAGCGGATGAAGCACGGCGAGCAGCTGGCCCCGCTCATCGAGCGGGCCATGCAGGACGTCGGCATCGTCCGGCAGGACCTCACCGCGATCGCCGTCGGCGTCGGCCCCGGACCCTTCACCGGCCTGCGGGTCGGTCTCGTCACCGCCCGCACCCTGGCGTTCGTCCTCGACATCCCCGTGTACGGCGTCTGCTCCCTCGACGTGCTCGCCCTGGAGGCGGTGGACACCGCGACCGTCACGGGCGACTTCGTGGTGGCCACCGACGCCCGGCGGCGGGAGGTCTACCTGGCGTCGTACGACGTGGACGGGGTGCGGCTGGACGGCCCCGAGGTCGCCAAGCCGGCGACCGTGGCCACCGACAGGCCGGCCGTCGGCGAGGGAGCCGTGCTCTACCCGGAGGCGTTCCCCCACCCGGCCGGGCCGACCCGGCCGAGTGCGACCTGGCTGGCGCGCGCCGTGGCGGAGGAGCGGGCCGAGCTCCGGGACCCGGAGCCGCTCTACCTGCGCCGCCCGGACGCCGCGACGCCGGGGCCGCGCAAGCCCGCCTCGTGATCCGCCCGGCCACCGCCGACGACGTCGACGCGGTCGCCCGGCTCGAGCGGGAGAACCTCGGAGACGACGCCTGGTCCGCCGCGCTGGTCGAGGAGGGTGTCAGCGGCCGGCTGCCGACCGTTCGCTACGTCGTGGCGCAGGTCGGGGACGACGTGGTCGGCCACGCGGTGGTCAGCGTGGTGGCCGACCTCTCCGAGCTGCAGCGGATCGCCGTCGCCATCGCGCACCGACGTACCGGCGTGGCGACGAGCCTCCTGGAGGAGGCTGCCGACCTGGCGCGGGCCGAGGGCGCGGACCGGCTGCTGCTCGAGGTGCGCGAGGACAACGCGGGGGCCATCGCCTTCTACCGGGCGCGAGGCTTCGTCGAGATCGACCGACGCCCGAGGTACTACCGGGACGGCGGCACCGCCGTGGTCATGCAACGCCCCCTCCGCTGAGTCGGCGCAGGTGCAGCTCTTTGGAAGGTCGAGTCGGCGCAGGTGCAGCTCCCAGAGACGTCGAGGCGGCAAAGGTGCAGCTCTTTGGAACGTCGAGTCGGCGTCT
Source organism: Nocardioides sp. (assembly GCF_035703625.1). Lineage (GTDB taxonomy): Bacteria > Actinomycetota > Actinomycetes > Propionibacteriales > Nocardioidaceae > Nocardioides. The sequence continues at coordinate 7,813 of NZ_DASSXS010000120.1, read as the reverse complement.
CTGCAAACGATCCAGCAGCGTTTGCGCCGACTCGCGCCCGTACGGCGTTGCAGATGCGCCGACTCGCGCTCCAGGGCGGGTGCAGACGCGCCGACTCGCGGGCTTGGGCATCATGGGCCCATGAGCACCCCCAGGAGCGACGGGCCGCTCGTGCTCGGCATCGAGACGTCCTGCGACGAGACCGGCGTCGGGGTCGTCCGGGGCAACACGCTGCTGGCCGATGCGGTCGCGAGCAGTGTCGAGGAGCACGCGCGGTTCGGCGGCGTCGTACCCGAGGTCGCCAGCCGGGCCCACCTCGAGGCGATGGTGCCGACCATCGAGCGCGCCTGCGAGACCGCGGACGTGCAGCTCCACGACGTCGACGCCATCGCCGTCACCAGCGGCCCCGGCCTCGCCGGCGCCCTGCTGGTGGGGGTGGCGGCCGCCAAGGCGCTCGCCCTCGGCCTCGGCAAACCGCTGTACGGCGTCAACCACCTCGCCTCCCACGTCGCCGTCGACCAGCTCGAGCACGGTCCGCTGCCCGAGCCCTGCCTGGCCCTGCTGGTCAGTGGCGGCCACTCCAGCCTGCTCCGCGTCGAGGACGTCACCGGCGATGTCGACCCCCTCGGCGCCACCATCGACGACGCTGCGGGTGAGGCGTTCGACAAGGTGGCCCGGCTCCTCGGACTGCCCTTCCCGGGGGGCCCGCACATCGACCGGGCAGCTCGCGACGGCGACAGCGTGTACGTCGACTTCCCGCGCGGGCTGACCTCGCGGCGAGACCTGGAGCGGCACCGGTTCGACTTCTCGTTCTCGGGGCTCAAGACGGCCGTGGCCCGCTGGGTCGAGGCCAGGGAGCGCAGCGGCGAGCCGGTCCCGCTGCACGACGTGGCGGCCAGCTTCCAGGAGGCCGTCTGCGACGTCCTGACCCGCAAGGCGATCGACGCCGCAGCCAGTCAGGGGATCGACGACCTGCTGATCGGCGGCGGGGTGGCCGCCAACTCGCGGCTGCGGTCGATGGCCGAGGAGCGGGCCACCGCTCGCGGCATCCGGGTGCGGGTCCCCAGGCCGGGGCTGTGCACCGACAACGGAGCGATGGTGGCCGCGCTCGGCGCCGAGATGGTGACGAGAGGCCGAGCGCCCTCGGCGCTCGACCTCCCGGCCGACTCGTCGCAGCCGGTCACCTCCGTGCTCGCATGACCCGGTGATCGTCAGGGCCGGAGCGACCAGCCGAACGGGTTGTCCACGTCGCCCGCCCGGACCGGGTCGAGCGCCTGGGTCAACGTCCCGTCGAGGCCGGCCCGCAGGGCGTACCACTGGCCGTCCTGGTAGGTCGTGAAGAGCACCGTCGCGCTGCTCTCCCACACCGACGACCCGGTGAAACCGAGGTCCCGGGTCGTGTACTCCACGAGCACGGTGCCGTCGGTGGCGTCCAGGATCGCGACGGTGTTGCCGCCGATGCCGTCGGCGTAGGCGTCGGTCCCGATGACGTAGCGGCCGTCCGGGCTGAACGCCTCCAGCGTGTAGTCGCAGGTCTCCCAGCGGTGCTGACCGGTCGCGGCGACCACCACGGCCGAGCAGAAGCCCGGCTCCAGCTCGTCGACCGACGTCAGGCCCGACACCAGACCGCTCGCCTGGTTGGCGCCGCGGACGTTGAGGAGGCCCGGCAGCCGCCGCGGCTCGTGCGCCCAGTCGGTGATCCACGCCCCGCCCCGCCCCTGGGCGTCGGTGAGGTTGTAGGCGACCTCCTGCTCGCCGGTGAAGCCGGCCAGGTCGACGGTGCCGTCGAAGGACACGACCGAGCTGAGGTAGCCGTCGGGGCCGACCCCTGCCACGGGGTAGAGACCGATGTCCTGGTCGCCGGCGGTGGCGGTCAGCACGCTCGCGAGTGACCGGCCGTCCGCGCTGACGGCGAGGCTGGCGCCCGGGAACGTCTGGCGCACCTTGCCGTCGGAGTCCAGGAACGACGTGGTGCCCTCGGCGACGTCGACGGCCGCCCAGCCGCCGTCGTACGGCGTCACCTGCTGGTGCGCCGCGCGCAGGTCGGTCGTGGCTCCGTCCGGCTCGTGGAGGATGGTCCCGTCCAGCCACGCGATCGCGGGGTCGGCGCCGCGGGGGGCGGAGGAGGCGTCGGCCTCGACCGTCCCGATCGGCGTGGGTCGCGGCACCTCGGTGGCCGGCGGGATGGAGTCGTCGCCCTGCAGCACGCCGCTCGTCGACACCGCCACCGGCACGATCAGCGCCACCGCGGCCAGCAGGCCTGCTCCGGCGGCGATCCGCCGGCGGCGCTGGATCCCGCGGGCCCGCCCGCGGACGGACTCGAGGTCGATCGGGTGCCCTCCGATCCGGTCCGCCTGCTCCTGCAGCGACCGGGTGAGGTCGTCAGTGGTGTTCATCGCTCCTCCTCGTGGTTGAGGGGGTTCAGGTGGTGTGGCGCGCGTTCGCGCAGGGTCGCCAGCGCCCGGCTGGCCTGTGACTTCACGGTGCCGACGGAGATGCCGAGGATGTCGGCGGTCTCCGCCTCGGAGAGCTGCTCGTAGTAGCGCAGCACGACGACGGCCCGGGCCTTCCTCGGCAAGGTCTGGACGACGGCCCACACCGCGGCCCGCTGCCCCTCGTCGTACTCGTCGGTGACGTGGTCGTCGTCGGGCAGGTCGTCGGTGGCGTACTCCCGCTTCTTCCAGCCGCGGCGCCACAGCGAGTTGTTCTCGTTGACCATGATCCGGCGGACGTAGCCGTCGATGGAGTCGCGCTTCTGCACCTTGTCCCACGAGAGGTACAGCTTGGCCAGCGCGGTCTGCACCAGGTCCTCGGCGGAGTGCCGGTCCCCGGTCAGGAGGTACGCCGTCCGCAGCAGGCTGGGCTGTCGTGCCTGCATGTAGGCCGCGAACTCCTCGTCCCGGGGCCGTGTCCGGTCGACCATGGTCACCCCCGCTCCCGTGAGCGTCTGCCCTTGTGCGTCCACTGCGCACCTCCCATCCAATCGCTTCCAAGACGCGAATCGGGGGAGGAAGGTTGCAACGTCGCCGCAGTCGTGGGGAGGGAAGGCCCCACGGCCGGGCCCGCGACCCGGTGCGACACTGGATCGATGACATCGGACCGCGTCGGGAGGACCGCAGCATTCGTCCTCGTGGCGGGGCTGCTCGTCGGCTGCTCGGGCGACGACGCGCCGGAGCCAGGGTCTGCGGCCGGCCCGGCGGAGGCGGACTCGACCTCCGCGACGCCGAGCCCGCCCACGCCGGCCGAGCAGCTCGGCCTGGCCACCGGCTGGGGCCCCACGGCGGACGATCTCGACCTCGCGGCCCGCGCCGTACGCCGGATGAGCCTGCCCGACCTCGCCGGCCAGGTGATCGTGGCCGACTGGTCCGGGACGGCCGCCCCGGTCAGGCTGGTCCGGTCGCTGCACCTGGGCGGCGTGATCGCCTTCGACGACAACATCGCCTCGACCGCGGGGATCCGCTCGGTCAACCGCACGCTCGAGCGAGAGGTCCGCCGGCGCTGGCCGTTGTTCCTGTCGGTGGACCAGGAGGGCGGCATCGTCGAGCGGGTGCAGGGGGAGGCCACCCGCTTCCCGGCGTTCATGAGCGCCGGGGCAGCCGACGAGGTCGCGGCGACCCGCAGGGCGGCGGCCGCCAGCGGTGCCGAGCTGCGCGGCCTCGGCTTCACGGTCGACTTCGCCCCCGACGCGGACGTCACGAGCGGCCCGGGCGACCCCACGATCGGGTCGCGCTCGATCGGCTCCGACCCCGACCTGGTCTCCCGGCACGTGGTCGCCGCTGCCACCGGCCTCTCGGAGGCGGGCGTGGTGCCCGTGCTCAAGCACTTCCCCGGCCACGGCTCGGTCACGGCCGACAGCCACACGACGCTGCCCGTGCAGCGGCGTACCCGCCAGCGGCTCGACGCGATCGACCTCGCGCCCTTCCGGGCCGCGGTGGACGCCGGGGTCCCGGCGGTGATGGTCGCCCACCTCGACGTCCGCGCGATCGATCCCGGGACGCCCTCCTCGTTGTCGCGTCGCGTGATCACCGGGGTCCTGCGCGGCGACCTCGGCTTCGACGGGCTGGTGGTCACCGACTCGCTGGAGATGGCCGGCGCCCAGCCCGGACGCGACGGCGGTGCACGGCAGGCGGTCCGTGCGCTGCGGGCAGGCAACGACGTCCTCCTGATGCCGCCGGACCCGGCCGCCGCCCGGCAGGGGATCATCTCGGCCGTGCGTCGCGGCGCCCTCGACCGGACGCTCCTCGAGCGCGCCGCTGCCCGCCAGATCGCGTTGCTGCTCGCCAGCGAGCCGGACGCCGGGCGGGACCGCCGCGGCAGCCCCCCGGGATCCGGCGATCCGGCCTCCCGCGCCCTCTCGGCGGAGGCGATCACCGTCGCCGCCGGCCCCTGCCGGGGGCCGCTCGCCGAGTCGGCCGTCTCGCCCTCCGGTGACGACGAGGCGGTGGCTTCGTTCACGGCCGCCGCGCAGGCCGCCGGTCTGCAGGTCCTGCTGCCCCGGACCCCGCCGGCGCGGCTCACCCGGGCGGAGCCGCGGCCGGAGCGTGCGGCCCAGCGCAGTCGCTGGCGCGCCCGGGAGCGTCGTCGTACCGACCAGCTGGCGACCTGGCGGGACCGCGAGCGGGCCCGGATGGAGCAGGCCACGCGGATCGGGTTCGCCGGCTACGGCGACGGCCCGGTCTCCGGCGACGTGGCCGTGGCCGTCGACACGCCGTACGTGCTGGGGAGCTCCGACGCGCCGGTCCGGATCGCGACGTACGGCGACACGCCCGGTGCGATGCGGGCGCTGGTCGCCGTGCTGCAGGGTCGCGCGCGGGCGCCCGGGCGGCTGCCCGTCGCGGTGCCCGGGCTGCCGCGTCGCGGCTGCTGAACCTCAGAAGGGCTCGACCAGCAGCGTGATCCCGTGGCCGCGGGCGCGGGTGAGCACGATCGTGCCGGTCACGTCGCCGCTCAGCGACAGGCGCTTGCGCAGCTCGTCGGGGACGACGTCGACGCCGCGCTTCTTGATGGTCAGGCTGCCGATGTTGCGCTCGCGAAGCGCCGCGCGGAGCGCCTTCTCGCGGTAGGGCAGGGTCTCGACGACGCGGAAGCCCCGGGCGAACGGGGTCCGGAAGGCCTCGTCCGACGTCACGTAGGCGAGGTGCTCGTCGACGAGTCCACCGTTGACCCCGGCGGCGACGGCGGTCACCAGCCCGGCCCGGATCACGGCCCCGTCGGGCTCGTAGAGGAAGTCGCCGACGTCGCGGTCGCCCGCGCCGGGGTCGTCCTCGTCGGTGATCGTGGCCAGCCCCCCGTGGCCGATCACCGTGGCGCGCCGTCTCGTGGTGGCCAACCGGCCCGACCAGAGCGCCGCCTCCTTGACCTCGCCGGCGTCACTGACCCACTCGGCCTCCACGTCCTCCGGGATGCGGGCGTGCGGGATGCCCGGCGCCGCCTTGACGCACGTGTCACGGCCCAGGAGCTCCTCCACGAGCGTCCAGGGAGGGGTCCAGTCGTCGACCGAGAAGGTCCGGCCCCCGCCGGTGCGGCGGGCCGGGTCGACGAACGCCGCGTCGAAGGGGGTGACGTCGACCGTCGTGGCGTCGGCCACCGAGACGGCTCCCGGCAGCCCGAGCGCGGCCAGGTTGGCGCGGGCCACCTCGACCCGGACCGGATCGAGGTCGATGCCCGCGGTGGTGATCCCGGCCCGGGCGAAGGCCACCAGGTCGCCGCCGATGCCGCACCCGAGGTCGATCACCGATCCCGCGGAGGCGGCCGACAGCCGCGCCGCCCGGTGGGCGGCCACCGTCGACCGGGTGGCCTGCTCGAGGCCGTCGGGGGTGAAGTACATGCGGGCCGCGTCGTCGCCCAGCTTGGGGACTGCCTTGCGGCGCAGCGTCACCTGGGCGAGCGCGACCGCGACCCGGGAGGCCCGTTCCTCCGTCGAGCCGGGCGCCTCCCGGCGGAGCCGGTCCTGGGCCCTCAGCTCGTCGTCGGTGGCCTCGGCCGCCCGTGCCAGCAGCTGCTGGCCGTCGTCGGTGAGCAGCCAGCGGAAGGCGTCGAGGTCCATCGGCCCAGTCTTCCAGCCCCGGTTCAGCGACTCCGTCCGCGGGTGCGCGCCGCGCCGTACACTCCGGATCCGGACCGAAGGAGGGGTGCCGGTGACGGTGGAGGAGCAGCCGTTCGGCTCACTGCTGCGAGGGCTGCGCGAGGCTGCCGGCCTGTCCCAGGAGGAGCTGGCCGCGCGGGCGGGGTTGAGCAGCCACGCGGTGAGTGCCCTCGAGCGGGGCGCCCGGACCCGCCCCTACCCGCACACGATCCGCTCCCTCGCCGACGCCCTCGACGTCGACGACGCCGATCGCGCCGCCCTGATCGCCGCCGTCCCCGCCAGGCGGCGTACGGCGACCGGCCCCGGCGACGCCGCCGCCTCCACCCGCACCAGGGACCTGCCGGTGCCGGCCACCACGCTGCTCGGTCGGGACGCGGAGGTGGCCCAGGTGTCGGAGCTGCTGCGCTCCAGCCGGCTGGTGACCCTCACCGGCACGGGCGGGGTCGGCAAGACCAGGCTGGCCCTGGCGGCGGCCAGGGACGTGCGTGCCCGGTTCGCCGACGGGGTCTGCTGGGTCGAGCTCGCGTCGCTGCTCGACCCCGCGGCGGTCCTGCCGACGGTGGCGGACGCGATCGACGCCGGCCCGGCCGTCGACGGCGACCACGTGGCGGCGATCTCGGACCGGCTCCGGGACCGTCAGCTCCTGGTGGTCCTCGACAACTTCGAGCACGTGCTGGAGGCCGCACCCGAGGTGGCCCGGGTGATCCAGGCCGCCCCCGGGCTCACCGTCCTGGCCACCAGCCGCGCCCCGCTCCGCGTACGCGGCGAGGCCGAGCTCCCCGTGGAGCCCCTCGCGCTGCCGGGGGAGCAGGACGACCCGGGACAGCAGCCCGCCGCCGTACGACTCCTGCTCGAACGAGCCCGGGCGGTCTCGCCCGGCTGGGGCGACTCAGAGGGCGACCGGGCGGCCGTCGACGCGACGTGCGTGCGCCTGGCGGGGGTGCCGCTGGCCCTCGAGCTCGCGGCGGCTCGGGCCCGGCTGCTCGACCCCGCGTCCCTGCTCGACCGGCTCGACGACGCGGTCGAGGCGGGCGCCCGTGACCTGCCCGAGCGCCAGCGCACCATGCGCGCCACCCTGGACTGGAGCTACGGCCTGCTCAGCGACGACGAGCAGGCGCTGCTGCGGCTGCTGTCGGCCTTCGTCGGCGGATTCCGGCTCGACGACCTCGAGTCGGTCGCGGGAGCGCTGGGCGATCGGTCGGCCGACCCGCTCGCCCTGCTCGCCAGCCTCTCGGAGCACTCCCTGGTGACCGCCGACCCGGGAGGCGGCCCGTCCCGGCGGTTCCGGCTGCTGGAGCCGGTGGCGCAGTACGCCCGGGACCGGCTGGTCGAGGCCGGCGAGGCGACGGAGGCCCACACCACCCACCTCGACCACTACCTCGACCTGGCCGAGCTGGCAGCGCCGCACTACCAGGACGGCGAGCAGGTCGAGTGGCTCGCGCGGATCGACGCCGAGCACGCCAACCTGACGGCGGCCGCGGAGCGCGCCCTCTCGTCCGGCGAGGCCACGCGGGTGGCGCGGATCAGCTGGGCGCTGTGGCTGTACTGGTGGTTGCGCGGGCACCACGCCCACGGACGCCGGCTCGCCGAGGCGGCCCTGGCGCACGACCTGCCCGACGACGTACGCCCGCGCGCAGAGCTGGCCGCGGCCACCATGTCCTTCGCCATGGACGACATCCCGGCCAGCCGCGTCTGGTGGGAGCGGGCCCGGGATCACGCGCTGGCGGGCAGCGACCTGCTCGCCCAGGC
>NZ_DASSXS010000180.1:0-2339 GCF_035703625.1 Nocardioides sp. | reverse complement strand
CGCCGGTTGATGGACCCGGATCCGCAGTCGCGGTGGGAGGTCGCCGACGCCGCCCACGCCCTGCGCCGGATCCACGCGCGGCACCGCACCGACCGCACCCGCGAGGAGACCGATGCCTTCGGAGGGGCCGCGGTCGCGGTGTCCACCCGGCCGCACCCGGAGCCGACGGCGACCGCCGCCGAGCAGACCGAGCGGACGCCGGCGCCAACCCCCGCGCCGACTCCGACGCCGGCCCCGACTCGGGCCCCGACTCCGACTCCGGCTGCTTCTCCGAGCCGTGGGCCGCGCCGCGGCCGGGTCGTCCTACCGGTGCTCGCCGTCCTGGCCGTCCTGGCGATCCTGGCCGTCCTCGGGGCCAACCTGCTCGGCAACGACCCCACGTCGGACACGACGGACCCCTCCGCCGACTCCGGTCGCAGCGGCGGCGCGTCACAGGACGCCGACCCCGGCGGGAGCGCATCGGATGATGCCGCGGCGCCGTCCGGCGCCACGAGCCGCGAGGCGTTCGTCGAGGACTACTACGCCGTGCTCCCGGACGACACCCAGGCGGGGTGGTCGATGTTGTCGCCGGGCTTCCAGGGCGAGGTCGGGTACGGCAGCTACGACGGCTTCTGGTCCACCATCGACTCGGTCGCGGTCCAGGACGTCGATGCTGTCGGGGGCAATGCGGTCGACACCACGCTCGTCTACACCCAGGACGGCAGCAGCCAGCGCGAGGTACGCCGGATCGAGCTGACGCCCCGCGGCAACGACTACCTGATCAGCGGGGACGCCGTCGTCGGCTGACCGGACGACCCGGGCACGACCGATAGGATCGGACACACCGCCGATCGCCCGGAAAGCGAGCCCGTGACCTTCGACGTCCACCAGCTCGAGAACTTCGTGCTCGTGGCGTCCGCCGTCACCCTTCTCGCGATCCTCGCCGTCCGGATCTCCTCCCGCGCCGGGCTGCCGAGCCTGCTGCTCTACCTGGCCATGGGCGTCGCCCTGGGCGAGGCGGGGGTGGGAATCCCGTTCGATGACGCCCAGCTGGCGCACGCCCTCGGCTTCGTGGCCCTCGCCGTCATCCTGGCCGAGGGCGGTCTGACCACGAACTGGCCCGACGTTCGCCCGTCGATGAAGCTCGGCGTCTCGCTGGCCACCATCGGCGTGGCCGTCTCGATCACCGTCGTCGCGGTCGGCGCCCACTACCTGCTCGGGATCCCGTGGGAGCTGGCCGTCCTCCTCGGCGCGGTCACGTCGCCCACCGACGCCGCGGCGGTGTTCTCCGTGCTCCGGGTGGTGCCCCTGCCGAGGCGGCTGACCGGGGCGCTGGAGGCCGAGTCCGGCCTGAACGACGCCCCGACGGTCGTCCTGGTCACGCTGATCTCGTCGGGTGCCGTCGCCGAGCAGGGCATCGTCGAGATGGCCGGAACGGTCGTCTTCGAGCTCGTCGTCGGCGCGCTGGTCGGGCTGCTCTGCGGATTCGGCGGGGCCTGGGTGATGCGCAGGGCGGCTCTCCCCTCGTCCGGCCTGTACCCGCTGTCGGTCATGGCCCTCTGCTTCCTGGCGTACGGCGGCGCGGCCGCCCTGCACGGGTCCGGCTTCGCCGCCGTCTACCTGGCCGCCCTGGTCCTCGGCAACAGCGAGCTCCCGCACCGGACCGCGACCCGCTCCTTCGCGGAGGGCGTGGCCTGGCTGGCCCAGATCGGACTGTTCGTGATGCTCGGGCTGCTCCTCTCCCCCGATGAGCTGACCCTGTCCACGGTCTGGCTGGCCCTGGTCGCCGGACTCGTGCTCACCTTCGTCGCCCGGCCGTTGTCGGTCCTGGCGAGCGCCGTCGTCGCGCCCCTGCCGTTGCGGGAGCTGTCCTTCCTCTCCTGGGCCGGACTGCGCGGGGCGGTGCCGATCGTGCTCACCACCATCCCGCTGGCCGCGGGGGTCGACGACTCGCGCCGCCTCTTCAACGTGGTCTTCGTCATGGTGGTGATCTACACCCTGCTGACCGGCCCGACACTGCCGTCGGTGGCCAAGGTGCTGAAGGTCGCGCGGCGTTCCGAGCCGCGAGGTCTCGAGGTCGAGGCCGCGCCCCTGGAGCGGGTGGCCGCCGACCTGCTGCAGGTGACGATCAGCCCGGTGTCCCGGATGCACGGCGTCGAGGTGGGCGAGCTCCGGTTGCCCGTGGGCGCCTCGGTGTCCCTCGTCATCCGTTCCGGCCAGATCCTGGTGCCGGAGCGGCGTACCGTCCTGCGCCACGGCGACGACCTGCTGGTCGTCACCCCCCGCAAGCTGCGGGAGCAGACCGAGGAGCGCTTGCGCCAGGTGTCCTCGTCCGGGCGGCTCGCGCAGTGGCTGGGTGG
>NZ_DASSXS010000164.1:0-3531 GCF_035703625.1 Nocardioides sp. | reverse complement strand
GCCGGAGACCATCAACTACCGCACGCTCAAGCCCGAGCGTGACGGCCTCTTCTGCGAGAAGATCTTCGGTCCCACCCGGGACTGGGAGTGCTACTGCGGCAAGTACAAGCGGGTGCGCTTCAAGGGCATCATCTGCGAGCGCTGTGGCGTCGAGGTCACCCGCTCCAAGGTGCGTCGCGAGCGGATGGGCCACATCGAGCTCGCCGCCCCGGTCACCCACATCTGGTACTTCAAGGGCGTCCCGAGCCGGCTCGGCTACCTGCTGGACCTGGCGCCGAAGGACCTCGAGAAGGTCATCTACTTCGCGGCCTACATGATCACCGCCGTCGACGAGGACGCCCGTCACCGGGACCTGTCCTCGCTCGAGACGAAGGTGCAGCTCGAGCGCGAGCGCCTCGAGAAGCGCCGCGACGGCTCGCTCGAGGACCGCACCAAGAAGCTCGAGGAGGACCTCGCGACGCTGGAGGCCGAGGGCGCCAAGGCCGACGCCCGGCGCAAGGTCCGCGACGGCGCCGAGCGCGAGATGAAGCAGCTGCGCGACCGTGCGCAGCGCGAGATCGACCGCCTCGACGAGGTCTGGAACACCTTCAAGTCGCTCAAGGTCCAGGACCTGATGGGCGACGAGATGCTCTACCGCGAGATGAAGGCGTGGTTCGGCAAGTACTTCGAGGGCCACATGGGCGCGACGGCGATCCAGAAGCGCCTCGAGAGCTTCGACGTCGAGGCCGAGGTCGACTCGCTGCGCGAGACCATCGCCACCGGCAAGGGCCAGCGCAAGGTCCGGGCCCTCAAGCGGCTCAAGGTCGTCGACGCGTTCCGCAAGACCGGCAACCAGCCGATCGGGATGGTGCTCGACGCCGTACCGGTCATCCCGCCGGACCTGCGCCCGATGGTGCAGCTCGACGGTGGCCGCTTCGCGACCTCCGACCTGAACGACCTGTACCGACGCGTGATCAACCGGAACAACCGGCTCAAGCGCCTGCTCGACCTCGGTGCTCCCGAGATCATCGTCAACAACGAGAAGCGGATGCTCCAGGAGGCCGTCGACTCGCTGTTCGACAACGGCCGTCGTGGCCGTCCGGTCACCGGCCCGGGCAACCGGCCCCTGAAGTCGCTCTCCGACATGCTCAAGGGCAAGCAGGGCCGCTTCCGGCAGAACCTGCTCGGCAAGCGGGTCGACTACTCCGGCCGCTCGGTCATCGTGTCCGGTCCGCAGCTGAAGCTGCACCAGTGCGGCCTGCCGAAGCAGATGGCGCTGGAGCTGTTCAAGCCGTTCGTGATGAAGCGCCTCGTCGACCTGTCGCACGCGCAGAACATCAAGTCCGCCAAGCGGATGGTCGAGCGTGCCCGTCCGGTCGTGTGGGACGTGCTCGAGGAGGTCATCACCGAGCACCCGGTGCTGCTCAACCGGGCACCCACGCTGCACCGGCTCGGCATCCAGGCGTTCGAGCCGCAGCTGATCGAGGGCAAGGCCATCCAGATCCACCCGCTGGTCTGCACCGCGTTCAACGCGGACTTCGACGGTGACCAGATGGCGGTCCACCTGCCGCTGTCCGCCGAGGCGCAGGCCGAGGCCCGGATCCTGATGCTGTCGACGAACAATATCCTCAAGCCGTCCGACGGCCGTCCGGTGACGATGCCGACGATGGAGATGGTGCTCGGACTGTTCTTCCTCACCACCGACCGCGAGGGCGAGCCCGGCGAGGGTCGTGCGTTCTCGTCGGAGGCCGAGGCCATCATGGCCTTCGACCGTGGCGAGATCTCGATGCAGAGCAAGATCCAGCTCCGCCTCGACGGCATCGTGCCGCCGCTGGAGCTCGGGCTCGGCGACTGGGAGGAGGGTCAGTCGCTGACCCTCGACACGACGCTGGGTCGGGCGCTCTTCAACGACACCCTGCCGGCCGACTACCCCTACGTGAACTACGAGGTGGGCAAGAAGGCCCTCGGCGCGATCGTCAACGACCTCGCCGAGCGCTACACCAAGGTGGAGGTGGCGGCGTCCCTCGACGCACTCAAGGACACCGGCTTCCACTGGGCCACGCGGTGCGGCGTCACGGTCTCGATCGAGGACGTCGTCACGCCGGCCAACAAGACCGAGATCCTGGCCGACTTCGAGTCGCAGGCGTCGAAGGTGCAGAAGCAGTTCGAGCGTGGTCTGGTCACCGACGAGGAGCGCCGCCAGGAGCTCATCGAGATCTGGACCCAGGCCTCCAACGACGTCGCCAAGGCGATGGAGAGCAACTTCGACCGGTCCAACCCGATCTTCATGATGGTCGACTCCGGTGCTTCCGGAAACATGATGCAGATCCGGCAGGTCGCGGCCATGCGTGGTCTGGTGGCCAACCCGAAGGGTGACATCATCCCGCGGCCGATCAAGTCGAACTTCCGCGAGGGACTGTCGGTGCTGGAGTACTTCATCTCCACGCACGGTGCCCGCAAGGGACTGGCCGACACCGCGCTGAGGACCGCCGACTCGGGCTACCTGACCCGTCGCCTCGTCGACGTCTCCCAGGACGTCATCATCCGCGAGGACGACTGCGGTACCGAGCGCGGCCTGCCCAAGCGGATCGGTGAGCGCCGTGAGGACGGAACGGTCGTCAAGCACGAGAACGCCGAGACCGCGGCGTACGCCCGGACCTCGGCCGTCGAGGTCACCCACCCCGAGACCGGCGACGTGCTGGCCGGAGCGGGCGAGGACCTCGGCGACGTCAAGATCGGCGAGCTGGTCGCGGCCGGGATCGAGGAGGTCAAGGTCCGCTCCGTGCTGACCTGTGACGCCCGGACCGGAACCTGCGCCAAGTGCTACGGCCGCTCGCTGGCCACCGGCAAGCTCGTGGACATCGGCGAGGCCGTCGGCATCATCGCGGCCCAGTCGATCGGTGAGCCCGGCACGCAGCTGACGATGCGTACCTTCCACACCGGTGGTGTGGCCTCCGCGGACGACATCACGCAGGGTCTGCCCCGTGTGGTGGAGCTCTTCGAGGCCCGGTCGCCCAAGGGTCGTTCGCCGATCTCCGAGGCCGCGGGCCGGGTGGAGATCGAGGAGACCGACAAGGCACGCAAGGTGCTGGTCACCCCGGACGACGGCTCGGAGGTCCAGGAGTACCCCGTCTCCAAGCGCTCGCGCCTGCTGGTGGCCGACGGCGACCACATCGAGGTCGGGCAGATGCTGACGGTCGGTACCCCCGACCCGCAGGACGTGCTCCGGATCCTCGGTGTCCGCAAGGCCCAGGAGCACCTGGTGGACGAGGTCCAGCAGGTGTACCGCTCGCAGGGTGTGTCGATCCACGACAAGCACATCGAGATCATCGTGCGGCAGATGCTGCGCCGGATCACGGTGATCGAGTCCGGTGACACCAACCTGCTGCCGTCGGAGCTGATCGACCGGGTCGTCTTCGAGGAGGAGAACCGTCGCGTGGTCTCCGAGGGCGGCAAGCCGGCCTCGGGTCGCCCGGTGCTCATGGGCATCACCAAGGCGTCGCTGGCGACCGAGTCGTGGCTCTCGGCGGCCTCCTTCCAGGAGACCACCCG
>NZ_DASSXS010000206.1:0-3618 GCF_035703625.1 Nocardioides sp. | reverse complement strand
CTGTGCCACGGAGTGCTCGAGGTCGTCGATGACCCCGCAGCGGCGCTCGCCACGATCGCGTCGGTGCTGCGACCGGGGGGCGTCCTCAGCCTGCTCGTCGCCCAGCGGCACGCCGCCGTGGTGGCCAGGGCGATGGCCGGACACTTCCACCAGGCCAGGGCCATGCTCGACGATCCAGAGGCCGGTGGCCGACCCGGACGCCGGTTCACCCGTGAGGAGCTCACCGGCCTGCTGGTCGCGGCCGGTCTCGAGCCCACGGCCGTCCACGCGGTCCGGGTCTTCGCGGATCTCGTCCCCGGCTCCCTGCTCGACCTCGAGCCCGGAGCCACCTCGGCCCTGGTGGAGCTCGAGCAGGCTGTCGCCGAGCGCCCGGAGTACCTTCCCCTCGCCACCCAGGTCCACGTGCTCGCGAAGCGCTGAGGCGGCGAGTCGGCGCAACTGCAAACCCGAGAAGGGTCGAGTCGGCGCAACTGCAGGTGTCAAGGCGCCGAGTCGGCGCGTTTGCCGTTCAAGCAACCCCCCTTCGGTTCGGGTGTGCACTCGGCCTGCGCGCCGTGGTCACCTCGCCGAGTCGGCGCAAGCCGCACTCGCTCGCTGCGCTCGCTCTGCGTTTGCGCCGACTCGGCTCTGGTGCAGGTCTTCGGGAGGATGGGGGTGACGGCCTCCGCTGGCGCTCCGGACGCCACCCCCATCCTCCACGTCGACATGGACGCCTTCTACGCGTCCGTGGTCACCCGGGACCGCCCCGACCTCCACGACGTACCCGTGATCGTGGGCGGCGGGTACCGCGGCGTGGTGCTCTCGGCCAACTACCTCGCCCGGCAGTCGGGAGTGCGCTCCGCGCTGCCGATGACCCGGGCCCGGCGGTTGTGCCCGCAGGCGGTCGTGATCGCCCCCGACTTCGAGATCATCGAGTCGGTGTCGTCCTCGGTCATGGAGACCTTCCGGCGGGTCACCCCGCTGGTGGAGGTGCTCTCGCTCGACGAGGCCTTCCTCGACGTCCGCGGTTCCACCCGTCGCCTCGGGACGCCCTACGACATCGCCGAGCAGCTGCGCGCGACGATCCACGACGAGCAGGGCATCACCTGCTCGGTGGGGGTCGCGGCCTCGGTCTCGGTCGCCAAGCTCGCCAGCCGGCGGGCGAAGCCCGACGGCGTGGTGGTCGTGACGCCGACGCAGACCACCTCCTTCCTCCATCCCCTCGACGTCGGCGAGCTCTGGGGAGTGGGGGAGAAGACCCAGGCGATGCTGCACCGGCTCGGACTGGTGACGGTCGGCGACGTGGCGCACACCCCGCTGCACATCCTCCGGCGCGCCGTCGGTCACCACCTCGGCACCCACCTCCACGAGCTGGCCTGGGGCACCGACCGGCGGGAGATCACCCCACGGTCCGGGTTCTTCGGCAAGGGCGAGGGAAGCCCCGACAAGTCGATGGGAGCCGACGAGACCTTCAGCCGGGACACCGATGACCGGGAGGTGATCTCGCGCGAGCTGCTGCGGCTCTCGACCAGGGTGACCACCCGGATGCGTGTGGCCGGAGTGGCCGGCCGGACCGTGACCATCAAGGTCCGCTTCGCCGACTTCACCACGATCACCCGCTCCCGCACGATCCCGGAGGCCACTGACGTGACCCAGGAGATCTACCGCACCGCCGTGCAGCTCTACGACGCCCTGGGACTGCAACGGGCCCGCATCCGGCTGGTGGGGGTACGAGTCGAGGGCCTGGTCGCGCGCGAGAGGGTGCAGCGGCAGCTGGTGCTCGGCGAGCGCGAGCACGGCTGGTCGGAGGCCGACCGGGCAGTCGATCGGGCCACTCTGCGGTTCGGCAAGTCCGCCGTCCGCCCCGCCAGTCTGCTGGGATAGCCCATTGGGCACAATTTCGACAAGCGGCTACCGCCGCGCCCACCCGCTGCCTAGACTTGTGGAATCACGCGGTCCCAGCCGGATGGGATGGCAGCGTTTGGGGGACACGACATGTTCGGGAGGAAGTGTGCCGCTCTCTGAGGAGGAGTTGCGACTGCTCGAGCAGATGGAGCGAGCCCTCGTCGAAGAGGACCCCAAGTTCGCCTCCACCCTGCGCGGCACCAGCCTGCGCAGCGCCGCCCGCCGACGCGCGATCGTGGCTGCCGTGTGCTTCGTCCTCGGCGTCGGCGTCCTGATGGCGGGTGCGATCTCCGAGCTCTACGCCGTCGCCATCGGTGGCTTCGTGATCATGCTCATCGCGGCGACCGTGTGCGCAACCGCGATCCGCGGTCAGCGACACGCGTCCGCCGAGCCCGCCGCGGCGACTCCCGGTGAGGGGCCGCACGGCTTCACGCTCATCCAGGGTGGTGCCCGTGGCCGCAAGGAGCGGCGCCCCAAGCGACAGGACTCCGGCTCCTTCATGGAGCGGCTCGAGGAGCGCTGGAGGCGGCGCCGGGAGAACGGCGGCTTCTAGCGCAGCCGGCGCCGGCGGCTGCGCTAGATGTGATGCCCAGCCAGGTTGTTCAACCTGGTGATTGGTGCAGCCTTGCCGACTCCTGAGTGGGGCCGGTGGTGGTTGTACTCGTGGATCCATGCCGGCAGGGCTGCCATGCGCGCGGAATCGGAGTTGTAGAACTTCTTGAAAGCCCAGCCCTCGACGAGGGTGCGGTGGAACCGCTCGATCTTGCCGTTGGTCTGTGGACGGTAGGGCCGGGTGCGCTTGTGCGTGATGCCGAGCTCGGCGCAGGTGTCGCGCCAGAGGAATGAGCGGTAGCAGCCGCCGTTGTCGGTCAGCACCCGCTGTACGGTGACGCCGCGCTCGGCGAACCAAGCCACCGCGTTTCGTAGAACGTCCGAGGCGGTCTCACGTGTCTCGTCGTTTCGTGCTTCGACATAGGCGACCCGGGAGTGGTCATCGATGACCGTGTGCAGGAAGCAGGTCCCGATGAGCACGTTGTGCCACTTGCTGCGCGGCTTGCCCGCCGTCGCGATGCGGTTCGCCTTGCCCTGCTGGCGGCCGACGTAGCGCCAGCCACCTCCGTCGGGGACGCGGCCGAGCTTCTTGACGTCCATGTGCAGAAGGTCGCCGGGATGCTCGTGCTCGTAGCGGCGGATTGGTTCGCCGGTCGCTCGGTCAACGTGGGAGAGCCGGTTCAGCCGGCACCGCACCAGCACCGCATGCACGGTTGAGGCGGGAATGCCCAGCCGGTCGCCGATCTGGATCGGTCCCAAGCGTTGCTTCCAGCGCAGGTGCACGATCTTGCGGACCACCGGCGCCGGGGTCCGGTTCGGCTGGTGGTGCGGTCGTGAGGACCGGTCGACCATGCCCGCGCGTCCCTCAGCGTGATAGCGGTCGGCCCACTTCTTGGCGGTGCGCCAGGAGACGTCATAGCGCTCGGCTGCGCGGGCGGGCGACCAGCCGTGATCAATGACCAACTGGGCCAGCCGAAGACGAGCGCGCGGGGTCAGGGCCGCATTGGCGTGGGTAGCGTGGGACACGAAGACCTCCTTCGGTGGCGGAGCGGTTCCTAGACAGCTCCACTCCACACCGGGGAGGCCTTCGTCCATCTACAGATCAAACCGTGTCGTCACACGATCTCGACCAACGTGCCTGGGCATCACACCTAGGTCTCGGCGCTCGGATACCCGGAAATC
>NZ_DASSXS010000228.1:0-2997 GCF_035703625.1 Nocardioides sp. | reverse complement strand
CACCCTGATCTCGATGGGGGTCCTCGCGGCCTTCGGCTGGTCGCTCTACGCGCTCTTCTGGGGCACCGCCGGCATCCCGGGCATGACCCATCCCTTCGAGCTGACCGTCCAGCGCACCGATGGCGCGGGCAACATCTACCTGGAGGCGGCCGCCGGCGTGACGACGTTCCTCCTCGCCGGCCGCTACTTCGAGGCCCGCTCCAAGCGCCGGGCCGGGGCCGCGCTGCGGGCGCTGCTCGAGCTCGGTGCGAAGGAGGTGTCGGTCCTCCGCGACGGCGTCGAGGTCAGGGTGCCCGCCGACCAGCTGGCCGTCGGGATGCGGTTCGTCGTCCGCCCCGGCGAGAAGGTCGCCACCGACGGGGTCGTCGAGGAGGGCGCCTCGGCGGTCGACGCCTCGATGCTGACCGGGGAGTCCGTGCCGGTCGAGGTCGGGGTCGGCGACCCGGTCGTCGGGGCCACCGTCAACGCGGGCGGCCGCCTCGTCGTCCGCGCCACCCGGGTCGGGGCCGACACCCAGCTCGCCCGGATGGCGCGCCTGGTGGAGGACGCACAGAACGGCAAGGCGCAGGTGCAGCGCCTCGCCGACCGGGTGTCGGGGGTGTTCGTCCCGATCGTGATCGCGCTGTCGGCCGCCACGCTCGGGTTCTGGATCGGTGCGGATGCAGGGCTGCCGGCCGCGTTCACCGCCGCCGTCGCGGTGCTGATCATCGCCTGCCCGTGTGCCCTCGGGCTGGCCACGCCGACCGCCCTGATGGTCGGCACGGGTCGCGGCGCCCAGCTGGGCATCCTGATCAAGGGGCCCGAGGTGCTCGAGTCGACCCGCCGGGTCGACACGATCGTGCTCGACAAGACGGGGACCGTGACCACCGGCGAGATGACCCTGCGGTCGGTCGTCGCCGCCGACGGCGAGGACGAGGACGAGGTGCTGCGTCTGGCCGGGGCGGTCGAGGACGCCTCCGAGCACCCGATCGCCCGGGCGGTCGCCGACGGCGCGCGAGCCCGGCTCGGCCAGGTCCCGGCCGTGCGGCAGTTCACCAACCTCGAGGGCCTCGGCGTCCAGGGCGAGGTCGTCGACGGTGACACCGTCCGCGCCCTGCTGGTCGGCCGCCCGCGGCTGCTCGGCGAGCGGTCGCAGCACCTCCCGCCCGAGCTCGACCGGGCGCTGGCCGACGCCCAGGCCACCGGGGCCACCGCCGTCGCCGTCGGCTGGGAGGGGCGGGCCCGCGGGGTCCTCGTCGTCGCCGACGCGGTGAAGCCGACGTCGGCCCAGGCCATTGCGCAGCTCCGCGAGCTCGGCCTGTCGCCCGTCCTGCTGACCGGAGACCACGAGGCCGTGGCACGGACGGTCGCCGCGGAGGTCGGGATCGGGGCCGAGGCGGTCATCGCCGACGTACTCCCGGCCGACAAGGTCGACGTCGTCAAGCGGCTCCAGGCCGAGGGCCGGGTCGTGGCCATGGTGGGCGACGGCGTCAACGACGCCGCAGCTCTCGCGCAAGCCGACCTGGGTCTGGCCATGGGCACCGGCAGCGACGTCGCGATCGAGGCCGGCGACCTGACCCTGGTCCGTGGCGACCTGCGGGTCGCGGCCGACGCGATCCGGCTGTCCCGCCGCACCCTGACCACGATCAAGGGAAACCTGTTCTGGGCGTTCGCCTACAACGTCGCCGCGCTCCCGCTCGCCGCGGCCGGACTGCTCAACCCGATGCTGGCCGGGGCCGCGATGGCACTGTCGTCGGTCTTCGTCGTCAGCAACAGCCTGCGGCTGCGCCGCTTCCGGGCGCTCGCCTCCTGAGGCTTCATCCCTGGCCGGTGGGCCAGGCGCGTCGTACCTCCTCGACGAGGTCGGCCGCCTGCCGCCGCCCGCTGCGGGCCGCGACCGCCCGCTTCGCCGGGTCGAGCACGTTGCGGCCGATGTCGACCAGAGCCCGTTCGTCCGGGGTGATGACGACGCCGGCCCGCGCGCCGGTGCGGGCCAGCTGGGCCTGGATCGACGTCGCCCTGCTGAACGACCGAGGCAGCGGGGCGAGCACGACCACCACGTCGGCGCCGAGAGCGAGATCGACGTTGGCGGTCGAGCGAAGACCGCCGTCGAGGTAGTGCCGGCCGTCGACCGCGACCGCGGGCCACACGAGCGGTACGGCGCAGCTGGCGGCCACCGCGTGCACGAGGTCCACCCCGCTGGTGCGGTCGAAGATCACGAACTGCCCGGTCTCCGCCTCGAAGGCGGTGATCCGCAGGTCGCGCTCGGGCCACCGCGTCTCGCCGAGCCGGGAGCGGATCACCTCGATCCGCTCCTCGCCGCCCGGCGGGTGGGCCCGCATGGACATGCGGCCGATCCGGCGCAGCTTGCGCTGCTCGCTGCCCGGCAGCACCATCGGCGGGACCAGCCGGAGCATCGTCGTCCGGCCGACCCGGGCGCCGATCTCGTGGTCCGGCGGATCGAGCTGGCTGGAGTAGACGTCGTCCAGCGACCGCGAACCCGTGACCTGCGCGCCGACCACCGACCCGGCCGACGTTCCGATGACGGTGTCGGCGCCGGTCACGTCCACCCCGGCGTCGGCGAGACCGGTCAGGATCCCGAGCTCCCAGGCGATGCCGGTGACGCCGCCACCCCCGAGTACCAGCGCCGTCCGCGTCATGGGCTCGAATCTAGCCATCGGCCGGGTGCGGGGCGACGGAAATGGCCCACCTGGGCTACGCGCCGCTCCCGGGCCGAGCCGGCGCGCGAGCCTAGAATCGGCCCATGTCCGCCCACTCCTTCCCCACCGAGGACGACACCCTGGCCGGGCTCTTCGACGCCTCGCCGGACCGCCCTGTCCACACCTCGGCCGCCGCCGAGCTCGCCTTCGTCCTGGGCCTGGTCTCGCTGTTCGCGGTGCCGTTCTCGCTGATGCACGCGGCATCGGCCGGCACGGCTGCCCTCGGGGCGGTCCTCGGCGTCGTCGGCGTGGCCACGACCAGCCGGCCCGACGTCGCCGGACGCGTCCTGGCGCCTCT
>NZ_DASSXS010000277.1:0-31698 GCF_035703625.1 Nocardioides sp. | reverse complement strand
GGCCACCACGATCCCGCCCTTCGCGGAGCCGTCGAGCTTGGTCAGCACGATGCCGCTGACGTCGACGACCTCGCTGAACACCCGAGCCTGGACCATGCCGTTCTGGCCCGTGGTGGCGTCGAGCACGAGCAGGACCTCGGTCACCGGCGCCTGCTTCTCGATGACCCTCTTGACCTTGCCGAGCTCGTCCATCAGGCCGGCCTTGTTCTGGAGGCGACCCGCGGTGTCGACGACCACCGTGTCGACCTCGCGGTCGACGCCCTCGCGGACCGCCTCGAAGGCGACGCTGGCGGGGTCGGACCCCTCGGGCCCGCGGACGACCTCGACCCCGACCCGCTCCCCCCAGGTGGCGAGCTGCTCGACCGCCGCGGCGCGGAACGTGTCGGCCGCGCCGAGGACGACCGACCGGTCCTCCGCCACGAGGATCCGGGCGAGCTTGCCGACGGTCGTGGTCTTCCCCGACCCGTTGACCCCGACGACGAGCACCACCCCGGGCTTGCCGTCGGCGCCGCTGACGCCGAGCCGGCGGTCGAGCTCGGGGTCGACCAGCGAGAGCAGCTCCTCGCGGAGCACCGTGCGGGGATCTGCCTCGCCCTCGACGCGCAGGCGCGTGCGCAGGTTGTCGACCAGCTCCTGCGTCGGCTTCACGCCGACGTCGGCGGTGAGGAGGGTGTCCTCGATGGACTCCCACGTGTCCTCGTCGAGGCGGTCGCGGGACAGCAGCGCGAGCAGCCCACGGCCCAGACCTCCCTGCGAGCGGGCCAGCCGCTGGCGCAGCCGGGTCAGCCGGGAGGCGGTCCCCTCGGGTTGCTCGACCTCGGGGGCGACCGGCGAGGGCGCCTGCGCGGGTGTCTCCTCCGCCTCGGTGGGCGGCGCGGTGATGACGTCGGTGCCGGCCGGAGGTGGTGCGCCGCGCCCGCGGCGCCCGCCGGCGAGCAGGCCTGCGACGAGGGCGACGCCGAGGACGGCGATGCCGATGATCAGGTAGAGCCAGTCACCCATGGGGCCAATCCAATCAGGGGGACCGATCAGCGCTTGGGGTCGGTCCCCTCGTCCTCGTCGAGAGTCGGCAGGGCGTCGGTGGCCTTGTTCATGGCGTCACCGAGCCACGGGGCGTGGGGCATCTCCTTGTCGCGATGCGGAAAGGCGACGTAGGCGACGACCAGCCCGCTGATGACGAGGATGACAAGCATCGCGAGACCGATGAGCAGCACGGTGATCTTTTCCCTCCGAACGGTGCGGGACCACGATCCCACACCCCTGGTCACGGTCGAAGCAGAGGCCGGAGGGCGGACCTGATCTCGTCCGGGACGGGCGTCACCGGACGCGCCGGGTCGGTGTTGTCGACGTACACGTGCACGAACCTGCCCTCGGCCGCCGCGTCGTCCCCCGCGCCCTGGAAGAGGCCGATCCGGTAGACGACCGACGACCGGCCGACCTTGTCGACGACCAGGCCGGTGTCGATGGGCTCGGGGAAGCCCAGCTCGCGGAAGTAGCGGCACGATGTCTCCGCCACGACCCCGATCTGGGGCAGCGCCCGGACGTCGAGGCCGGTCGACTCGTAGAGGTGGGCGTTCACCGCGGTGTCGAAGAGCTCGTAGTACGTCGCATTGTTGAGGTGGCCGTAGGCGTCGTCGTCGCGCCAGCGCGTGGTCACGGTGCGCCAGGCGAGGTAATCGGCGCGGGTGGGGCGGGGAGTGGGCTCGGTCACGGGCGCCATTGTGCCGGTGCCAGGACGCGCTTCGTGGGTAAGGGTTTCGCCGCTTGCCGGTGTTAGCATCACTCGGTCCGGGCCGCGCCGTCGACCAAAGGGAGTCTTGCAGGTGGACTATCGCCATGCGCTCTCGCAAACGCTGGCGCTCCTGCGGACCATCGCCGCGGACTATCAGCCGGCCGTCCTGGCCAACGCCTTCGGTCCCGAATCCATGGTGATGACGGACCTGATCGCCAAGCACGACCTGGACATCGACATCTTCAGCATCGACACCGGCCGGCTCCCGGAGGACACCCACGCGCTCGCGCACAGTGTGCACCAGCGCTACGGGTCGATCATCCGGATGGTCACCCCCGATGCCGGCGCGGTTGCCGCCTGGACCGCCGAGCACGGCCAGAACGGTTTCTACGACGCCGTCGAGCTGCGGCACGGGTGCTGCGGGGTGCGCAAGCTCGAGCCGCTCAAGCGGGAGCTCGCCGGCAAGCGGGCGTGGCTGACCGGGCTGCGCCGCGAGCAGTCGGCCACCCGCAAGGACCTCGAGGTCTCGACCTGGGACGAGGGGTACGGCGTCCAGAAGTTCAACCCGATGCTGGACTGGACGACCGACCAGGTCTGGGCCTACATCCGCGACCACCGGGTTCCCTACAACCGGCTCCACGACAAGGGCTACGCCAGCATCGGCTGCGCCCCCTGCACGCGGGCGATCGGCCCGGGCGAGGACACTCGCGCCGGACGATGGTGGTGGGAGATGGACTCCGTGAAGGAGTGCGGGCTGCACTTCGACCCCGCCACCGGCCAGATCTCCCGAGCCTCCACCGCCCCGGACACGCCCGGCGCGGACACACCGACTTCACTCGACAACGATTCTGGACTCGCCGCACGGGAAACGCCCGCCGCGGCCGGGCCTGACCACGAAGGGAAGAAAATGCGCGTACTCATTCTGGGCGGGGACGGCTTCTGCGGCTGGCCCACGGCGTTGCACCTGTCTGCCCAGGGGCACGACGTCGCGATCGTTGACAACCTGTCCCGACGCAAGATCGACATCGAGCTGGAGGTCTCCTCCCTCACGCCGATCCGGCCGATGGGCGAGCGTCTGCGGGTCTGGAAGGAGGTGTCCGGCAAGGACATCGCCTTCCACGACATCGACGTGGCCATCAACTACCAGCGCCTGCTCGACCTGCTCGAGGACTTCAAGCCCAACGCGCTCGTGCACTTCGCCGAGCAGCGCGCGGCGCCGTACTCCATGAAGAGCAGCCGCCACAAGCGCTACACGGTCAGCAACAACCTGAACGCCACCAACAACGTGCTGGCCGCGGTCGTCGAGAGCGAGCTCGACATCCACGTGGTCCACCTCGGCACGATGGGCGTCTACGGCTACGGCACCGCGGGCATGAAGATCCCCGAGGGCTACCTCGAGATCAAGGTCCCGACCGGTGACGGCAAGCTGCTCGACCAGGAGATCCTCTACCCCGCCAACCCGGGCAGCATCTACCACATGACGAAGACGCAGGACCAGCTGCTCTTCGCCTACTACAACAAGAACGACCACATCCGGGTCACCGACCTGCACCAGGGCATCGTGTGGGGCACGCAGACCAAGGAGACCAGGCTCGACGAGCGCCTGATCAACCGGTTCGACTACGACGGCGACTACGGCACGGTCCTCAACCGCTTCCTCATGCAGGCAGCGATCGGCTACCCGCTGACGGTGCACGGCACCGGCGGCCAGACGCGCGCCTTCATCCACATCCAGGACACGGTGAAGTGCATCGAGCTGGCCCTGGAGAACCCGCCGGCTCGCGAGGACCGGGTGCACATCTTCAACCAGATGACCGAGACCCACCGGGTCCGCGACCTGGCGAAGATGATCTCGGACCGCACCGGCGTGGAGATCGCCAACCTGCCGAACCCGCGCAACGAGGCCGACGAGAACGAGCTGCACGTCGCCAACGACCGCTTCCTCCACCTCGGCCTCTCCCCCATCACCCTCAGCGAGGGCCTGATGGAGGAGGTCACCGACATCACGAAGAAGTACGCCGACAGCTGCGACCAGAGCAAGATCCCGTGTGTCTCGGTGTGGAGCTCCGACTCCGCCGCCGCGCAGGCAGGATCCACCACCTCGCCTGCGTGACCCGCTGACCCCCTCAGGGGCGCCGGCCGCGGCCTCGTCGCGGCCGGCGATCCGGGGGAACCCAACCCGATCACCCAGCCGTCGGTCTCAGGATGGTGGGCGTTCGCTCCGGTGGTGGAACTCGTCGAGGGTCCGCCGGACGTTCTCGACCGCGGCGTCGGCTCCCGACCCCGCCATGCGGTCAGCGGCCGCCGCAAGCTCGGCGGCGATCTGTTCCGCCGTCCCGCCCTCGTTGAACACGTGCTTGTCCCCTGGGAGGAGCCCCTCGAGCAGGCGCTCGAGGTGGTCGAGGTCGGCAGGTGGGAGCGGGCGCGGCTCGTACTCGCGCTTGGGCGCGGGACCCGCGAGCCCCATCTTCTGGAGCGTCTTCGCGTCGTCTGCCACCTCGCGGTCGAAGAGGTGCTTGATGAGGCGGTTGCGCTCGCGCTCGCTCAGCACCTCGTGGTTGTGGAGCGTGTGGAGTGCGATGCCGAGGAGCTTGCGCTCGTCACGGTGCGTCCGCAGGTGGGCACTCGCGGGGGCGTAGTCCTTCCATCGCCGGATGAAGTCGTCGAGGCTGTGGGACTCGTAGTGGAGCACGTGCATGCCGGGGGCGGGGCGGGCGAGGCCTCGTCCGGCCTCGTTGACGGCCGAGTGCACCCGCATCCGGACCTTCAGGTCCGGGCGAGCCGCGGTCTTGCCCTCCTGGTGGCCGCGGAAGTAGAACGCCAGGTCCGGTTCGAGGATGACTCCCATCGCGGCCAGCGCCGCGAGCTCGCCGTCGGTGGGCCGGGACTTGAACAGGGTCGGCTCGTCGTCGGGCCAGCTCCGCTTGCTGACCGCCTCGAGGACGGAGAGCAGGACTGCCCGCTGCTCGCTGCGCACCAGCGCGTCGCGATCGATGCAGACGGCTTCGTCCGAGTCGATGCTGATCAGCCAGGCGACCGAGGGGACCGTGGCGAGGACCGCGTTGGCGAGGTTCATGTTGATGCGCAACCGGTCGGACACCCGCGGCGGCCGAGTGCCGTTCCAGTACCTGGGGCCCGTCCGTACGACGGTCACGTGCGGATGCTCCTCGAGCAGCTTGCGTGCCGGAGACTTCGGGTCGTCGAGGAAGACCATGATGTGGTCGACCCCGGCGCCCAGATTGCGGCGCAGGAAGCGTTCGACCTGGTCCGGGTCCGCCTTCACCGTGCTGACGGCAACGACTGCGTCCTTCATTCTCCGCCACCTGTCCACATCGCCTCCGGCCGCGTGGCCCGGAGCCCCTCCTCGCACAACGCGATCACCTTGTCGACGTAGTCGACCATCTCCAGGCCCGTCGGGGGGGTCTTGGTCGATGCCCGTGGTTCCCTTTCGAACCGCAGGCCGGGGACGGGCTCGGAGAACCAGTCCTCCTCGATGCGCTGGTTGATCGGACGACACATCTGCTGGATCTGCTCCCGGAGATCCGCCGTCATCAGCTCGATGTCGCCCGCCGGGGCGACGTCGTAGATCGACCTGGCGATCCCGGTGCGGATGTCGCGGTCCTCCAGCCGGTGGGAGTTGAGGATGCGCAGTCCCACGGTGTCGATCGCACGCACGCTGTCGTACCGCGGCACGGAGACCTTCGCGAGGTTGTCGAGGAGGGGCCCGCGCACACCCGCGATCTCGAGCAGCCGGCGGCAGATGGCCGCCCCGTCGGCCAGGTCGTCGTAGGACAGGGCGTGGAAGTTCTCGGGACCAACCAGGTCGCGCCACGGGGTGAACCTGGTGTGGAAGTCGAAGAGGTGCCGGCCCCTCTGCTCGAGGAACTCCTCGAACGAGCGCGTCTCGAAGTTGCCGTACTGGTCGACGACCTGCTTGTAGAAGCTCTCGATCCAGTCGTCCTGACGTCTCAGCACCACGACCACCTTGACCGACCTGAAGGGCCGGAACCGGTCGAGCAGCTTCTCCGGCGTCGGGGTGTCGCCCTCGCGCGAGAACTCCTCCGACGAGATCAGCACGGTCGGGACGCTCTCCTCCAGCTCGCCGAGCAGGCGCGCCTGGAGCACGCGGTGGCGTCCCCGGCGGGACAGGAGACCGTGACCCGATCCGGCACCCTCGCGGGTGCTGGTCGACCCCTTGTCGACGATGCCCGTCCGGGGATAGAGGACCCCTTCGCTGCGCAGGTCGTCGCGGCAGGCGGCCAGGACTCCCTGGATGTACGACGATGCGGTCTTGTGGAGGCCGATGTGCAGGACGACGTCCGTCTCCTTGGCCCGGCTCTCCAGGCGCTGGCCACCGACGTCGGGACTCAGCGGCTCCCGTCTGCGCCGCCGCCGCGGGTCGACGACTCGCGGACCGCGCCGCCTCCGGAGCATGTTCTTCATCGGCTCTCCTGTCCTCGCCCCGCCGACGCCGACGTCTCCTCGGGGGACTGCGAGCGGAACCACTCCCAGGTCGCCCGCAGTCCCTCCTCGAGCGGGGTGGAGGGGTCGTAGCCGAAGCCGGCGCGTGCCTTGTCCACCTGGCACCACGTGTCACGCACCTCGCCGTCGCGGAAGTCGACGTAGTCGACCTCGATCGGGAGGCCGGTGACGGTGCGCATCGTGGCGAGCAGCTCGTTGAGGGTGGTCCCGTGCCCGCTGCCGAGCTGGTAGGGGCCGGTGACGTCGCTCAGCATGGCGACCCGGATCGCCTCGACGAGGTCGCCGACGTAGAGGTAGTCCCTGGTCTGCGAGCCGTCGCCGTAGACGGTGGGACGCTCGCCGGCGAGGACCTGCTTGAAGAACGCGGCCACGACGGAGCCCTTGTGGAAGGAGCGGGGACCGTAGATGTTGGAGAACCGCAGCGCGCAGCTGCTGAGGCCGTAGGAGCTGGCGTACGCGCTGAGGTAGCCCTCGAGCATCAGCTTGGACGCGCCGTACGGCGACGTCGGCATCGGAGCCATCTCCTCGTGGACCGGCGGGTCGACCTCGCCGAGAATCGCGCCCCCGGTCGAGGCCGCCACCACCCGACCGACGCCCAGCTCCCGGCACGCGTTGAGCAGGTTGAACGTCCCGACCACGTTGTTGTCGAAGTTGTGGGTGGGGTCCTCGATGCTGTCCATCACCCGGGTGTCGGCGGCCAGGTGGACCACGGCGTCCTGGCCGTCCAGCGCCTGCCGCAGGTCGCTGGGGCTGCGCAGGTCGCCCGCGACGAAGCGGACCCGGTCGAGGTCGAGGTGCCGGCGGTCTCCCAGGGACTCGTTGTCGAGCACCGTGACCGAGAGCTCGTGGTCGGTCAGGTGAGACGCGAGGTGGCGGCCGATGAACCCGGCGCCACCGGTGATGAGGATCCTGCTGATCAACGTGCGACCTCTTCGTCCGGGACGGGCAACGTGGGTCACCATATCCGTGCCCCGCCGGTCGGCCGAGACGCCGTGCCCACCGGTCGACCAGCCGGGAGATCAGCCGCGTGGCACACTCGGATCCTGGCCGCCCTCACCCGGGGCCGAGGCGAGAGAGGACGGGCACCATCGACCACGACCCCGGCTCCACGGCCGAACCCACCTCCGCCCGTTCCGGGGTCGCGCTCACGCTCCACATCGGCATGGGAAAGACCGGGACGACCTCGCTCCAGGCCTTCCTGGACCGCAACCGAGCACGCCTGGCGGATCGTGGCTGGCTCTACCCGCGCTCCATCGGCCGCACCCGGCACGCCCAGTTCGGGCTCTGGATCCGGCCCGACGACGAGCTCGCCGACGCCATCGGCGACCGCCGTCCCGGCAGCCGCCCGTACGACGACGTCGCGCACCTGCGTCGGGAGGTCCCCCGCCGGCTGCTCGAGGAGATCGACCGCACGGGTCTCCGGCGCGTCCTGATCTCCGACGAGGCCCTCTACGCCGCGTCGGAGCCGTCCCTCGAACGCCTGCGGCGGTTTGCCGACGAGCACGCCTCCGAGGTGCGCCTGGTGTGCTACCTGCGCCGGCAGGACGACCTGCTGGTGAGCCACTACCAGCAGGTGGTCAAGGTGCGGGCGACCCGCACCCTCGCGGCCAGGGTGGCCGAACGGGACCTGTCGCCGACGTACGACTACCACCACCGATTGCTCACGTGGCTGCGCATCGTGGAGCCCGACGAGCTGGTGGTCCGCCGCTTCGAGCCCGGTCGCTTCCGCAACGGCTCGCTCTACGACGACTTCGTGGAGGCGGCCGGACTCGGCATCCCCACCGACGACCTGCCGCCACGCAACCGCAACGAGAGCCTCGACGCCGAGTCGGTGGAGCTGCTGAGGTTGCTCAACCTCTACCGCAAGGAGCACGGCGCGGACGGCGTCCCCGACAACCGCACCCTGGTCCCCGTCCTCGCGGAGTCGGGGACCGGGCCGACCCTGACGCTCCCCGAACCCGAGCTGGACCGGTTCATGGCGCGGTGGGCGGACTCCAACGCCGCCGTGGCCCGCGACCTGCTGGGTGAACCGGAGGGACGGCTGTTCACCACGTCCCGAAGGGCTGAGGGCACCACGACGCTGCAGCGGCTCGACCCCGCCCGCCTCGACCACTACCTCGGGCTGCTGGAGCTCCCGGAGCAGATCCATGCTCCCCTCCGGGCGCTCGTGGAACGGGAGGCCCTTCGGCACTGACGGGTCGCGAGACCGCGCGAGAACCGGCGCGCCGGCGGGCGTCGGGGCGGACGGGCCGCGTGGGAGGATGACCGGGGCCACGGCCGACCTGCTGTCCACCATCCGACGAAAGCCGCGCGCATGCCGACTCCCGCCGCTTCCGGCAGCCCAGTCGACCTGGTGCTGCACATCGGGATGGGAAAGACCGGCACGACCTCCGTCCAGAGGTTCATGCACCGGAACCGCGCCCTTCTCGCCGAGGCCGGGCTGCTCTACCCGCGGAGCCCGGTCCGTTCACGGCACCTGCGCCTGAGCCTCTACGCGCAGTCCGACGACAAGCTGCCCACCATGCCGAGCTGGCGCCGCCTGGGGCTGACCTCGCCCGAGAAGTTCCGCAGGTCCTTCCCGCGCCGCCTCGCCCGGGAGATCGGCGAGTCGGGGCTGTCCCGTGTCCTGCTCTCCGACGAGGCGCTCTTCGGCGCCCCGGATGCCGGGCTGCAACGAATCCGCGGACTGACCGACCGCATCGCCGCGAGCCTGCGGCTGGTCGTCTACCTGCGTCGCCAGGACGACCACCTGGTGAGCCGCTACCAGCAGGTGGTGAAGACCGGGGAGACCAGGCGGCTGGCCGGGCCCACGCCGGCCGCCGGCACGGCGGACACCGGTTGGGCGGATCGCCAGGGCGCGAACACCTACGACTACCACGCGAGGCTCCGGACCTGGCAGCTCCTGCTCGACCCCGACGAGCTGGTGGTCCGCCGCTTCGAGCCCGGGAGCTTCGTCGACGGGTCGCTCTACCAGGACTTCCTCGACGCGGCGGGCGTCGACGTGTGCGCCGATGACCTGGAGCCGGTCGAGATCGCGAACGAGAGCCTGGATGCCGAGTCCGTGGAGTTCCTGCGCATCCTCAACCTCCTGCGGCGCGAGCACGAGGAGCTGGCCGCCCTGGTGCCCGGCAACCACCCGCTGGTCCTGCGGCTCGCCGAGGTGTGCGACGGACCGACGCTGACCATGACCTCCTCGCTCCTGGACGAGTTCATGGACCGGTGGGAGGAGTCGAACCGCCGGGTCGCCCGCGAAATGCTGGGCGACGCGAGCGGGCAGCTGTTCGCACGTCCGAGGAAGACCCGCAACACGACGTCAGAGCAGTTCCTCGACCCCGCCCGGCTGGACCACTTCCTCGCGCTGCTGGAGCTCCCGGAGCAGATGCACGCTCCGTTGCGGGCGCTGGCCGAGCGGGAGGCGCAGGGGCGCTGACGCGGCCGCGCAGGAGCGCGCGTCCTCAGGTGAAGGTGCCGAGGTCACGGATCCGGTCGATGGCCATCGGCGGCAGCGAGCGGACGACGGACTTGCGTGAGGTGCTCTCGGTCACCAGGGAGAAGTCCCGGCGCCGCTTGAAGATGATCGTGTCCTTGACCACGACGTGCCGCCATCCGGAGGCGAGCGTCTCGATCGTGAACTGGAAGTCCTGGAAGGACAGCCCGTTGGGGACGTCCCGGGTCACGTAGGGGACCTCCAGGTGTGCCTCGCGCGGCGCCAGGCACAACGAGTCGTAGTAGTGGCGGAAGTAGAGGTAGTGGGGGGTGAACAGCGGGGACCCCGGCTCGATGCCGAGGTGGATGGCGCGGTCCCCGTCGAAGACGACGTTGAGCTCGGGGTGCGCGACCGCGCGCTCGCCCCGCTCGGCCGCCGCGTCCAGGGCGGCGACGGCGTCGGCCAGCCAGTTCTCGCTGAACAGGTCGTCGGCGTCCAGGAAGGCGACGTAGCGGCCCTCGGTCTCGGGGAGCAGCGCGTTGCGGACCTTGCCGAGGTCGCCCTCGTGCAGGATGCGCCGCTCCCAGTGGTCGAAACGCGCCTGGTGGAAGTACGCCGTCGTGGGCTCGGTCGCCGCATCGAGCCCGATGATGGTCTGGACGACGTAGCCACGGTCACGGGCGGCCTCGACCGCGAGGTCTGCGGACCGCATGGTCGGCCCGCAGACCGCCGTCTCGTCGTGGGCGGTGACGACGAGGGTCAGGTCAGTGCTCATCGTCAGTCCTGTCCGGGGCGAGGAGGAGCTCGATCACGTGCTCGGCGAAGGCCTCCTCCGACCTCTCCCGGAGCAGCTGCTCCCGCAGCGCCGCGGAGCGTCGGCGGGCCTCGACCGGGTCGGCCAGGACGTCACGGATCGCGCTGACGTACGCATCCGGGTCCTCGACCTGCGCCACCGGCCAGGACCCGTCCGGATCGAGCACCTCGCCCGTCCCGCCGACCAGGCTCCCGACGATCGGAACGCCGGTCATGGCGACCTCCAGCAGCTGGCTGGGAACGCCGTCCCACGCCGAGGTGTACAGCCACACGTCGGCGTCGCCGAGCTCCAGCTCGGAGATGTGGGCGTAGGCACCCTCCAGCCGGACGTTCTGGGGGGCCTCCGCGACGTGACCACGGGTCAGGACCGACTCGCCCCACATGCGCAGATCCACCTCCGGCATCCGTCGGGCGACCTCGAGGGCGACGTCGATCCGCTTCTGGCGGTCCCACCTGCCGGCCCAGAACACCTGGGGTCGGCGCGTCCGGTCCGGATCGGGGGGACCGGCCAGGGGCACCGACCCGTCCACAGGTGCCCGGAGCACGTGGATCCGGTCGTCGGGTCCTGCCGCGAGCTGGTGCCGGTCGCGGTGCCACTGCGCGAGGTACTCGCTGTCGGTGATCACGCCGTCCACGAGGTCGTAGTAGCGGTAGAAGAAGCGCAACGGGAGCCCGACCCAGTTGCCCTGCGCGAGCTGCTCGTTGCAGAACTGGATGATGAACAGCCGTTCGGAGGCGGCCAGCGCCTTGCCGTAGGACTCGAAGGCCTCGTAGAGCAGGCGGGCGTTGATGTTGACGACCGCGTCGGCACGGAAGGAACGGATCAGCTCGACGAGCAGCCGGTGGCTGGCCGCGCGATCCATCCCGGCGACGACGCCGGCCAGGTCGAGCTCGCGGACGCCGGACGGGTAGCGCCCGGAGGGCGCGGTTCCGCCGGTGTCGGTGTAGATGACGACGATCTCGCGCGGGTCGATGCCGGTCGACAGGGCGTGGGCGATGTGCCCCTCGATCCTGCGTCCCCCGCCCCAGCGCGGGTCGGAGATGACCAGGAGGATGCGCGCCCGGTCGAACCCGGCCGCCTGCTGGCACGCGTACATCGCCGCGACCTGGTCGACGGCCGCCGGCCAGACGAGCGGCGGGATCTGGGGGGTGGTCGTCGCGGTCCAGACGTCGCCGATCAGCGGCTCGACCTCGGTGGCACGCGCGAACATCTCTCCGAGCCGGCCGCTCCGCAGCCGCTCCTGCAGGTCCAGACGGGTCCCGGCGAGCTCGGCCGCCAGCTCCTCGGGTTCCAGTCCGAGGACGGGGGCCATCTTGTCCAGTCCCGGCGCGGGATCGGCGATCTCGCCGGCGGCTCTCCCCCGCTCGAGCCAGTCGAGGTAGGGGCTGCGCCCGGAGTCGTCCGCCTTGTCGGGGTACCGCGCGAGGTAGGCCGACATGTTGAAGTTGATCTCCGGGCTCGCCTTGGCGCGCGCCCCGTTGCCGAGGAAGACCTCGAGCGGGTCCACGGAGTCGGAGGACTGCATGTGCCGTGCCTGCAGCAGGAAGTGCAGGACGTCGAAGTGCTCGTAGGCGAGGTCGTAGTCGGCGTCCAGGCCCGCCGGCTTCATGCGGCGCCTCGTGCGGGCCACGACCTCGTCCATCACGGGGCCGACATGGGTCTGCTCCACCACGACCTCGCGCGGTGTGCCTGCCGGGCGCGCGGCGGGGACGGGTGCGCCGCCGCGACGGCGGGCCAGCCGGTTCCTCAGCCTTCGGCCGAGTCGACCAGCAGCGGTTGGTGCCACGTCGCGTCTCCTGCCGTCGCTGCCTCGTCGCTTCCCGGTCGGCCAGCCGGCCCGGCCGTGGACACCCCGCGAGCAGGGGGTCGGGCGGACGCCCCTCGGTGCCCACCAAACCCTAGCCAAGCCCCACCCGGGCGCTCAGGCAGGCTCGGCCTCACGCAGCCGCTGGCTGATCACCGTCGTGACACCGTCGCCGCGCATGGTCACGCCGTAGAGAGCGTCGGCGACCTCCATGGTGCGCTTCTGGTGGGTGATCACCAGCAGCTGGGAGTTCTCCCGGAGCTCCTCGTAGATCTCCAGCAGCCGGCCGAGGTTGGTGTCGTCGAGGGCGGCCTCCACCTCGTCGAGGATGTAGAACGGCGAGGGTCGCGCCTTGAAGAGCGCCACGAGGAAGGCCACGGCGACCAGCGACCGCTCACCGCCGGAGAGGAGCGAGAGCCGCTTGATCTTCTTCCCGGGCGGGCGTGCCTCGACCTCGACCCCGGTGGCGAGCATGTCGTCGGGGTTGGTCAGCACCAGGCGTCCCTCGCCGCCCGGGAACAGGCGCGCGAACGTGGCGTCGAAGGCGCGGCTGACGTCGGCGTACGCCGTCGTGAACACCTCCTCGACCCGCGCGTCGACCTCGCGGACGATGTCGAGCAGGTCCTTGCGGGTGCGCTTGAGGTCCTCGAGCTGCTCGGTGAGGAACTTGTGCCGCTCCTCCATCGCCGTGAACTCCTCCAGCGCCAGCGGGTTGACCCGCCCGAGCATCGACAGCGCGCGCTCGGCGCTGCGCAGCCGCTTCTGCTGCTCCTCCCGGACGAACGGGACCGGTTCGGGAGCCTCCTCGGCGTCGTCGACCGGGCTCTGTGGCACCAGCTGGTCGGGGCCGTAGTCGGCGACGAGCGCGTCGGCATCCAGCCCGAGCTCCTCGAGCGCACGCTCCTCGAGCTGCTCGATGCGCATCCGCTGCTGCGTGCGTGCCATCTCGTCGCGGTGGACCGAGTTGACGAGCTCGTCGTGCTCCTTGTCCAGGTCACGCAGGGTGGCGCGGACCGACATGAGCTCCTGCTCCCGCCCCCGCCGGGCCTCCTCCAGCTCCGCGCGCGCCTGCGCCGCCCGGCGCACCGAGCCCTCCAGCCGGTGCAGCACCACGGCGACGGCGACCCCGACGGCCTCGGCCGCCCGGCCCTCGCGGACCAGTCGCTCCCGCCGCTCGGCCGCGCGGGCGCGGGCGTCCCGTTCGGCCTGCGCCGACCGGCGCAGCGAGTCGGCCCGGCCGTGGAGGGCCCGCGCGCGCTCCTCGGACGTCCGCACCGCCAGCCGGGCGTCCATCTCGGCCTGTCGTGACGTGCGCGCCGCGTCGACCAGCCGCTCGCGTTCGCTGGTGTCCGGCTCCTCGTCGGTGGCCTCGTCGGCGGTCGCCAGCCGGGCCTCGAGCTCGGCGAGACCGGCCAGGTCCTGGTCGCGTGCCTCCTCGGCGCGGGCGATGGCGGCGGTCACCCGCTCTGCCTCGGCGCGGGCGGCCCGCGCCTGCGAGCCGTACTGGCCGAGCTCCTCCGCGACCGCCGCGAGGGTCGCGTCGGACTCGTGCAGGCGGGCCAGGGCGACGTCGACGCGCTTCTGGGCCTCCAGCCGCTCCGCCTCGAGACGGGACATGTCGAAGGCCAGTCGCTCCGAGCTGGCCGTCGCCTCCGCCAGCTGGGTCTCCGCCTCGTCGACGGCGGCCTGGATCTCGATCAGGCTGGGCTGGCTCGACGAGCCGCCCGACGCGAAGTGGCTTCCGAAGACGTCGCCGTCGCGGGTGACGGCCGTCAGGTCGGGCAGCTCGGTGACCAGGCGACGGGCGCTGGCGAGGTCGTCGACGACCGCCACCTTGAACAGGAGCCGGTTGAGGGCACCACGCAGGTCGGCCGGGCAGTCCACCACGTCGACGGCGTACGTCGCCTCGCGCGGGAGCCCGGGCCAGTCCTGGTTGATCTCCGGGTCTCCGGCCGCTCCCCCACCGAGCAGCAGGCCGGCCCGGCCGAGGTCGTCGGTCTTGAGGTGTCCGAGGGCCTCGACGGCGGCATCGGCGTCGCGGACGGCGACCGCGTCGGCGGCGGAGCCCAGGGCCCCGGCCACGGCGGTCTCGTACCCGGAACGCACCGACAGCAGCGCCGCCACGGAGCCGAGCAGGCCGGAGACGGAGTCGGAGGCGGCGAGCAGCGCCGAGGCGCCGTCGCGGCGGGTGAGGCCCATCTGGAGGGCGTCGCGGCGTGCGAGCAGCGACGCGCGGTCACGATCGGCCTGCTGAGCCTCCTCGCGCGCCTTGGCCAGCCTCTCCTCGATGTCTCCGAGCGTGCCGGTGGCCGCCTCGTGCTCCGCGTCGAGCCCCTCCTCGCCGGCGTCGAGGCCGGCGACCTTGGTCTCGAGGCTGGTGAAGTCGCGCTGGGCCCGCTCCGCGCGGGCCTGGGCGTCCTCACGGGCCTGCCCCAGGCGGGCGAGCTCGTCGTCGGCCGCAGCGGCACGTGACCTGAGCGCGTTGACCTGGCCGTGCAACCGGGCCAGGCCCTCGCGTCGGTCGGCCGCCGCGCGGTGCAGGCCGGCGATCCGGCGCTCCTCCTCGGCCGCGGCGTCCTCGGCGGCCCGACGCGCGGTGACCGCGGTCTCGAGGGCGGTCCGCTGCTGCTCGACCTCGGCCCCGATGGCCCGCTCCTGCTCGGCGACCCGCGCCGCCTCGGCCTCCAGCTGGTCGGGGTCGCGGCCCGAGTCGACCGGCTCCTCGACGGAGCCGGCGTTGCGGACGCGTTCGGCGGCGAGGGACTGGGTGCCGCGGAGCCGCTCGCGCAGCCCGCTGAGGGCGAACCA
Source organism: Nocardioides sp. (assembly GCF_035703625.1). Classification (GTDB taxonomy): domain Bacteria; phylum Actinomycetota; class Actinomycetes; order Propionibacteriales; family Nocardioidaceae; genus Nocardioides. The sequence continues at coordinate 16,631 of NZ_DASSXS010000277.1, read as the reverse complement.
GGTCTCCTGGGCGTCGGCGAGGGCCGGCAGGTCCTCCCGGAGCCCGGCCTCGAGCGTGGCCTCGGCCTCCCGGGAGCGGGCGATCGCCGCCTCCACCTCCGCGCGCCGCTCGACCAGGACCGACTCGTCGGCCAGCTCCTGCTCGAGTGCCGTGCGGGCGATGACCAGGTCGTCGGCCATCAGCCGCGCCCGGGCGTCGCGGACGTCGGCCTGGACCCCGGCTGCACGGCGGGCCACCTCGGCCTGGCGGCCCAGTGGCTTCAGCTGGCGCCGGATCTCGCCGAGGAGGTCGCCCAGGCGGTTGAGGTTGCCGTCGGTGGCGTCGAGCTTGCGGAGCGCCTTCTCCTTGCGCTTGCGGTGCTTGAGGACCCCGGCGGCCTCCTCGATGAAGCCGCGCCGGTCCTCGGGGGTGGCGTGCAGGATCCCGTCGAGCTGGCCCTGGCCGACGATCACGTGCATCTCACGGCCGATGCCGGAGTCGCTCAACAGCTCCTGGACGTCGAGCAGGCGGCACGGATGGCCGTTGATGGCGTACTCGGACCCGCCGCTGCGGAACATGGTCCGGCTGATCGTGACCTCGGAGTACTCGATGGGCAGCGCACCGTCGGTGTTGTCGATCGTCAGCAGCACCTCGGCGCGACCCAGCGGCGGCCGCCCGGGAGTGCCGGCGAAGATGACGTCCTCCATCTTGCCGCCGCGCAGCGACTTGGCGCCCTGCTCGCCCATGACCCAGGCGAGCGCGTCCACGACGTTGGACTTGCCGGAGCCGTTCGGTCCGACGACGCAGGTGATGCCCGGCTCGAGCTGGAGGGTGGTCGAGGAGGCGAAGGACTTGAACCCCTTCAGGGTCAGGCTCTTCAGGTACAACGCGGGGCTCCTCACCAAGGCGAACGGTCGCTGAAGGCGCGGGGGAAGCTCAGCGCGGCTCACCCTACCTGCCGGACTCCCCGGTTCCGGGTAGGTGGGTCGTGGATTTCGACACGCTGCCGCGTCCTCGCAGGCTCAGCCGCGACGCTTGCTCAATCCCTTCGCCAGCGGACCACGCGCTCCGCGCGCGGCCCGGCTCAGGCGTGGGCGAGCGCATCCTCGAGGGCCGCGAGGACGAGGAGTACGGCGTCCGGGCGGGCGTTGTGGCCCATCAGCCCGATCCGCCACACGGTGCTCGCGAACTCGCCGGCACCGGCCCCGATCTCGATGTCGTGCCGCTCGAGGAGGTAGCGCCGCACGGCGGCCGAGTCGGCCCCCTCCGGCACCTTCACGGTGGTCAGCTCCGGCAGCCGGTGGCCCTTCGCGGCGAACAGTTCGAGGCCCATCTCCTCGAGGCCGTCCTGGAGGAGGCGGCCCGCCTCCTCGTGGCGCGCCCACACCTCCTCGAGCCCCTCGTCGAGGATCCGCCGCAGCCCACCGTGCAGGCTCGCCACCATGGCCACCGGGGCGGTGTGGTGGTAGGTCCGGCCACCCGACTTCGAGCTGGCCTCGCCGACGTACCCGCCGAGCAGGCCGAGGTCGAGGTACCACGACCGCGGCTTGTCGACCCGGCGGGCGAACGCGCGGTCGTTGATCGTGAACGGCGCGAGCCCCGGGGCGACGCCCAGGCACTTCTGGGTGCCGGCGTAGCCGACGTCGATCCCCCAGTCGTCGGCGCGCAGCTCGATGCCGCCGATGCTGGTCACCGCGTCCACGAGCAGCAGGGCGTCACCCTTGGCGGCACCGAGCGCGGCGATGTCGGAGCGCACTCCGGTCGAGGTCTCGGCGTGCACGGCCGCGATGATCGCCGGCGATGGGTGGGCCGCGAGCACCCGCTCCACGTCGACCGGGTGACCCCACTCGTGCTCGACCGGGACCACCTCGGCGCCGCACCGGGCGGCCACGTCGCACATCCGCTGCCCGAAGAGCCCGTTGACCGCGACGACGACGACGTCGCCGGGGTGGACCGTGTTGACGAACGCGGCCTCCATGCCCGCCGATCCCGTGGCCGAGATGGGCAGCGTGCGGGCGTTGCTCGTCCCCCACACCTGCCGCAGCATGTCGGACGTCTCGTCCATCAGGTCGATGAAGAGCGGGTCCAGGTGGCCGAGCAGCGGTGCCCCGAGCGCGGCGGTGGCCTCGGGGTAGGGGTTGGACGGGCCGGGGCCGAAGAGCTGGCGTTCGTGGATCATGGGCCCGACGCTAGAGGATCGCGCCGGGATTGAGGATTCCGTCCGGGTCGAGGGCGTCCTTGACCCGCCGGGTGAGCGCCATCACCTCGGGACCGAGCTGGTCGGGCAGGGCACTCTTCTTGGCCCGGCCGACACCGTGCTCACCGGTGATCGTGCCGCCGAGTGCGATCGCGGCGTGCATCACCTCGTCGAAGGCCTCGCGGGCGCGCTGCTCGGAGGCGGGTTCCGAGGCGTCGTAGACGATGATCGGGTGGGTGTTGCCGTCGCCGGCGTGCGCCACGACGGGGATCTCGATGTCGTACTTGTCCGCGATCGTCGTGATCGCCGCGAGGAGCTCCGGCAGCAGCGGGATCGGGGCGCCGACGTCCTCGAGCAGCAGGGACCCTCGCTGCTCGATCGCCGGGAACGCCGCCCTCCTCGCCTCGACGAACATCTCCCCCTCCTCGGCGTCGGCGGTGACGAACACCTCGGTGGCGCCCGCCGCCTGACAGGCCTCCTGCATCACGGCGACCTCGAGCTCGCGGGCGGCGCCAGGGGCGTCCGACTGGGCCACGAGCAGCGCCCCGGCGTCACGGTCCAGGCCCATCTGGCGGAAGTCCTCGACCGCGTTGATCGAGGCGTGGTCCATCAGCTCCATCATGGAAGGACGGATCGACCGACCGACCTCGACGACCGCGCGGGCCGCGGCGTCGACGTCCGCGAAGGACGCCACGAGCGTCGACCGCTCGGCCTGCTTCGGCACCAGCCGCAGGATCGCCCGGGTGACGATGCCGAGCGTGCCCTCGCTGCCGACGAACAGCTTGAGCAGGGACAGGCCGGCCACGTCCTTGATCCGCTTGCCACCGAGGCTGACCAGCGTGCCGTCGGCGAGGACCACGTCGAGGCCGAGGACGTAGTCGGTGGTCACGCCGTACTTCACGCAGCACAGGCCGCCGGCGTTGGTGGCGACGTTGCCGCCGATCGAGCAGATCTCGTACGACGACGGGTCGGGCGGGTACCAGAGGCCGTGCTCGGCAGCCGCCGCCTTCACCTCGGCGTTGAACGCGCCCGGCTCCACCACGGCGACCCGGCAGTCGGTGTCGATCTCGATGGCCCGCATCCGCTCGAGGCTGAGCACGAGTCCGCCGTCGATCGCGCTCGACCCTCCGGACAGCCCGCTCCCGGCGCCGCGCGGGACCACCGGCAGCCGGTGCTCCGCGGCCCACCGGACGGCGGTCTGGACCTGGTCGGTGTTCTCGGCGCGGACGACCGCGAGCGGGGTGCCGGCGGTGGAGTCGCGGGACCAGTCGAAGCGGTACTTCTCGATCGCCTCGGGATCGGTCGTCACGACGCCGTCGGGCAGGAGGTCGACCAGAGCAGCTGCGTCCACGCCCACATCTTCACACTTCTGCCGGGGTCTCCTCGTCCGCGTGCGCGATGTGGGTCAGCTGCCCCCAGATGAGGACGACGAAGATCGCCGATCCGGCGAACGCGAACCAGAACGGTGCCGTGACCCCCCACTGCCGCGCGAGCAGGCCGCCGATCCCGGAGCCGATGACCATGCCTCCGAACACACCCACGAGGTTGACGCTGCCGACCCGGCCCTGCAGCCGGGACGGTACGGCGCGTTGCCGGACCGTCTGGGAGGTCGTCCCCCAGATGAATGCGTGGGCGCCGAACACGAAGAAGACCACCATCGCGATCCAGGCCGTCGTGACCACAGCGAGGATCAGGTGGGTGAGCGTCTCGATGACGAGGCCGACCCGCATGATGTTCCCCAGGCTCAGGCGCCGGGTGATCCATCCGTAGGACAGGGTGCCCAGCAGGCCACCGATCGCCGAGATCGTGGTGAGCAGGCCGAAGCCGACCTCGCCGAGACCCAGTCGCTGGGTGGCGTACAGCACCAGGACCGACCAGGCGGCCCCGAAGGTGATGTTGAACGTGAAGATGGTCAGCACCAGGGTCCGGACCGCGGCATGGTGGATCGTCCACCGGAACCCCTCGACGATGTCGCGCCGCAGGTGGCCGCGCGGCTCCTCCTCCTCGGTCTGGGCGGGGAGGACGATGCGCGAGACCAGGACCGCCGCCAGACCGACCAGCACGGCCTGCGTCACGAACGGCCAGACCGAGCCGACCACGAACAGCGCCGCACCGATCGGAGGACCGGCCAGCTGGTTGACGGTGATGAACCCGGTCATCAGGCGGGAGTTCGCGGCACCCAGGTCATGCCGGTGCACGAGCATCGGCAGCAGCGTCGCCGCCGTGTTGTCGGTCAGCACCTCGGCGAGACCGAGCAGGAAGAGCATGGCCAGCACGACGGGGATGGAGGCAGGACCGGTGACGACGGCGGCGCTCAGGACGACCAGCACGACAACCCGGAGGAGGTTGCCGACCATCACGAGCCGCCTGCGGTCGAGACGATCGGCCAACACCCCGGCGTACAGCCCGAAGGCCAGCGGCGGGAGCCACTGCACGGTGGCCGCGAGTGCGATCAGGAACGGATCGTGGGTCAGGGAGGCGACCAGCAGCGGTCCGGCCGCGATCGCCAGCCCGTCGCTCAGGTTGCTCACCCAGGACGAGGCCAGCAGCCACCGGAACCCCGTGCCGAGACGAGCCGGGACGACGGTTTCGACGAGACGGCTCACAGTCCGCAGACGCTAGTCCCCAGCACCACAACGCTCAACGCGTTAAGGGCGGGTCAACTTTCGTACTAGTACCAAAGCCCGATAGCGCTACCTACCGGGCGGCGACGACGATTGTCACAACAGCTACCGATCGGGCGGGAGTTCACTCGCAGGTTGGACTTCCGTCGCATCGGCAGTCGACCCGCACGACACCCGGGGCGCCCCACCCCGTCCCCCCGTCCCGGGTGTCGTGGGTCGTTCTCCTCGCCGGGATCGAATCCCTACGGCCGCACGGCGGCCCTCCGCATTGCCGCCCCGGCCTCCGCCGCAGCCGGCTCCGCAGGATTCAGGCGTCCTCGGCCGGAAGGTGGTCGCGGGCCCAGATTGCCGCGCTGGTGCGGTCGGTCACGCCGATCCTCCGGAACACGTTGCCGAGGTGGACCTTGACGGTCCGCTCGCTGATCTCGAGCCGCCGGGCGATCTGCTTGTTGGCCAGGCCCCGTGCCACCAGCCGGAGCACCTGCAGCTCGCGGGCGCTCAGCCCCGCCCCTGGGGCCGGGGCCCGGTCGGGCAGCAGCGCGCGGGCGATCCGCGGGTCGAGAGGTGCATGGCCTGCGGCGGCGGCGCGGATCGCGGCCAGCACGTCGCCCGGCTCGCTGTCCTTGAGCAGGTAGCCGATCGCACCGGCTCCGAGGGCCTCGGAGACCCGGTCGGTCTCCTTGAAGGAGGTCAGGACGACGACGGCGCCGTCGTACCCGCCGGCGAAGAGTCGCCGGGTGGACTCGATGCCGTCGGGCCCGGGCATGGACAGGTCCATCAGCACGACGTCGGGCTGCAGCTCCGAGGCGAGACGGATGGCCTCCTCGCCGCCGCCGGCCTCGCCGACCACGCTGATGTCCTCGGTGGTCGAGCCGATCAGCCCGGCGAGGCCTGCCCTCACCAGGGGGTGGTCGTCGACCAGCAGTACGCCGATCACCGGCGCGGCACCCGGAGCCGCCAGTGGCACCCGGCACCGGGTGCCGTGGCGACCGAGAGGTCGGCTCCCGCGGCCGAGGCGACGTCGGCGAGCACCCGCACCCCGAAGTGGCCCTCGCGCGGCTTGGCGAGCACGTCTGCGGGGTCGAACCCGCGTCCGTCGTCGACGACGTCCAGGACCATCTCCTCACCCTGCTCGCGCCAGGCGATCCGAACGCTCTGCGCCCCGGAGTGCCGCCGCACATTGTGCAGGCACTCCTGGGTGATCCGGAAGACCAGGCGCTCGACCTCCGGGTCGAGGTCGATCTCGCTCTGGTCCAGGTCGAGCGTGACGTCGATGCCTCGCGAGCGGAGAGGTGCTGCAAGGTCGGCCAGCGCATCGGCGAGGCCGCCCGTGCGCAGGTTGGCGGGAAAGATGTCGACCAGCAGCGACCTCAGGCCACCGATGCTGGAGCGCAGGGTCGCGGCGACCCCGTGCAGGTCGGCGGCGAGGCCGGGGTCCTGGTGCGCCTCGGCGCGCGCGGCGGCGCCCGCCACCGTGAAGGAGGTGGCGGCCAGCTCCTGGACCACCCCGTCGTGCAGGGTGCCGGCGATCCTGCGCCGCTCCTCGATCGAGGCGTCGACGGCGCGCTCGAGCAGCTCCTCGCGCTGGCGCTGGGAGCGCCTGAGCCGGTCGAGGAGCCGCCACACGATCGGCAGGAGCAGCACGGTGAAGAACAGCAGGCTGGAGATGGTGACCCCCGCGAAGCCTCGCCACAGCAGTGCCGAGCGGTCCTGGACGACGTCGTAGGGCCGATAGGTCTCGAACAGCAGCGGCGTGTCGTTGGGCGTCAACACCGGCCCGTAGACCTCGAGCATCCTGCCGTGGCGCCGCTCGAACTTGTTCTCGGGTTCACCCAGGTCGGAGATGTCGGCGCGGGTCATGGGCTTGTCGAGCACCTCGCGCTCCTCCTCGCCGAGCGCGAACGTCTTGCCGATCAGCCTGTGCTCGTCGGAGTAGACGATGAGCCCGTCGGCCGTCCAGATCTTGACCCGCACGATCCCGGTCGTCTCCGCGAAGCCGCCGACGCCGGCGTCGGTGTTGCCCACCACGCGGTCCAGCTTGGCGATCGCCTTGGGGTCTCCCTCCAGCAGGCTGTCCTCCAGTTCGGGGGTGATGACGGACTTCGCGAGGACCTCGCTGGTGGAGACTGCGTCGTTGACCGCCTCCTTCTCGGCGAGGTCCCGGGCGGCGAAGGTGCCCCCGATGGCCACGGCGACCAGGGCGACCAGGGCGGCGACCGACACCCATCCGAGCACCTTGCCGGTGCGCTCCGGCCCGCGGTCGCGCGGGGGCGCGCCATAGGAGACCTGGACCCAGGACGGCGCTTCGGCCGCCTTGGTGGCTCGGTCACGAACAGTGGGGTGGTCGGTCATCCCCCACATTGTGCGCCTGTCGGCGCTCCGCGTGCCGGGAATCGCGATCTTCGTCGCCCGTGGTCCGGTCATCGACTCCGGGCCCTGGGTGCTTCGGCTCCGGGGCTGTCGAGCTGCTGCGGTGCTCCACGATCCGCACCGGTGTCTCAGGGGTGAACGAGGCGTTCCGGAGCACCCCGAGCGCAGCAGGCGTGGCGGCGATCATCAGTGCCACGAGCATGAGCGCAAACCTGAGCATGGGCGGGGTCCGTTCCGTTGCCGAGAACGCCACCGTCTCGCGCGCGGTGGTGCCCGCACCATCGGGCTTTCGGTCTAGTACCCGCCTGGCGCCGGGTCAGGTCTGCCGGCGCGACCGCCGGTGAAGGGCGGCTCCGAGCGCCAGCGCAGCCCCGACCAGCCCGATCGGAACCGCGCCGTTCGAGATCCGGCCGACCACCGAACGGTCGGTTACGGCGGACGGGTACGGGTTCGAGCCGCGACCGTCTCCGGGGACGTCGACGGAGTAGACGTCGAGGCCGCGGGCCAGGTCCACCGCGAGCACGACGTTGCTGCTGGCGCCCGTCTGGTTCCCCCGGCGGTCGTAGACCGGGACCCACATGGCGTCCCACACCTCGGAGATGCCCCAGTGGGCGTAGCCGTGCGACTTCAGGGCCCGGGGGTGGCGTACGTCGATGAACTGGGTCCCGCCGCCGTAGTAGCCGATCGCCACGATCCCGCCTGGTCGGTAGTCGAACCAGTGCGCGGAGCAGAAGGCCCCCCGCGGGCTCGGGAAGTTGCCGAGGTCCGCGAGCTCGACCTTGTCGAGCGGCACGATGCCGCCGCGGCCGCCGTTGAGGCTCCTGATGTGCCACGTCTGGAACGACCCGGCCTTGGCGCAGTCGGTCTGCTCGTAGTCCTCCTCGGTCACCAGCAGCACGTTTCCGTTGGCGAGGGAGGGCCGGCTGTGGGCCCGGAAGGCCTTCGCGTTGGGCCGGAACGAGTTGTGGTGGATGAAGTCGTTGTACCCCTTGGCGCCGGCCGCGTCACCCGCCCCGCCGGCCTTGCCGGTGGTGGCGAGGAGCCGGGGGTGCCGCGGTCGGTCGACGTTCCACATCGAGGAGCCGTCCCACCCGGTGTGGGTGCCGATCCCGGCATTGTCGAAGTTCCACTTGTGGCCGGCCGTCGGCGACCGGAAGGCCTGCACACCCGCCTTGTCAGGGTTGCTGTCGACCTCCCGGGGCTTCTCGATGTTGCGCAGGTCGATGATCGAGAAGGTGCCGGAGCCGCTGTCGCCCGCGGAGTAGGCGTAGCGGCAGTTGTAGTCGTCCACGCACGCGACCGTGTGGGTGCTGGTCTGCGCCGGCGCGCGGCCCACGATCTCGGGCGCCGTGGGGTCGGTCACGTCGACCACGACCACCTCGTTGCCCCCCGCGTTGAAGTGCTGGGGGTCCGCGGCCGACGCCTGGTACAGGTCGACGCCGATCAGCGCGAACCTCCGCGTGCCGTCCTCGGTGCGGCGCTCGCCGCAGTTCATCGCCTCGTTCTCGAAGACCGCGTTCTGGAGCACTCCGACCCGGGTGGGGTCGGTGGCGTCCTTGACGTTCCACACCTGGACCGACTCGAGCCCGCTGGTCACGAACAGCGGGGCGGTCTTGGTGAAGCACCCCGAGATCCCGGCCGTTCCCGGCTTGTTGGCGAGGTGCTGCACGTTGCCGCTGCGCAACGCCGTGTCCTCACCGCTCGCGAGCAGGGAGGTCCGCGCCTCGCGCAGGTCGGCGCCCTTGTCGCCGTGGGCGGAGGCGGGACCGGCAAGGATGGGGGCGATGGCCAGGCCGGCGCCGAGGGTCAGGCCGGCCGTGAGCGTGATGAGTCTGCGCATGCACGTCCCAACGAGACGACATGACTGGGGTCACGCCGTCCGCGCAGGTCCGTCGCTCAGACGGGCTGCATCTCCTGCATTGTCTCGGACCCGAGATCGAGAAGTGCGTCCGCGTGGGCAGCCGCGAGTGCGTCGTTCTCCTGCGAGAGGCGAAGCACCAGTGCCTCGAGCTCGGCCACCCTGGTGCGCAGCCGGGTGTTCTCGGCTGTCAGTCGGGCGGGGATCCGCAGGTCGCTGTTCATGTAACCGATCAGCGCCTTGGCCATGGATGAGCCTTCCCTGTGGAATGGGAGCCCCCGGTGTTGGGGCCGTCTACAAGAGTCTCACCGAGACGAGACATGGTCAATCCCGGGTCCTGCCCTCCGCCGGCGAGGCTGCGGCTGGCAGCGCGGGCAGAAGTACGACGACCTGTTCATGAACGCGACGCGGCGGATCGCGGTGCCGCAGCGCGCGCACGGCTGGCCCTCACGGCCGTAGACGGCGAGTGAGCGGTCGAAGTACCCCGACTCGCCGTTGACGTTGACGTAGAGCGCGTCGAAGGACGTGCCGCCCTCCCCCAGCGCGTCGGTCATCACCGCCCGGGCGTGCCCGAGCAGCAGGCGGATCCGTGGGCGGGTCAGCCGGTCGCCGGGACGGTCGCCGTGGATGCAGGCGCGCCACAGCGACTCGTCGGCGTAGATGTTGCCGACCCCCGACACGAGCGTCTGGTCGAGCAGCAAGCGCTTCACCCCGGCGGTACGACGACGCACCCGCTGCACGATCGCGTCCTCGTCGAACAGCGGGTCGAGCGGGTCGAGCGCGATGTGCGCGATCTCGGGGGGCAGCTCGGCGCCGCCGGGCGACACCGACAGTCCGCCGAACATGCGCTGGTCGGCGAAACGCAGCTCCAGCCCCTCGTCCAGCACCAGGCGCACCCGCAGGTGCCGGTCGTCGGGGGCTCCGGGCGGCTGCACCAGCAGCTGCCCGCTCATGCCGAGGTGCCCGAGCAGGGCGTCACCGTTGTCGAGGGGCAGCCAGAGGTACTTCCCACGCCGCCGCGCGGCCTCGATACGGCGGCCGGTCAGGGCCAGGGCGAAGCCCTCCGGTCCCCGCGGGTCGCGACGGACGGGGCGCGGATGGAGAACCTCGACCCGGGTGATGGACCGGCCGAGCACGTGGCGCGCGAGTCCCGAGCGGACGACCTCGACCTCGGGGAGCTCGGGCACGGCTACGTCGGGAAGGTCAGTCGTTGGCGGCGGCCGTGGCGGCTCGCACGGCGGGGTCCTCGACGCCGAGGCGGGCTGCGATCTCGCCGTACGCCGTCTCCGCGGCGGCCTGCTCGGCCTCCTTCTTCGACCGGCCCACACCGTTGCCGTAGAGCTCCTCGCCCACCCGGACCTGGGCGGTGAAGGTCTTCATGTGGTCGGGGCCCTCGTCGGCGATGACGTACTCCGGCACGCCGAGCGCGTGCTCGGCGGAGAGCTCCTGCAGCGAGGTCTTCCAGTCCAGGCCGGCGCCGAGAGCGCTGGCCGCCTTGATCAGCGGGTCGAACAGCCGGTGGACGACCTGCGAGGACACCTCGAACCCGCCGCTGAGGTGGACCGCCCCGAGCACGGCCTCGAGGGTGTCGGAGAGGATCGATGCCTTGCCGCGGCCACCGGTCACCTGCTCGCCGCGGCCGAGCTTGACGTACTCGCCGAGGCCGATCTCCCGGCCGACCTCGGCCAGCGCCCGGGCGTTGACGACGGCGGCCCGCAGCTTGGCCAGCCGACCTTCGGAGAGGTCGGGGTGGGTCAGGTAGAGCGTCTCGGTCACGACCACGCCGAGGACGGCGTCGCCGAGGAACTCCAGCCGCTCGTTGGTCGGCAGCCCGCCGTTCTCGTAGGCGAACGAACGATGGGTGAGGGCTCGCTCGAGCAGCTCGGGTTCCAGCGTCGGGTTCCCGAGCGCCGCCCGGAGCTCCTCGTACCCGGTCACACCGTCGACCCCGCTGGTCGCGGGCTCAGAGGACCTGGCGACGGCCGGACCGGGCGCCGTACTGGCCACACTCCGCGCACGCGCGGTGCGGCAGGTGCTTGGCCCCGCAGGCGGGGTTGGCGCACGTCACCAGGGAGGGCGCGACGGCCTTCCACTGCGAGCGACGGTGACGCGTGTTGCTCCGCGACATCTTCCGCTTCGGGACAGCCACTGTTCTCTCCTACTACCTAGGGCCGGTTCTCGGCCTCGAATCATTCCTCGCCCTGCTGAAGCTCCTGCAGCCTCCCCCACCGCGGATCGATCGCAGCCTCGTGGGCGTGGTCCGGGTCGTCGGCCAGACGCGCACCGCACTCGGTGCACAGTCCGGGACAATCGTCCTCGCACAGCGGCTGGAACGGCAGTGCGAGCACCACCGCGTCCCGCAGCAGGGGCTCGAGGTCGAGCAGGTCGCCCTCGAGCCGGCTGGTCTCGTCGTCCTCCTGGTCGGCTGGTGTTGCGTCACCGCCCCGGTGTGAGCCCTGGTCGTGGTAGACGAACAGCTCCTGGAAACTGACCTCGACCTCGTCGGAGATCCGCTCCAGGCACCGCACGCACTCACCGTCGAGCCCGACTGCCGCCGAGCCCGTGACCAGCACCCCCTCCATGACCGCCTCCAGACGCAGGTCGATCTCGACCGGCGAACCTTCGGGGACACGAAGGACTTCGATACCCAGCCCTGACGGAGCCGGAACCGTTCGGGTCACCTTGCGCTGGGACCCCGGGCGGCGGCCGAGCTCGCGAATGTCGAGCACGAGCGGCGCTCTCGGGTCCAGGCTGCTTGAGGAGATCACTTTCCGGGTCCGGGCACACGACAGAACTGTCCGGGAATCGTAACCGCCGCGGCACCGGCACGGCAAAAGGGCAACCGGCTCAGCTCCCGGCCGGGTCGCGCTCGGCCAGCCGGCGCACCAACCGGTCGTGGACGAAGGCGGGTAGCAGCCCCGAGACGTCGCCGCCGAACGTGGCGACCTCCTTGACCAGGCTCGACGCCAGGAAGGAGTACTCCGGGCTGGTCGGCACGAAGACGGTCTCCACCTCGGCGAGCGAGGCGTTCATCTGGGCCATCTGCAGCTCGTAGTCGAAGTCGCTGACCGCGCGCAGTCCCTTGACGATCGTGCGGATGCCACGGTCACGGCAGAAGTCGGTGAGCAGCCCGGTGAACCCGTCGACGGTCACGTTGTCGAACGGCTCACAGGCCGTGCGCAGCATGTCGATCCGCTCGTCGGGGGTGAACAGCCGGCTCTTGGACTTGTTGACGCCCACCGCGACCACCACCTCGTCGAACAGGTGGGAGGCGCGGGCCACGATGTCGAGGTGCCCGTTGGTGACCGGGTCGAACGATCCGGGGCAGACGGCTCGGCGCACGGGCTACTCCTCGCTGGGGGCGGGTCCCGACGACGGGGACGGGGCGTGACCGTACCAAAGGGTGGTCTCCCCGTAGCGCTTGCGGCGCTGGTCGGTGAACCCGCCCGGCCAGCCCGGCTCCGGGCTCCGCGAGGACCGCTCGACCACCACGAGGGCGCCCGGCACGAGCCAGTCGTGGTCGACGAGGCCCTGCAGGGTGGTGGCCACCGTCTCGTCGTCGACCGGGTAGGGCGGGTCGAGGAAGGCGACGTCGTACGGCGCCGCGGGGGGACGCTGGAGGGCGCCGGCCACCGACGCGGTGACCACGTTGGCCCTGCCGAAGCCGATCGCGTTGGCGTTCCCGACGATCAGGTTCGCCGTGCGGCGATCCTGCTCGACGAGGGTGACCACCCCCGCCCCCCGCGACCAGGCCTCGAGCCCGACCGCGCCGGAGCCGGCGTACAGGTCGAGGAACCGGAGTCCGTGCAGGGATCCGCACCAGGCCTCGATCGAGGAGAACAGCGCCTCACGCACCCGGTCGCTCGTCGGGCGCGTGCTGTCTCCCCGCGGCGTCCTGATGCGGCGCCCGCCGGCGGATCCGCCGATGATCCGGGTCATGGTCGCTCCGGGTCCGCGGTTGTCGGGGTCACGGTCTACGCCTTCTCCATGAAGCCGGACTGACGAGACTGCTCCATCCGGGCCACCGCCTCGGCGAGGCGCGGCGCCCGCGCCAGCGCGGGGTCCCGATCGAGCAGGGCCTCGGCCGCCTCGCGCGCGGTGACGATCGTCTTCTCGTCGCGCAGGACCCGCAGGTTCTGCAGGCTGGAGCGGAAGCCCGACTGCGACTTGCCCAGGACGTCGCCCTCGCGACGCTGGTCGAGGTCGATCCGGCTCAGCTCGAACCCGTCGGTGGACGCCGCCACGGCGTCGAGACGCTCACGCGCCGGGGAGCCCGCCTCGGAGCGGGTCACCAGGAGGCACAACCCGGGGAGCCCGCCCCGGCCGACCCGGCCCCTCAGCTGGTGGAGCTGCGAGACGCCGAACCGCTCGGCGTCGAGCAGGACCATCGCGGTTGCGTTGGCCACGTCCACACCGACCTCGATCACGGTCGTCGACACCAGGACGTCGAGGTCACCGGCTGCGAACGCGCGCATGGTCCGGTCCTTCTCGTCCGGAGGAAGTCGCCCGTGGAGCACGCCGAGCCGGAGCCCTGCGAGCGGCCCCCGCCCGAGCTCTGCGTGGAGCTCCTCGACGGCGTTCAGCGAGACCTGCGGCGTCGTGTCGTTGCCCTCGTCGTCGATGTCGCGCTGGTCGACCTCCCCCTCCTCCGGCTCGTCGCCGGTGATCCGGGGGCAGACGACGTACACCTGGTGGCCCTTGCCGACCTCCTCGCGCACCCGCTCCCAGACCCGGTCGATCCAGTGGGGCTGGTCGGCGAGCGGCACGACGTTGGTCTGGATGGGGGCGCGGCCGGCCGGCAGCTCGGCGAGCGTGGAGATCTCGAGGTCGCCGAAGACGGTCATGGCGACGGTCCGCGGGATCGGGGTCGCGGTCATGACCAGGACGTGCGGAGGCGATCCGGCCTTGTCGGTCAGGGCCGCGCGCTGCTCGACGCCGAAGCGGTGCTGCTCGTCGACCACGACCAGGCCGAGGTCGGCGAAGCTGACGTTCTGCTCGAGCAGGGCGTGGGTGCCGATCACCAGACCGGCCTCGCCGCTGGCGATCCGGAGCAGCGACTCCTGGCGCTGGGCCTTCGACATGGAACCGGTGAGGAGCGCCACGGCCGTCGCCTCGGCGGCGCCGCCGAGCATTCCGCCACCGGCAAGGTCTCCGAGCATCGCGGTGATCGACCGGTGGTGCTGCTGGGCCAGCACCTCCGTCGGGGCGAGCAGCGCGGCCTGGCCACCCGAGTCGACGGTGCGCAGCATCGCCCGGACGGCGACCAGCGTCTTTCCGGAGCCGACCTCGCCCTGGAGCAACCGGTTCATGGGGTGGGGGCGGGCGAGCTCCTGCTCGATCACCGCGCCGATCTCCCGCTGGCCGGTGGTGAGCTCGAAGGGCAGGCGCGTGTCGAAGGCGGCCAGCAGCCCTCCCTGGTCGCCGGTCCGTGCCTGGCCGCCCTGCTCGCGGAGCTCACGGCGGCGGCGGGCGAGCACCAGCTGCGTGACCAGCGCCTCCTCGAAGCGGAACCGCTTCTGCGCCGCCCCCACCTGCCGGTAGTCGTCGGGGGCGTGGATCCAGCGCAGGGCGGTGGACACGTCGAGCAGGGAGTACCGCTCGCGCAGCTCCTCCGGGAACAGGTCGGGTACGTCGCTCACCAGGTCGAGGGCGAGCTGCACCGCCTTCTGGACGTCCCAGGAGTAGACCGTCGCCGTGACGGGGTAGATCGGGAGCAGCCCCTTGAGGCTGGCGGCCAGTCCGTCGTCGTCGCCGTTCCCGGTGAACATGACCGAGTGGGGCGAGGCGATCTGCCAGGCCTGGTTGAACCGCTGGGCCTTCCCGGTGAACATCCCGCGGTTGCCCGGGGCCATCCGGTGCTGCTCCTTGTCGGCCTGCGCCTTCCAGGGCACGAAGAACGACATCGTGAAGCCCGGGCCGTTGGTCTTGATCCGGACCTCGACGCGATAGCTGAGCTTGTTGGTCCGCCGGTTCTTGAAGCTCCTGACCTCGCTGGAGGTCACCTCACCGACCACGCTGACGACCTGGCCCTCGACGGGGGCGTCCAGCTCCGAGAGCTCCGAGGTCTCGACGTACCGGCGCGGGAAGTGGGACAGCAGGTCGCCGACGGTCTCGATGCCGAGGCCGTTGATGACGGCGTCGCGCTTCTTGGTGGCGCGGCCGAAGACGCTCGCCACCGGTGAGTCAGGGGTGATCGCGGACAACGGCCTCACTCCACCGAGAGCAGGAGCGGATAGCGCTCCTGGCCACCGTCGTAGACGACGACGTCGACGTGGGGATGGTGCTCCTCGACGTGGGAGGTGCAGCGTCGGGCCAGGTCGTCGGTCGCCCCGTCGCCGGTAACCAGGGTGACCAGGTCGCCGCCGCCGCCCAGCAGCCGTCCGAGCACCTCGGCGGCGACGGCGTACAGGTCGTCGCCGATCACCGCGAAGTCGCCCTCGACCACCCCCAGCACGTCGCCCGGCTCGCACGGCCCGGCCATGGTGATCGCCTGCCGTGCGGCGACGGTGACCGCGCCGTGACGGGCGTGGCGCGCGGTGGCGGTCATCTCCAGCACGTCCTGCTGGAAGCTCCGCCCGGGCTCGTGCACGGCGAGGGCGGCCAGGCCCTGGACCTGGGCGCGGGTCGGGATGACCGCCACGGTGAGCTTCTCGTCGCTCTCGGCGGTGCGGGCGGCGACCTCGGCTGAACGGATCGAGTCGGGGTCGTTGGGCAGGACCACCACCTCCTCGGCGCCGCAGGTGGTGATCGCCTCCAGGATCTCGCCGGTCGACGGGCGTCGGCCCGGGGCACCCTCGACCACGACGGCCCCGGCCTCGGCGAACAGCTCGGCGAGCCCCGGTCCGGCGGCGACCGCGACGATCCGTCGCCCCCGTCGTTCGACGGACTGCTGCCGGGCCTCGGCCACCTGCTCGGCGAAGTGGGTGACCCGGACCCGGTAGGGGCGCCCGGCCCGGATCCCGGCCTCGATCGCGGCGCCGACGTCGTCGACGTGCACGTGGACGTTGAACAGCCCGTCGCCGCCCACCACCACGAGCGAGTCGCCCAGCGGCGCGAGATCGCTCTTGAGCCCGAGGATCTTGTCGTCCTCGGCATCGAGCAGGTACATCACCTCGTAGGCCGGCCCGTCCTCGGTGAGGTCCCCGGCCGGGTGCGGGACCGGGATGGTCGGGCGACCGATCGGTGTCGTGACCGGGACGGGCCGGCGTCCGGTGAGGACGGTCTCCGCCGCGTCGAGGATCACGCTGAGACCGCGACCGCCGGCGTCGACGACACCGGCCTCGCGCAGGGTCGGCAGCTGGTCGGGGGTCCGGGCCAGGGCCTCCCGCGCCGCCTGCGCGGCGGCCGCCATCACGTCCCGAGCGCGGGCGTCGTGGTCGTCGGCCCTGGTAGCGCCGGCCTCCGCGGCGGCACGGGCCACGGTGAGGATGGTTCCCTCGACCGGTTCGCCCACGGCGGCGTAGCTCGCCTTGCTCGCCCGGGTCATCGCCTCGGCCATGACGGTGGCGTTGCGCTCCCCCGGCTCCCGGCCGGCGACGCGCTGGGCGAAGGCGCCGAGCATCTCGCTGAGGATGACCCCGCTGTTGCCGCGAGCCCCCAGCA
>NZ_DASSXS010000096.1:0-7138 GCF_035703625.1 Nocardioides sp. | reverse complement strand
ACGCCCGGTCCCCTTCCTCCGGGGCTCGACCTCTCGGCCTATCGCATCGTCCAGGAGGCGCTGACCAATGCCCTCAAGCACGGGGGACGCGCGCCCACCAGCGTGCGGGTGGGCTACGGCGCCGAGACGCTGACCATCCGGGTCAGCAATCCCTCCGTCCGGGCGCCGGCCGCACCTGACTCCCGGGTCGGCCACGGCCTGATCAGCATGCGCGAGCGGGCTGCCCTGTACGGCGGCGAGCTCGAGGCCGGCCCCGGCCCGGAGGGGGACTTCGTCGTCCACGCCACGCTTCCGCTGGCGGCCCGATGACGATCACCGTGGTCACCGCGGACGACGAGCACCTCGTGCGTTCGGGCCTGCGGATGATCCTGGGCACCGAGCCCGGCATCGATCTCGTCGCCGAGGCCGAGGACGGGCTGGACGCACTCGACCTCGTCGCCCGCCACGACCCCGACGTGTTGCTCCTCGACATCCGGATGCCGAGGCTGGACGGGCTCGAGACCGTCCGCCGCCTCACTGCCGGCGGGGCGCGCACCCGCGTCGTCGTCCTGACCACCTTCGACACCGATCGCAACGTCTACGACGCCCTGGCCGCCGGCGCCTGCGGCTTCCTGCTCAAGGACGCCCCGGCCGACCGGCTGCTGACCGCGATCCGGGCTGCCGCCGCCGGCGACTCGGTCCTGGCGCCTTCGGTGGCGCGGCGGGTCGCCGACGAGCTGGCGCGGCGACGTACTCCCGAGAGGCTCGAGGCGATCTCGAGCCTCACCGGGCGTGAGCACGAGGTCCTCGCTCTGATGGCCGACGGCTGCTCGAACGCCGAGATCGCCGAGCGGCTCGTGATCGGCGAGGGGACGGTCAAGACCCATGTCGCCCGGATCCTGATGAAGCTCGGCGTGCGCGACCGCCTCCAGGCCGTCGTGCTGGCCTACCAGTCCGGCACCCGCTGACCCGCGAAATGCGCTGACCCGCCCGAAAGTTTCGGGCGGGTCAGCGTTGTCAGGCGGTGGTGATGGCTACTTCGGCGCCACCTTCACCGTCATCGCGCTGCCACTGGTCGACTGCACCGTGATGGTGGTGCCCGTGTTCGGCGGGTCGACGCTGTACCAGCCGGGCTGGTAGCGACCCGGGTGGGCGCCCTTCTTCACGTGCGCGTCGCTCGCGTACCACCAGACACCGGTGTCGTCGAACGTCGGGACCGCAGCCTGCGAGGCGATCGCCCCGGTCAGGTTGACCACCCGTCCGGCGTTGTCGAGCGTCTGCGTGTGCAGCGTGATCGCGTCGGTCTTCTCGAGCCCAAAGGTCGAGTCGTACGACGCGGCACGCGGCCGCATCAGCGTGCCGTCGCTCCAGTGCGGCAGCGTCGGGTGGGAGTCGATCGGCAGGATCAGCCCCTCGCCCGGGTGGTCGCCGACGTTGTTGTCGGTGTACTGGGAGTTCCAGTACGAGATGAGCAGACCGTTCTGGTACGGGTAGCTCTCCACCCGGTCCGGGTTGGTCAGCGGCGTCGAGAAGTTGTACGCCGTCCGCAGTGACGTGTCGTAGCCGTCGTACTGACGGTTCTCCGCGACATAGGCGTTGAAGAACTCCTGGACCTCCGAGCCGGTGGTCCGGACGAAGCCTCCGAACTCCCAGCCCTCGTCGGCGGTCTCTGCGGTGCCGATCGTGGTGCCGTTGACCGCGATGTTGTCGACGCGGAAGCCGGGTTCGGCCACCGCGCCGTCGGTCTGGTAGCGGAACCGGACGGCGGTGGTGCCGGCCGGCAGGGTCGCCGTCATCGCGGTCCAGCCGGACGTGGCACCGGTCATGCCGGTCTTGCTGCCGTTGAACCCGCTCTGGTCACCGGCGGTGTCGGAGAGGTTCGTCGCCACCGGCGTCCATGCACCGCCGACCTGGGCCTCCAGGAACGTGTAGTCCCAGTCGGTCTCGATCTGGTAGTTGACCTGCGCGGTGAGGTTTCCGGCCGAGACACCGGTCTTGGTCATCGAGGTGTTCAGGTCGTCGCCCTGCGTCGACCAGAACATCTGCGACCCGGCGTACGGCGCGCCCAGGGCGAGCGGGACCTTCTTGTCCGGGAGCACCGTGAACAGCGCCTGCGCCCCGGCGTCCGTCAACGGGACGTTGGTGCCGAGCGTGTGCGTGGAGGTCTGCCCTGCCCGGGCGACGTCGTAGAACGGGCCCCGGCCGCCCTGCTTGTTGAGCCAGCCGAGCTGGAACAGCTCCCAGGCACCGAGGTCGGTCGGAGCGTCGCCGATCCCGTCAGGACCACCGTCGCCGATGTTGGCGCCCGAGGACATCAGGGACCAGAACCCGGTGGAGTTCTCCGCGCCGCCGGTGTTGCCGGAGGTGTCGTAGAGGTCCGGCAGGCCGAGGTCGTGGCCGAACTCGTGGGCGAACACGCCCAGGCCGCCATTCTCGGGCTGGATGGTGTAGTCGCCGACCCACACGCCGGTGGGGTGGTTCGGAACCGGGTTGGCCGGGTCAGCGCCCTTGCCGAAGGCACCGGCGTTGGAGCCGATGTTGACGCCGGGCAGGCCTCCGGGGCCTCCCGCCTGGAGGTTGCTGTACCAGCGGTGGCTCCAGATGGCGTCGGTGCCGTAGGTCGGGTCACCGGCCGCCTCGTCGCCGCCCGCGTGGACGATCTGGAAGTGGTCGATGAAGCCGTCCGGCTCCTGCAGGTTGCCGTCGCCGTCGATGTCGTAGCGGTCCTGGATGTCGAAGGTCTTCAGGTAGTCCTGGATCTCCGCCATGGTCTTGCCGGACTTCAGCTGCTGGTCGACCCAGACCGCCAGCGCGTCACGCACCAGGGCCTTGGTCGAGGCGCAGGTGGTCACCGGGGCTCCCGGCGGGTTGCCGCAGTAGCCGCGACCGTAGAGGGCCTGGTTGTAGGGCACCTTCACCCACTCGGTCACGTCACCGTCGACCGAGTAGCGGCCGGAGGACTGGCGCTCGTAGTACGACGCCATCCGGTTGAAGTACATGTCCTCGTAGTGGGCCCGGTTGTAGTCGGCCTGCCAGAGGGTGGAGTTGTCCTTGGTCCGGTCGGGCTTCGGGATCTGGTTGTGCAGCGGACCGTCGAAGGTCTTGGGCTCCGGGTCCGAGATGTCGTAGGGCGGGTTGTCGGTGAAGCAGCCCGCACCGCACGCGGCGCTGCCGGCACCCTGGTAGCGCTCGTTGCCGAACTCGGCGAGCACCACGAAGATGCGGTCGGTGCCCTCGTTCCTGAGCTTGACCGAGCGGTCGTCGGGGGCCGGCGCCTGGCCGGTGAGCTTGCGCTCCAGCGCCGCCTGCAGCTGCAGGTCGCGCTTCTCCTTGATCTTCAGCGGGTGCTTCGGCTCGTGGCCGGTGTCACGTCCTGCTTCGCTCGGCGCGTCGCTGGGGCCCGCCTCACCGGGCGAGGCAGTGGCTGGCGTGAGTGCGAACAGGCCTCCGGTCAGGAGGCCGCCCGCAGCGAGAACCGCAAGATGGCGGGTTCTGCGAGGGTTTGATCTGGGCAATGTGAGTTCCTTGCTCAAGGGCTGTCATAGCCGGGATTTGTGCCTGGATTTGGACACAGCGCCCCCGGAGCCCTCCCAGGCGCCCCGAGTCGCCGGAAGCATCCTGTGACGTGTTACACATCGACGCCAGACCGACTCACCATCGTTATACGAACGTGACCCGAACGAGCCATGGCCGGATGGCCCGGACGGGCCACTCGGCGACCGGGGCTGCCGACCTCAGGTCAGGTTGACCGCGCGCACCGAGTCGGCGTCGATCGCCGTCTCGATCTCGGCCAGCGTCTCGGCTGGGATGGCGGTGTCCACCGACAGCGCCACCAGCGCGGAGCCGCCCTTGGCGTCGCGGGAGACCTGCATCCCGGCGATGTTGACGCCGGCGTCGCCGAGGATGCGGCCGACCGTGCCGACCATGCCCGGCCGGTCCTCGTAGTTGAAGAACGCCAGGTGGTCGGTCGGCTCGATGTCGACGTCGAACCCGTTGACCTCGACCAGCCGCTCCTTCTGGCTGATCCCGATCAGGGTGCCGCTCACCGACACCTGGGAGCCGTCGGCGAGGGTGCCTCGGATCGTGATCAGGTTGCGGTGGTCGGGGCTCTCCCCCTCGGTGACCAGGCGTACGGCGGTGCCCCGCTCGGCCGCCAGCAGGGGGGCGTTCACGTAGGACACCTGCTCCTCGACGATGTCGGAGAAGACCCCCTTGAGGGCCGCCAGCTCGAGCACCTTGACGTCGTACTCGGTGATCTCGCCGCGGACCTCGACGTCGATCTGCTGCGCGGCGCCACCGGCCAGCCCGGTGAAGACGCGGCCGAGCTTCTCGGTGAGCGGGAGGCCGGGGCGCACGTCCTCGGCGATCACGCCGCCCTGGACGTTGACGGCGTCAGGCACGAGCTCTCCGGAGAGGGCCAGCCGGACGGAGCGGGCGACCGCGACCCCTGCCTTCTCCTGGGCCTCGTCGGTCGAGGCGCCGAGGTGGGGGGTGGCGACGACGTTCTCCAGCTCGAACAGCGGGCTGTCGGTGCACGGCTCGGAGGCGAACACGTCGAGCCCGGCCCCGGCGATCCGGCCGGTCTTGAGGGCGTCGTAGAGCGCCTCCTCGTCGACGATGCCGCCGCGCGCGGCGTTGACGAGCACCAGGCTCGGCTTGGCCCGCCCGAGCTCCTCGGTCCCGATCAGGCCGACCGTCTCGGGGGTCTTGGGGAGGTGGACGGACATGAAGTCGGCCTCGGCGAGCAGGGTGTCGAGGTCGACGAGACGCACGCCCATCTGGGCGGCGCGGCCAGCCTGGACGTAGGGGTCGAAGGCGATCACGTTCATCCCGAACGCGCTGAGCCGCTGCGCGACGAGGACGCCGATCCGGCCGAGGCCGACGATGCCGACGGTCTTCTCGTAGAGCTCGATGCCGGTGTACTTCGACCGCTTCCACTCGCCGTTCTTGAGCGCCGCGTGGGCGGGCGAGAGGTGCCGGGCTGCCGCGAGCATCAGCCCCACGGCCAGCTCGGCGGCGGACACGATGTTGGAGGTCGGCGCGTTGACGACCATCACGCCGTTCTGGGTCGAGGTCTTGACGTCGACGTTGTCGAGACCGACGCCGGCGCGGGCGATCACCTTGAGCCGCTTCGCGGCGGCGAGGGCCTCGGCGTCCACCTTGGTCGCCGACCGGACCAGGATCGCGTCCACATCGGCGATCGCCGGCAGGAGCTCGGCGCGGTCGGCGCCGTTGCAGCTGCGGATCTCGAAGTCGGGTCCGAGCGCGTCCACGGTGGCGGGGCTCAGCTCTTCGGCGATGAGTACGACGGGCTTGGTCACAGCGATGTCCTCGTGGAGTACGGGTGCTCGGTGGCTCCGCGGATGGTCAGCGGGTGCACGACGCTGTGCCTCCCTCACACTACAGGCCCCCCGGCCGGCGGGCCGACTCGATCTCACCCTCCCTAAATCGCTGGACGCGTCCCGGAGCCGCCTCGTAGCCTCCGGCGCGTGGAGATCTCCTGACGCCGCCAGCCCACCCCGCGTGGGACCGCCGCACGCATCCCGGGAGCTCCATGTCCACCACCCTCACCCTGTCGGGTCTCGCCGTCGCGTTCGGCGCCCGCACGCTCGTCACCGGCCTCGACCTCACCGTGTCCGAGGGCGAGGTCGTCGCCCTGGTCGGCCAGAACGGGTCGGGCAAGTCGACCCTGATGCGCACCGTGGTCGGGGAGCTGCCGGTCGAGTCCGGATCCCTCCGGCTCGCACCCGGCAACGCGACGATCGGCTGGCTGCCACAGGTCACGCCCGACCCCGGCGAGTCCCTGCTGCAGTACGCACGCCGCCGTACGGGAGTCGCCGCGGCGGACCGGGCGCTGGAGGCCGCCGCGGACGCGCTGGCCGCGGGGACCGATGCGGCCGAGGCGGCGTACGGCGACGCCCTCGAGCGCTGGCTCGCCCTCGGCGCCGCGGACCTCGAGGACCGGCTGCCCGAGGTGGCGGCACGGGTGGGCCTGGTGGTCGACTCCGACCGTCCCCTGGGCTCGCTCTCCGGCGGGCAGGCCGCCCGCGCCGCACTCGTCGCCGTGCTGCTGAGCCGTCATGACGTGCTGCTGCTCGACGAGCCCACCAACGACCTCGACGTCCGCGGGCTGGAGCTGATGGTCGACTTCGTGTCGGGACACACCGGGCCGGTGGTGACCGCCAGCCACGACCGGGCGTTCCTCGACCGGGTCGCGACCCGCGTCGTCGAGCTGGACCTCCCCCAGCGCGCGGTCCACCACCACTCCGGCGGCTGGTCGGAGTACGCGGCCGAGCGGGACCTGCGGCGCCGCCACGCCTGGGACGCCTACGGGCGATACGCCGAGGAGCGTGACCACCTGGAGGGCCAGGCGCGCCAGCGGGCCGACTGGGCAGCGCGGGGCCACCGCAACGTGGCCCGGTCCGGGGAGCCGGACAAGCACCTGCGGGAGAGGTTCAGGGCACGGGCCGACCGGCAGGGAGCGCGATCGGCCCGACTGTCCCGCGCCGCCGAGCGGCTCGAGCCCGTCGAGCAGCCCCGCAAGGAGTGGCAGCTGCGCTACACCCTCTCGTCCGGAGCGCCGTCGGCGGACGTGGTGGCGACGCTGGACGCCGCCGAGCTGGTGCGCGACTCCTTCCGGCTGGGTCCGGTCGACCTCGAGCTGGCCCGGGGCGACCGGGTGCTGCTGGCCGGCGACAACGGGAGCGGGAAGAGCACGCTGCTGGCCGGACTGCTGGGCGAGCTCCCGCTCGCCGCCGGGCGGCGCAGCCTGGGAGCCCGGGTCCGGATCGGCGTCATGGACCAGCAGCGCGGACTGCTCGAGAGCGACGACTCCGTGGTCGACGTGGTGCGCTCGGCACTCGGTGGGGAGCCTGACCGCGGTGCGGTGCGGACCCTGCTGGCGAAGTTCGGGCTCGGGTCCGACCACGTCGAACGGGCGGCCCGCACGCTGTCTCCCGGCGAGCGGACCCGGGCACTGATGGCGATCTTCCAGGGCCGCGAGGTCAACCTCCTGGTCCTCGACGAGCCCACGAACCACCTCGACGTGCCCGCCATCGAGCAGCTGGAGTCCGCCCTGGCCGGCTACGAGGGCACGCTGGTCGTGGTCAGCCACGACCAGCGGTTCCTCGAGACCGTCGGGGTGACCCGCCGGCTGGAC
>NZ_DASSXS010000095.1:0-3570 GCF_035703625.1 Nocardioides sp. | reverse complement strand
GACGGGTCCGGGTGTCCGTGGACACGGTCGACACCCCGCAGCCGCAGCCGCACCAGGTCCTCGTCCGGGTGGAGGCGGCGCCGCTCAACCCCTCGGACCTGGCCCTGCTGCTGGCGCTGGCGGACCCGGGCACCGCCGAGGCCGATGACACCCCGGACGGCAGGGTCGTGACCGCGGCGGTCCCCGACGCGGTGATGCCGAGCCTGCGCGCCCGGCTGGGCCGGTCGATGCCGGTCGGCAACGAAGGGGCGGGTGTCGTCGTCGCCGCGGGGGAGGCGCCCGAGGCACAGGCCCTGCTCGGCCGGCGGGTCGGGTTCGCGGGTGAGGGGACCTACGGCGAGCTCGTCCTGGCCGCTGCCCAGGGCTGCCTCCCGCTGCCCGACGGTGCGACCGCTGCCGACGGCGCCGCCTCGTTCGTCAACCCGCTGACGGCGCTCGGGATGGTCGAGACGATGCGCCGCGAGGGCCACACTGCGCTCGTCCACACCGCCGCCGCCTCCAACCTCGGTCAGATGCTCAACCGGGTCTGCCTCGCCGACGGCATCGGGCTGGTCAACATCGTCCGCCGGCCCGAGCAGGCCGACCTGCTGCGCGGCCTGGGCGCCGCCCACGTGGTCGACTCGAGCGCCGAGTCGTTCATGGCCGACCTGGTCGAGGCGATCCGCGCGACCGGCGCGACGATGGCCTTCGACGCGACCGGCGGGGGCCGGCTCGCCAGCGACATCCTCAACGCGATGGAGGTCGCGGTCACCGACCCCGCGGCGCCGTACAGCCGCTACGGCACCAACGTGCCCAAGCAGGTCTACATCTACGGCGGCCTCGACCGCCGCCCGACCGAGCTGAGGCGCGGGTTCGGGTTCGCCTGGGGGCTCGGCGGCTGGCTGCTGATGCCCTTCCTCGCCTCCCTGTCGGTCGAGGACCTCGTGCGGCTCCGGGGCCGGATCGCCGCCGAGCTGACGACCACGTTCGCCAGCCACTTCACGGAGGAGATCTCGCTCGACCAGGCGCTCGACCTCGACGTGCTGCGCCGCTACGCGCGCACCGCCACGGGCGAGAAGTTCCTCATCGTCCCGTAGGCGGAAGGTCGGGGTCCCCCCGCTCGTAACGCCCCGGGTGCTGGCTCGTTTCACCCATCGAGCCGAGCCTGCCGGGCATGGGGCCCGCGAAGCGATGGCTCGGGCAAGGAGGCCTGTCATGCGCAACTCCCGACGTCTCGCAGCGGTCTGGGCGGCACTGGTCGTCGCTGCCGGCCTGATGGTCTCCGGACCCTCGGTGGCGACCCCCGAGCTCACCCCGGCAACGGGGACCGAGACCGCTGGGCTGCGCACGGCTGCGCCCTCCTGGATGACTCCGCGGATCGAGCGCCGCATCGCCGCTGCCGGCACCGACGGCGCGTCCCTGCAGCAGATCCAGCGCTGGGTGGACCGGGGCCTGGCCGGTGCGGACCAGAAGGACGAGACGGTGACCGAGCCCTGTCCCACGGTCGACGCCTACCGCACCGCGGAGCCCACGGTGAAGGCGGGCGCGTGCCAGGTTGCGCCCTACGGATGCACGGCGAACTTCATCTACTACAACGGCCCCGAGGAGGCGATGCCCCCGACCAGCGACGGCCGCCACCACTTCATCGGCACGGCCGGGCACTGCGTGGGCCATGCCAACCAGCCGGTGTTCATGCAGATCACGGCCGCGGGCGTGGTGGCCAAGGTCGGCGAGGTGAAGAAGATCCTGGCCGGCGACATCGGCGCCAACGGCTTCGGCAACGGCGGCATCGGCAACGACTTCGCGATCATCCAGATCGACCCCGGCTTCACCGTCGACCCACAGATGCCGGCTCCCACGCTCGGCCCGCAGGGCATCTACACCGGCTGCGAGCCGACCGCCGTCAAGTGGTACGGCCACGGGTACGCCGTTGCCGTGGGCCAGGGCCGCGGCAAGGCCGGCGTGGCCACGAACTGGTACGACCGCAGCTTCGGCTGGACCGCCGCCGACGGGCTCCCCGGCGACTCCGGGAGCGGCGTGCTCACCGCCGACGGTGCCGCAGCCGGCAACCTCACCCACCTGCTCATCGACTTCGAGCGCTACCCCGGCAGCGTGCTCGCCGGGACCCGGGTCACCCGGGCGCTGACCTGGATGGGTGCCGGCTTCCGCCTGGTCAACGAGGACTACAGCACCGCCCGGGCCACCACGGCCGACACCGACTGCGGGAACGCCGACTCGGGCAACGGCTGACCCGCTTCCCGGCGGGCGGGGCGGCACCGGAGCCTGGCTCCTGGTCCCTGCACGCGCTCGGTGAACCTTGCCGGGCCACTGGCCGGGAGAGGATCCTCGGGACCATGAAATCGATCGAGTTCGTCATCGAGCGGACGATCGCGGCACCGATCGACCAGGTGTTCTCACGACTCGTCGACATCGACGGATACGACGAATGGATGCCCAGCAAGGGCACCATCCTCAAGCGAACTCGTCAGACCTCACCCGGAGAGGTGGGCCTCGGGACGACGTTCCTCGACGAGACGACGTACGGGCCGACGCCCGGTGAGATCGTCGAGCTCGACGCGCCCCGGGAGGTCGTCTTCCACTGGTGGGACAAGTCCAAGGCGGGCAAGCTCAAGACAGAAGGCTGGCCGGGCTACTCGCTGCGGACGACCGGGACCCAGACCCTCGTCCGGCTCCACGCCAAGCTGAACCTGTACGGCGCGTACCGCCTGGCCGCACCGTTGTTCAGGCGGCTCGCCGTCCGGGAGCGGACGGTCACCCTCGAGGCGCTCAAGGTGTCCTTCGAGCCGATCTCCAGACCTGGGTGACGAGCCACGGACGACGCCACCGGGCGGTCATCGACTCTCGGCCCTGCGCAGCACCGTCTGGAACTGCTTGCCCAGTGCGCGCGCCCCGGCGACGGGAATCAGCGCAGCGATGAGCCTCCCCTTGAGCGAGCCCGGCACCCGGGTGAGCGTCACGCGCAGGTCGGTGCCGTCGCCTGCCCCGACGAGGTCGTACCGCCAGCCACTGCCCGGCGCCCACAGGTTGGAGTCGAGGGTGTCGATCGTGACCGTGCCCGTCGCGGCGTCCCACGAGTAGCGCTCACGCTCCCAGCCCAGGCCGGTGCCCTCGGTCACCTCTGCCCAGTCGGGGCCCTGGTCGTGCAGCTTGAAGTGCGCCTCGTCGACGTTCGGCCACCACCGGGCCCGGTCGGGGCCGAAGTCGGTGATCACCGAGAGGACCTCACTCGGAGACAGGCTCGTGTGGACCGTGAACGTGGTGGTCGCCATGCGCGTCCCTCTTCCGGTGCGGGTGTCGGCTCTCTGGGGACCATCATCCGGCACGCGCCCGATCCCCGTGAGCGCTCGACCTCGATCACCGCGCGGGCAGCAGTGAACGGACCGCCGACGCCCACCTGCCGGCGGCCGGGTTCCACGGTTCGGAGTCCGCCGGGTCCCACGCGTAGGTGGGCACCCCGTGGTGCATCAGGGTGGCGAGCTCGGGGATCCCGAGTGCGGTTGCGGACCAGGTGTAGAGCGCGTCGAACCGTGGCTGGATGAGGCCCAGGTCGAGGAGCCGTCCGAAGCCGCC
>NZ_DASSXS010000131.1:0-23557 GCF_035703625.1 Nocardioides sp. | reverse complement strand
GTTCGGTGTCGAGAGCAAGTTTGTTCTCGAGAAGTTCAAGGAGATGGGGGAGTTCGTCAAGTCGGCGAGCTCCACCGTCGAGCTCCCGGCGGAGATGCGGTTCCGCAAGGAGTACGGCGACGAGCTGAAGAGCTCGGCTGCCGCGGCTCCCGCCGAGGCGGCCCCCAAGAAGGCTGCCGAGAAGCCTGCCGAGAAGGCGCCCGCCAAGCCGGCGGCGAAGCCCAAGGCGCCCGGCGCGAAGCCTGCCCGCCCGGAGCCCACGCCGGAGCCGACGCCCGAGCCCACCCCGGAGCCCGTCGAGGCGACCGTGGAGGCCCCTGCGCCCGCCGAGACCAGCGAGCCCGAGCCCCCGGCCGAGCCCGAGGCCCCGGCTGCCGCTGCGTCGGCCTCCCCGACCCCCAAGCCACCGGCCCCGCGGCCGGTCGGCCGCCCGGGCGCGCCGCGTCCCGGCAACAACCCCTTCGCCACCAGCCAGGGCATGGGCCGTCGTCCCCGCCCGACCGAAGGCGCGCCTCCGGGCGACCAGCGGGCTCCGCGCCCGCCGGCGGCCCGCGACGGCGGCGCCCCCGGACGCCCCGGCATGCCGCGCCCGAACCCCGCGATGATGCCCAAGTCGCCGGCCGCTTTCGGCTCCGGCCCCGGCGGCCGTGGTGCCGGCGGACCGGGCCGTGGCGGCGGTGCCCCCGGCCGTGGTGGCGGTGCCCCCGGTCGCGGTGGCGGCGGTGCCCCCGGTCGCGGTGGCGGCGCTCCGGCACGCGGTGGCTTCGGCCCTGGCGGACGTGGACGCCCCGGCGGTCGCGGCCAGACCCAGGGTGCGTTCGGACGGCCCGGCGGGCCGTCGCGTCGCGGCCGGAAGTCGAAGCGGGCGCGTCGCCAGGAGTTCGAGCAGATGGAGGCCCCCACGCTCGGTGGCGTGCGGGTCCGCAAGGGCAACGGCGAGACCGTCCGGCTGGCCCGGGGCGCGTCCCTCACCGACTTCGCCGAGAAGATCGGCGTCGACGCCGCCTCGCTGGTGCAGATGCTGTTCAGCCTCGGCGAGATGGTGACGGCGACCGAGTCCGTCAACGACGAGACCCTCGAGCTGCTCGGTGAGGAGCTCAACTACGTCGTCGAGGTCGTCTCCCCCGAGGACGAGGACCGTGAGCTGCTCGAGTCGTTCGACCTCGAGTTCGGCGAGGACGAGGGCGACGAGGCCGACCTGGCCATCCGTCCGCCCGTGGTCACCGTCATGGGTCACGTCGACCACGGAAAGACCAAGCTCCTCGACGCGTTGCGCAACGCCAACGTGGTCGACAAGGAGGCCGGCGGCATCACCCAGCACATCGGTGCCTACCAGGTGGCCACCGAGGTCGAGGGAGAGGAACGGCGGATCACCTTCATCGACACCCCGGGTCACGAGGCGTTCACCGCCATGCGTGCTCGTGGTGCGCAGGCGACCGACATCGCGATCCTGGTGGTCGCGGCCGACGACGGCGTGATGCCGCAGACGGTCGAGGCGCTCAACCACGCCAAGGCCGCCGAGGTCCCGATCGTGGTCGCGGTCAACAAGATCGACAAGCCCGAGGCCGACCCGACCAAGGTGCGCGGCCAGCTGACCGAGTACGGCCTGATCCCCGAGGAGTACGGCGGCGACGCGATGTTCGTCGACGTCTCGGCGAAGTCCGAGCTCAACCTCGACAAGCTGCTCGAGGCCGTCGTACTCACCGCGGACGCGTCGCTGGACCTGCGGGCCAACCCCCACCAGGACGCCCAGGGACTCGTCGTCGAGGCCCACCTCGACCGCGGTCGCGGCCCGGTGGCGACGATCCTCGTGCAGCGCGGAACCCTCCGCGTCGGCGACTCGATCGTCGCCGGTCCGGCCCACGGCCGGGTGCGGGCGATGCTCGACGAGAACGGCGCGAACATCGAGGAGGCCGACCCGTCGCGTCCCGCGATGGTGCTCGGTCTCACCGCGGTGCCCGGCGCCGGTCAGAACCTGATCGTCGTCGAGGACGACCGGATGGCTCGCCAGATCGCCGAGAAGCGGGAGGCGCGCGAGCGCGCCGCCATGCAGGCCAAGCGGCGGGTGCGCCGGACGCTCGAGGACTTCATGGCCTCGATGGAGAAGGGCGAGAGCCAGGAGCTCAACCTGATCCTCAAGGGCGATGTGTCCGGTTCGGTCGAGGCGCTCGAGGACGCGCTGTCCAACATCGACGTGGGCGACGAGGTCGGCATCCGGGTCATCGACCGCGGTGTCGGTGCGATCACCGAGACCAACGTCGACCTGGCCGCCGCCTCCGACGCGATCATCATCGGGTTCAACGTCCGCCCCCAGGGCAAGGCGACCGAGATGGCCGACCGCGAGGGCGTCGAGATCCGCTACTACACGGTCATCTACCAGGCCATCGAGGAGATCGAGGCGGCCCTCAAGGGCATGCTGAAGCCGGAGTTCGAGGAGACCACGCTCGGTCAGGCGGAGATCCGCGAGATCTTCCGCTCGTCCAAGATCGGCAACATCGCCGGCTGCATGGTCACCAGCGGCACGATCCGCCGCAACGCCAAGGCGCGGCTGCTCCGGGACGGCGCGGTCGTCGCGGACAACCTCGACCT
The DNA here is from genome assembly GCF_035703625.1 of Nocardioides sp. Lineage (GTDB taxonomy): Bacteria > Actinomycetota > Actinomycetes > Propionibacteriales > Nocardioidaceae > Nocardioides. Next base: position 20,968 of record NZ_DASSXS010000131.1, on the reverse strand, counting down.
GGCCTCGTTGCGACGGGAGAAGGACGACGCCGGCGAGGTCCGCGAGGGCTTCGAGTGCGGTCTCGTGCTCAAGAACTTCCAGGACATCAAGATCGGCGATGTCGTGGAGAGCTTCGAGATGCGCGAGATCCCGCGCGACTGACACCCTCACCCGCCCGAACATGACCAGAAATCACGCTGGCCCGCGTCGACAAGTCTCGCGCGGGTCAGCGTGACGACGAGGAACACGAGATGAGTAACCCACGCGTGCGCAAGATCGCCGACCGGATTCGGGTCGTCGTCGCAGAGATGCTCGAGCGCCGGATCAAGGACCCGCGCCTGGGCTTCGTCACGGTGACCGACGTCCGGGTGACCGGTGACACCCAGCAGGCGTCGATCTTCTACACGGTCTACGGCGAGGACGACGACCTCGCCAGCACCGCCGCGGCGCTGGAGTCGGCCAAGGGCCTGCTGCGCTCGGAGGTGGCCAAGCAGCTCGGCATGCGGCACGCGCCGACGCTGGAGTTCATCCCCGACGCCCTCCCGGAGAACGCCCGGCACCTCGACGACGTCCTGGCCAGGGCCCGCGCCCTGGACGAGGCCGCGGCGGCGGCGCGCGGAGCGACGTACGCCGGCGAGGAGGACCCGTACAAGAAGCCGCGAGAGGTGCAGGCGGACGACCTCGGCGACGACGACGCATGACCGGGGGCTCCGGCCTCGTGATCGTCGACAAGCCGGCTGGCGTGACCTCCCACGACGTGGTGTCGCGGGTCCGCCGGCTGGCCGGGACCCGCAAGGTCGGCCACGCCGGCACCCTCGACCCGATGGCGACCGGGGTGCTCGTCCTCGGGGTCAACCGCGCCACCCGGCTGCTCGGGCACCTGACGCTGACCGCCAAGGGGTACGACGCCACGATCCGGCTCGGGGCGTCCACGACCACCGACGACGCCGAGGGCGAGGTCGTCTCGACCGCCCCCACCGGCGATCTCGACGAGGCCCGGATCCGGCCGGCACTGGCCGCCATGGTCGGTGACATCGAGCAGGTGCCGACCGCGGTCTCCGCGATCAAGGTGGAGGGCCGGCGGGCCTATCAGCGAGTGCGTGCGGGGGAGGACGTGGAGCTCGCCGCGAGGCCGGTGACCATCCACGCGCTCGACGTCCACGAGGTGCGACGGGTCGGCGAGCTGGTCGAGGTCGACATCTCGGTGCGCTGCTCGAGCGGCACCTACGTGCGGGCCATCGCCCGCGACGTCGGCGCCGAGCTCGGCGTGGGCGGACATCTCGGGTCCCTGCGGCGCACCTCCGTCGGGCCGTTCGCGCTCGACGACGCCCGCACGCTCGAGCAGCTGGCCGACGAGCTCACGATGCTGCCGATCGCGGACGCGGCGCGGGCGAGCTTCCCGAGCCGGGACCTCGGCGTCGCCCAGGCCGGTGACGTCCGGCACGGCCGCCAGATCGACGCGGAGCTCGACGGGCTCACCGCCCTCTTCGCGCCCGACGGCGAGTTCCTGGCGCTCTACGAGCCCAGCCGCGGAACGTGCCGGGCCGTGGCGGTGTTCGTCTGATGCGCATCTTCCATGTCGCCGTCGCGGCCGAGTGGGCGGCGGCCCTCGAGACCGGCAGCTACACGACGTCCACACTGGGACGCAGCCTCGCCGAGGAAGGCTTCATCCACTGCTCCCACGAGGACCAGTGGCAGCAGGTCCGTCGCGACTTCTACGCCGACACCACGGCACCGCTGGTGCTGCTCGTCATCGACACCGACCGGCTCACCGCTCCGGTCCGCGAGGACGACGTACCCGGCTCGGACCGGCCCTTCCCCCACATCTACGGACCCCTCAACCCCGACGCCGTGGTCGAGGCGCGGGACCTCTCGCTGCCGGGCGGAGGTCGCCAGATCAGTAGGCTCTCGTCCGTGCCGATCTGGCGAGCCCTCGACGACGTGCCCGCTGACCTGGGCAGCTCGGCCGTCGTCATCGGCAACTTCGACGGCGTCCACCTCGGCCACCAGCACGTCGTCGCCCGCGCCCGCGAGATCGCCGATGCCGACGGACTGGCGCTGGTCGCGGTGACCTTCGACCCCCACCCGATGGCCGTGCTGCGTCCCGAGCACGCGCCGTCGCCGCTGACGACCGTCGAGGAACGAGCCCGGCTCCTGGGCGACGCGGGCGTGGACGGCGTCTTCGCGCTGGCGTTCGATCGCCAGATCGCCGGCTGGTCGCCCGAGGAGTTCGTCGACCGGATCCTGGTCGAGGCACTGCACGCGCGCGCGGTCGTGGTCGGCGCCAACTTCCGGTTCGGGCACCGCGCCTCCGGTGATGTCGCCACCCTCCGCGAGGCGGGGGAGTCCCGTGGCTTCGTCGCCGAGGGGATCGCGCTCGACGGCGGCCCCCAGGTCTGGTCGTCGACGTACGTGCGCACCTGCCTGGCCACCGGGGACGTCGCCGGCGCCGCGGAGGCGCTGGGTCGCCCCTTCGCCGTGAGGGGAGTCGTCGTCGAGGGCGACAAGCGCGGCCGGCAGCTCGGCTTCCCGACCGCCAACGTGCCGGCCTCCGGCGTGACGGCCACCCCCGGTGACGGCGTCTACGCCGGACGGCTGCGCCGGCTCGACACCGGCGAGTCGTTCCCTGCCGCGATCAGCGTCGGCACCAACCCCACCTTCGACGGCCACCGTGAGAGCCGGGTCGAGAGCTACGTGCTCGACCGGGACGACCTCGAGCTGTACGGCGTCGAGGTCGAGGTCGAGTTCGTGGACAGGCTGCGCGGCATGACGGCGTTCGAGTCGGTCGACCAGCTGGTGGCCCAGATGCACGAGGACGTCGAGCAGGCCCGCCGCGTGCTCGACGTCCCCGGGGGAGGCCGCGCGTGAAGCAGACCAGCAGCGACCCCCTGGTCGCGACGGAGACGTGGTTCGTCCAGCACGGGCTGCCCTACTTCGTGCCGGAGGAGCGGGCCGCAGCGCGGGCAGCGCTCCGTCCGCGCCGCGCGATCCCCCTCCTGGTCCTCGTGGCGCTGGTCGCGGCGGCACTGGGCGGGCTGCTCGGCTGGTTCTCCGACCAGGTGAGCGCCGCGCCCGCCCTGTGGCTCACGCTCGCCTTCCTGGCCGGGCTGGTCTACGCCTCGACCGCCCTGCGCGCCCGCCCGATCCTGGGCTGGGCACTGGGACGGACCTTCTCCAGCCTGCGGTTGCTGCTGTCCACGGCCTCCCGGGCGCTGCCCCTGCTGCTGGTGTTCGTGACGTTCCTCTTCATCAACGCCGAGGCGTGGGAGATGACCTCGCAGCTGCCGTTCGGACGGCTGTGGCTGGCGGTCCTGCTGCTCCTGGGACTAGGCGTGATGTTCCTGCTGGTCCGGCTGCCCGAGGAGGTCGACCAGGCCGACGACGCCGTCGACGACGCCGTCCTCACCCGTGCCTGCCGCGGGACGCCGCTGGAGAAGCCCTGCGCCGACCTGATCGGCGATCCCGACGCCGACCCGGCGGCGTACGCCGAGGTCACCGGCTACGAGCGCTGGAACCTCATCACGGCGCTGCTGATCATCCAGGCCACGCAGGTGCTGGTGCTGGTCGCAGCGGTGTTCGTCTTCTTCCTGCTGTTCGGGTCGCTGATCATGCCCGAGGAGGTCCAGGGATCCTGGACCGGTCTCGGCGACGGCATCCGCAGCTTCCCCCATCTCGAGAGCGTGTCCACCCAGCTCGTGAAGGTGTCGTTGTTCCTCGCGTCGTTCAGCGGGCTCTACTTCACCGTCTCCGCGGTGACCGACCAGACCTACCGCGACCAGTTCTTCGCCGGTGTGACCGACGAGCTGGAGCGGGCGGTCGGCGTACGGGCGGTCTACCTCGCCCTGCGTGCCCGCTCCAGCCGCGGGTAGCACGCCGTTCCCTGCTCTGCCATGCCGTTGCAGCGGCGAGGGGTCAGGCGGGCGTCACCTCGACCGGTACGCCGTTCAGCGCGGCGTTGCCGGACACGTCGAGCCGCTCGGGGTCGGTCAGGTCGTTGATCGAGACCCCCGGAACCTTGGCGGCGCGGCTCATGCCCGTGCCGTCGACCGGGTGGCCGTAGCCGTGGGGGAGTGAGACCACCCCGGGCATCATGTCCTCGGCGGCCTGGACCTCGACCTGCACCGAGCCGACCCTGGAGGTCACGGTGACCCGGTTCCCGTCGCTGATCCCGCGGTTGGCGAGGTCGTCGGGGTGCATCAAGAGCTGGTGTCGAGGCTTGCCGCGGGTGAGCCGCTCGGTGTTGTGCATCCACGAGTTGTTGTCGCGCTGGTGGCGGCGGCCGATCAGGACCAGTTCCCCGTCCCGCGGCTCGATCTCGATCCGGTCCAGCCTGGCCAGGGCCGCGAGCACCAGGTCCGGGGCGGCGTCGACCCGCTTCGACTCCGTGAACAGTCGCTCGGGTAGCAGACCCGCCCGGAGCGGGCCGAGGTCCATACCGGCGGGGTTCTTGCGCAGCTGGGAGATCGTGACGCCGGCCTTGTCGGTGCGGAGCAGCTGCGCCACCTGGAACGTCGGGCTGGTCATCAGCCGGGCCCGGGTCACGAGCCGCTTCTTCAACGGGGGCTTGCGTTTCAGCCGCTTCATCAGCCGCAGCGTCACCTCGCGGTAGATCTCCCAGTCGTGCCGTTGGCTGCGGTCCTTGTCGAAGACGGCCGGGGTGAACCGTGCGGTGTTGCGCACCGCGAGGGTGTGGAAGACGAGGTCGTAGTGGTCCCGCTCCAGCGCGGTCGTCGGCGGCAGGATCACGTCGGCGTGACGCGTGGTCTCGTTGACGTAGATGTCCACGGCGGCCATGAAGTCCAGCCCTTCCATGGCCCGGCCCAGCCCCGCGCCGTCCGGCGTCGAGAGCACCGGGTTGCCCGACATCGTGAGCAGCGCCCGGATCTGGCCCTCGCCGGGGGTCTCGATCTCCTCACGGAGCGCGGCGACCGGGAGCTCGCCGGCGGTCTCGGGGAGCCCGCGGACCCGGCTGCGCCACGCGTCGTGGTGTCCCTTGCCGATCAGGCCGCGTCCGACGGTGTCGATCGCGGGGGAGGTGAACAGGGTGCCGCCCTCCCGGTCGAGGTTGCCGGTGACCAGGTTGAGCAGTTGCACCGCCCACTGGGCGACCGTGCCGTGCTCGTTGGTCGAGACGCCCATGCGGCTGTAGGCGGCCGCGCCGTCGGCAACGGCGTACTCGCGAGCGATGCGGCGGATCTCGTCGGCGGGGACCCCGCTGGCCCGTTCGGCCCGCTCGGGGTCAAACGCGGCCACCGCCGCGCGCACGTCGTCGAGGCCGTCGACGTACTCCGCCGCACTCGCCAGGCCCTCGTCGAACAGCACGTGCAGCATCGCCAGCAGGACGTACACGTCGGTCCCGGGGCGGATGAAGTGGTGCTCCGAGGCGACCTTCGCGGTCTCGGTGCGGCGTGGGTCGAAGACGACCATCCGGCCGTCGCGCTCCTTCAGCGAGCGCAGCCGGTTCGGGAAGTCGGGCACGGTCATCAGCGAGCCGTTGGACGCCATCGGGTTCGCGCCGAACACGAGGAAGTACGACGTCCGGTCGAGGTCGGGGATCGGCAGCAGCAGCTGGTGGCCGTACATCAGGTGGGCGACCAGCTGGTGCGGGAGCTGGTCGACCGAGGTGGCGCTGAACAGGTTCCGGGTGCGCAGCGACCTGACCATGGCGAGGCCGTGCGTCAAGGATCCGAGGCTGTGGACCGTCGGGTTGCCGAGGTAGACGCCGAGGGCGTCACCTCCGTGCCGGTTGATCGCCTCGGCCAGACCGTCGGCCACGAGGTCGAACGCCTCGTCCCACCCGATCTCGACCCAGTCGCCGCCCACGCGGCGGACCGGTCGCCGGAGCCGGTCCTGGTCGTCGAGCACGTCGGCGAGGGACACGCCCTTGGGGCAGATGTAGCCGCGAGAGAGGGGATCGGTGTCGTTGCCGCGGATCGAGGTGACCCGCCCCTTCTCGATCGTCAGCTCGAGGCCGCAGATCGCCTCGCACAGGTTGCACACGCCGAGGTGGGTGGACATTGGGGCAGTGTGGCACAGGGCGGCGTCCATCGAGCCGGCGTCTTGCGGGTAGCCTCGAAGCGAGGGTCGCCCGCCGTGCGGCGGCCTCTGACAGGATCTTCAGAAGGGAACACACATGGGATACGGACTCGGCGTCTTTCTGCTCGCCCTCGGACTCATCCTCGCGTTGGCCGTCCAGGACATGCTCGACGCCGTCGACCTGACCATGGTCGGGTGGATCCTCGCGATCGCGGGCGTGCTGGTGATCGTCCTGACCGCGATCCAGACCAACCGCGGCCGGACCCACCGCACGGTGGCGACCACGACCCACCAGGACGGCTCCCAGTCGGTCGCCGAGCGTCGTACCGAGCAGGACCCGCCGCCCCCGGCCGTCTGAGCGCGCCCCGGCCGCGGCCAGCAGGTTTTGGGCGCGGCCGGTGGCCGCTGATAGTCTCGTCCGGTTGCCCGCCACGGCCTGGCCGGTTCGGGTGACACACGTAGGACCGCCGTCAGAACGGCCGCGGAACCAGAGTGCCCGGGTGGACAGGCCCCGGCGCGCCGCGCAACGAGCAGAGCCCATACCGGGCCGGAAGGGAGCCCCGCATGTCGATCGGTACCGACGCGGAGACCAAGAAGCAGATCATCGCCAAGTACGCCACGACCGAGGGCGACACCGGCTCGCCGGAGGTGCAGGTGGCCCTGCTGAGCCACCGGATCAGCCACCTCACCGAGCACCTCAAGCAGCACAAGCACGACCACCACAGCCGTCGCGGCCTGCTGCTGCTGGTGGGCCAGCGCCGTCGTCTTCTCAACTACCTGCAGAAGACGGACATCGAGCGCTACCGCTCGATCGTCGAGCGCCTCGGCCTGCGCCGCTGACCTCACCAGGGCCCACTCCCGTGGGCCCTGGCTACATTTCACAACAGAACACACACATCACCAGGAGCGATCCGCGAATCGTCGGCCCGGTCCTCGGTAGTGGCTCTCGGTGTGCTCCGGCTGGAGCACCGTCCGGATCGCCAGGCAGGTCTGCCCGGCCGCGTCGGGCAGCACCGCGGGCCTCGATCGAAGACCGGCACCCACACCCACATCGGGTACGCGGGTTATTCGCGATGATCGCTCCGCGAACAGAAAGCACATGCAGTGGAACCCACCATTTCTGCCGTCGAGACAGTTCTCGACAACGGCAAGTTCGGCCAGCGCACCGTCAAGTTCGAGACCGGGCTGCTTGCCCGGCAGGCGGCTGGCTCCGTCACCGCCTACCTGGACGACGAGACGATGCTGCTCTCGGCGACCACGGCCGGCAAGCACCCCAAGGACCACTTCGACTTCTTCCCCCTGACGATCGACGTCGAGGAGCGGATGTACGCCGCGGGCCAGATCCCCGGCTCGTTCTTCCGCAGCGAGGGTCGCCCGGGTGAGGACGCCATCCTCACCTGCCGGCTGATCGACCGCCCGCTGCGCCCCACCTTCAAGAAGGGCCTGCGCAACGAGGTCCAGGTCGTCATCACGGTCATGGCGCTCGACCCCGACACGCCGTACGACGTGCTCGCGATCAACGCCGCCTCGCTCTCCACCCAGCTCTCCGGCCTGCCGTTCTCCGGCCCGGTCGGCGGTGTCCGGGTCGCCTTCATCGAGGGCCAGTGGGTGGCGTTCCCGACCCACAGCCAGCTCGAGAGCGCGGTCTTCGACATGGTGGTCGCGGGCCGCGTCACCGAGACCGGCGACGTCGCCATCATGATGGTCGAGGCCGAGGCCACCGAGCAGACCTGGGACCTCGTCCAGTCGGGCACCCAGGCCCCGACCGAGAGTGTCGTGGCCAGCGGCCTCGACGCCGCCAAGCCGTTCATCAAGCAGCTGGTCGAGGCGCAGGTCGAGCTGGCCAAGCAGGCCGCCAAGCCGGTTCAGGAGTTCCCGGTCTTCCTCGACTTCGAGGACGACGTCTACGACGCGGTCGAGGCCGCCGTGAAGGCGCCGACGGCCGAGGCGCTGACCATCGCCGGCAAGCAGGAGCGCGAGGAGAAGCTCGACGAGATCAAGGCCTCGCTGCTCGACCAGCTCGCCGGCCAGTTCGAGGACCGCGAGAAGGAGATAGGCGCCGCGTTCCGGGCGCTCAACAAGCAGCTCGTCCGTGAGCGGGTCCTGCGCGACAAGGTCCGTATCGACGGCCGTGGCCTCGCTGACATCCGTCCCCTGCACGCCGAGGTCGGCGTGATCCCGAGGGTCCACGGATCGGCCCTGTTCGAGCGCGGCGAGACCCAGATCCTCGGCGTGAGCACGCTCAACATGCTCACTCTCGAGCAGAAGCTCGACACGCTCTCCCCGGAGAAGACCCGGCGCTACATGCACAAGTACGTCTTCCCGCCGTTCTCCACCGGTGAGACCGGCCGGGTGGGCTCGCCGAAGCGCCGCGAGGTCGGCCACGGTGCCCTGGCCCGCCGGGCGCTGCTGCCGGTGCTGCCGACCCGCGAGGAGTTCCCCTACGCGATCCGGCAGCTCTCGGAGGCCATGGGGTCCAACGGCTCCACCTCCATGGGCTCGGTGTGCGCCTCCACGCTGTCGCTCCTCCAGGCCGGCGTGCCGCTGCGGGCGGCCGTCGCGGGCATCGCCATGGGGCTGATCTCGGGCGAGGTCGACGGTGAGACGCAGTACGTCGCCCTCACCGACATCCTCGGCGCCGAGGACGCCTTCGGCGACATGGACTTCAAGGTCGCCGGTACCCGTGAGTTCGTCACGGCGCTCCAGCTCGACACCAAGCTCGACGGCATCCCGGCCGAGGTCCTGGCCGCGGCTCTCGATCAGGCCAAGGACGCGCGGATGGCCATCCTCGACGTCATGGCCGAGGCCATCGACGAGCCGGAGGAGATGTCGGTCCACGCTCCGCGCATCATCAGTGTCCGCGTGCCGGTCGACAAGATCGGCGAGGTCATCGGGCCCAAGGGCAAGGTGATCAACCAGATCCAGGACGACACCGGCGCCACGCTGTCGATCGAGGACGACGGCACCGTCTACATCGGTGCCACCAACGGCGAGGCCGCCGAGGCGGCCCGGGCCGCGGTCAACGCGATCGCCAACCCGACCATGCCCGAGGTCGGCGAGCGCTACCTCGGCACCGTGGTGAAGACGACGAACTTCGGCGCCTTCGTGTCGCTGCTCCCGGGCAAGGACGGCCTGCTGCACATCAGCAAGCTGCGCCCCCTGGCCGGCGGCAAGCGCGTCGAGGCCGTCGAGGACGTCGTCTCCGTGGGCCAGAAGCTCCAGGTCCAGATCGCCGAGATCGACGACCGCGGCAAGCTCTCCCTGGTTCCGGTCGTCGACGAGGACAGCTCCTCCGACGACGCCGAGGACTCGGACCAGGAGTGACCGACCCCTCGACGCTGACCCGCTTGTCGGTGGTTGAGGAGGTTGCGCAGCAACCGTCTCGAAACCCGGGCGGGTCAGCGTCTTCGGGACGGCTGTCGGTGCCGCAGAAGGTCGGAACCACGCGAACCCTCGAGACGGTCCGCGACGACGACGGCCAGGTGACCTCGCGGGTCCGGCGCACCGTGCTGCCCGGCGGGCTGCGGGTGATCAGCGAGCAGATGGCCGGCGTCCGGTCGGCCAGCGTCGGGGTCTGGGTCGGGGTGGGATCCCGCGACGAGACGCCCTCGCTGCACGGCTGCTCCCACTTCCTCGAACACCTGCTCTTCCGTGGCACCGGGTCGCGGTCGGCCATGGACATCTCGGTGGCCCTGGACTCGGTGGGCGGCGAGTTCAACGCCTTCACCGCCAAGGAGTACACCTGTTTCCACGCGCGCGTGCTCGAGAACGACCTGCCGCTCGCGGTCGACGTACTCGGGGACATGGTCACCGACTCGCTGATCTCGGCCGACGACGTCGAGGCCGAGCGGGACGTGATCCTCGACGAGATCGCCATGCACGACGACGATCCCGACGACGTGGTGCACAACCTGTTCGCCGCCCAGGCGTGGGGAGAGGGTCCGCTCGGTCGCCCGATCGCGGGCACGGCCGACTCGATCGGCGCACTCAGCACCGCCCAGGTGCGGCGCTTCTACCGGCGCCACTACCGACCGGCGACCATGGTGGTCGCGGTCGCGGGGGCCGTCGACCACGCCAGCCTCGTCCGGCAGGTACGACGGGCCTTCTCCCGCAACGACTTCCTGTCCGGCGAGGAGGCTCCCGCCCGGCCGCGAGCCGAGGAGCAGGCCCGCCGCGTCCGGCCCGGCACCGTGAGCGCCCGCCGGCCGCTCGAGCAGGTCAACCTCGTGCTCGGGGTCAACGGCCTGACCCGCACCGACGACCGACGGTTCGCGCTGGGCGTCCTCAACACGGCGCTCGGCGGAGGCACGTCGTCCCGGCTCTTCCAGGAGATCCGGGAGCGGCGCGGCCTCGCCTACTCGGTGTTCTCGTTCGCCAGCCACCACGCCGACGCGGGCCTGGTCGGGGTGTCCGTGGGCTGCCTGCCGGGCAAGCTCGACGACGTGCTGGCGACGGTCCGGGCGGAGCTCGCCAAGATCGCTGCCGACGGCATCTCCCAGGAGGAGCTGGACCGGGGCAAGGGTCAGCTCAAGGGCGGGCTGGTGCTGGGCCTCGAGGACTCGGGCGCACGGATGTCGCGGCTGGGCAAGGCGGAGCTGGTCTACGACGAGCTGCTGAGCATCGACGAGGTGATCGCCAGGGTCGACGCCGTCACCCTCGACGACGCACGCGCGATCGCCGCGGCGCTCTTCTCCCAGCCCGAGATCCTCGCCATCGTCGGCCCCTCCTGATCGTTGAGTCGGGGATTCCCGCGCGTTGAGTCGGGGATTCGTGTCGTCACGTGGTCCGCGCGGTGACGTCTTTTCCCAACTCGAAGGACGGGAATCCCGATTTCAACGGGAGGGGGGTCACCGCTTGCCGATGATGCCGACGACCGAGGGGGCCTTCTGGTCCACGACGGAGATCCGGAAGCCGCCGGCGGTCAGCGCCGCGGAGGCCTTCTCGACGATGTTGGGGACCATCTCCGGACGGTTGGCGTCGTAGAAGAGGTAGACCGCGCCGCCTGGGAGCACCCGCTCGTGGAGCAGGGCCACCTCGTCGGTGCATGACCTGACCCAGAACAGGTTGACGTTGAACGCGAACACCTTGTTCAGCCGCCGGACCGGCACCCGCAGCGTGGCCAGGTCGATCTGGCGGACGGTCAGGCGCCCGGACTCGACGTACTTGCGACACCGTCGCTTGGTCCGGTCGACGCCCGACTCGGAGCGGTCGATGGCGAACAGCTTCCCGCTCTCGAGTCGCTGGCAGATCAGCTCTGCCCCCGCGCCCGGCCCGCAGCCGATCTCCAGGATGTTGTCGGCCGGGCCGACGTCCATGATGTCGACGGCCCACCGGATCCGCGCCGGAATCGTCTGAACCCGCATGGGACCAGCCTGCCAGACGTCGATCTTGGCCGGCACCGTCGGAGTCGTCGTGGGCCCGGATGGCCTAGGGTCGACCACGTGACCGAGGCGATCAGGGTGGGTGTCGTGGGGGCGCTCGGCAAGGTCGGCTCGGAGGTATGCCGGGCCGTCGAGGCGGCCGGGGACACCGAGCTGGTGGCGCGCATCGACGCCGACGACGACCTGGACGAGCTGGTCACGGCCGGCGCCGAGGTCGTCGTCGACTTCACCCATCCCGACGTGGTGATGGACAACCTGGAGTTCTGCCTCGACCACGGGATCCACGCGGTGGTCGGCACCACCGGCTTCGACGACGACCGGCTGGAGACGCTCCGGCGCTGGCTCGAGGATGCCCCCGGCGTGGGGGTCCTCATCGCGCCGAACTTCTCCATCGGCGCGATCCTGATGATGCGCTTCGCTGCGACCGCGGCCCCGTTCTACGAGTCCGTGGAGGTCGTCGAGCTCCACCATCCCGACAAGGCGGACGCCCCGTCCGGCACAGCGCGTCGTACGGCGCAGCTGATCGCCGCGGCTCGCCGTGAGGCCGGAGCCGGGCCGATCCCCGACGCGACCTCGACCGCCCTGGACGGCGCCCGGGGCGCCGACGTCGACGGGATCCGGGTGCACGGCCTCAGGATCCGGGGACTGGTCGCCCACCAGGAGGTGGTCCTCGGCGGGCTGGGGGAGACCCTCACCATCCGTCACGACTCGCTGGACCGGGCGTCGTTCACGCCCGGGGTGCTGGCCGGGGTCCGGGCGATCGGCTCCCACCCCGGGCTCACGGTCGGGCTCGAGGCCTTCCTCGACCTGGACTGAGCGGCCGGGCGTTCACACCAGCCGGACCAGGGCGGCGACCAGGGCCGCGCCGAACACCACCACGAGGAACGGCGCGCGGGCCATGAGGAGCAGGATGGCCGCACCGAGGCCGACAGCGCGCGCGTCCAGGACCAGGGCCGGTCCGGACGCGAACACCTGCACGGCCACCAGGGCGGCCAGCAGCGCCACCGGGATCAGGTCGGCGATCCGCTCCACGACGGGATGTTCCAGGACCCGCGCCGGGACCGAGAGGCCGGCGAGCTTGAGGAGGTAGCAGGCCACGCCCGCTCCCAGCACTGCCCACCAGATCATCGGTCGACCTCCGGCCACTCCGTCTCGTCCGGGCCCGGCCACAGCGCCCCGATCAGCAGCGCGACCCCGGCCGAGGCGAGAACGGGCACGCCCGCGGCCGTGACCGGGACGAGGCTGAGGGCGACCCCGGCGGCGGCGAGGGCCGTCACCCGGTTGCGGCGGTTGTGCAACCGGGGCCAGAGCAGGGCGAGGAACGCGGCGCCGACCGCGGCGTCCAGACCGTAGGTCCGCGGGTCTCCGAGCGCCCGGCCGCCGAGGGCGCCGATCAGGGTGGCTGCGTTCCAGAGGATGAAGATGGTGACGCCGGTCGACACGAAGCCGACGCGGGCGGCCGGAGTCGAGGTCCGGGTGACCGACATCGCCGTGGACTCGTCGATCACCAGGTGGGCGCCGGCGGCCCGGCGGGCACCGGACCAGTCGAGGAGCGGGGCGAGGCGCAGGCCGTAGAGCGTGTTGCGGGTGCCCAGGAGGATCGCGGTCAGTGCCCCGGAGAGGGGAGTCCCCCCGGCCGCGAGCACTCCGACCAGCGCGAACTGGCTGGCTCCGGTGAACATGATCAGTGACAGCGCGCAGGTCTGGGCGACCGAGAGCCCGGCGCCGACCGCCACCGCACCGAAGGAGATGCCGTAGGTGCCGGTCGCGATGCCGACCCCCAGGCCGTCCCGGACGATGCGGCTGCGCTCCCGCGGATCAAGGGCGGGCTCGCTCATGCGGGCGCCCCCGGGAGGACTACCCGGTTCAGCGGCGCCTCGACGCCCTCAGCGGACGCGCCTGGCGCCCGGCCGAGAAGTCGTGGATCAGGAGGTAGGCGAGGAGCCACCCGAGCGCCGCGCCGACGAGCAGGCCGCGGAAGGGCAGCGGGATCGGCAGGTGGTGCGCCAGCCAGGCGCCGCCGGCGACGGAGAGCAGGAGGGCACCGGCGATCACGAGGATCCGGTACATCCGCGGCAGTGGACCGAACACGCTGACCCCCCCTGGTTGCCCTGGCCGGCCCCGCTGCTCGAGGCTGCGCGCAATCCGGCCCCCATCGTCCCGCTCCCGTCTCCGAAATCAAGAGGCCGGCGCGACGTCGGTGTGCAGCCTGATCTGCTTGACCAGGGTGGCGCCGTCACCCTCGAGGTCCAGCTCGCGGTGGGCGGTGTCGGGCGCCCAGCCCGCACCGGTCAGGAACTCCCGCAGCGACTCGTCGGTGGCGACGGCCCACAGGACCGCCCGGGTGAACTTGTCCGCCGCCATCGTCTCGACGGCCGCCTGCACGAGCCGTGAGCCGTGTCCGCGACCACGCTCGACCGGCTCGACGGTGAGCTCCATCAGCTCGGCGTCCACCGCCGGGTCGCAGTCGGGATCGGTGGCCGGAGTGGTGATCGCGAAGCCGACGACGCGGTTGCGCTCCAGCGCCACCAGGACCCTGGTGCGGGCGTCCCGCGGCCGAGCCAGGTTGGTCCGCCACAGCTCGGCTGCCTGGGTCGGGTCGATCTCCAGTGCCTCGGGCGGCAGTACGCCGTCGTACGACGTCCGCCACGCCCGGGCCTGGAGGGCGGCGATGGCGTCGGCGTCGTCGGGCCAGGCGACCCGGACCGAGACGTCTGCTGAGGGTCGGCTCATGCCCGCATCCTCCCCCACGGGGATAGTCCCGAACGAGGCGGCTGTCGACACGCCGACCGTGACGACCAGGTCGTGAGGGACTATCCGCCTGTTACATCCGTATGTCTTGATTGAGGGAATCTGTAACAAACGCTGGTACCCTCATCAGTGTGTACGGCAACGACTTCGGCGGTCCCGAGCAGCATGACCAGCAGGGTGACCCGCGCGCTCGCGAGACCCGCGATCCCGACGCGTTCACCCGGCTCCTGGCCGACGACGGTCGGATCGAGCCGCGCGACGAGATGCCCGAGGGCTACCGCAAGACGCTGATCCGCCAGATCGCGCAGCACGCGCACTCCGAGATCATCGGCATGCAGCCCGAGGGCAACTGGATCAGCCGGGCGCCGAGCCTGCGCCGCAAGGCGATCCTGATGGCCAAGGTGCAGGACGAGGCCGGCCACGGGCTCTACCTCTACGCCGCGGCCGAGACCCTGGGCGCCGACCGGGCAGACCTCCTCGACCAGCTCCACTCCGGGCGGCAGAAGTACTCCTCGATCTTCAACTACCCGACCCTCACCTGGGCCGACGTGGGCGCGATCGGCTGGCTGGTCGACGGGGCCGCGATCGTCAACCAGGTGCCCCTGTGCCGGTGCTCCTACGGTCCCTACGCCCGGGCCATGGTCCGGGTCTGCAAGGAGGAGTCCTTCCACCAGCGGCAGGGCTTCGAGATCCTGCACACCCTGTCCCACGGGACCGCAGCCCAGAAGGCGATGGCCCAGGACGCGGTCGACCGCTACTGGTGGCCGTCGCTGATGATGTTCGGCCCGCCCGACGACGACTCGCCCAACTCGGCGCAGTCGATGGCGTGGGGGATCAAGCGGTTCTCCAACGACGCCCTGCGCCAGCGCTTCGTCGACATGACGGTGCCGCAGGCGGAGGCGCTCGGACTCACCCTGCCCGACCCGGAGATCGCCTGGAACGACGAGCGCGGCCACTACGACTTCGGGGAGATCGACTTCACCGAGCTGTTCGAGGTGATCAAGGGCCACGGTCCGTGCAACGCCCAGCGGATGGCCCACCGGGTCGGTGCCCACGACGACGGCGCCTGGGTCCGGGAGGCCGCCTCGGCCTACGCGGCGAAGCAGGACGAGTGCTCCGGGGTGGGTGCGGCATGAAGGACTGGCCACTCTGGGAGGTCTTCGTCCGGTCGCGGCGGGGGCTCTCGCACGTGCACGCCGGCTCGCTGCACGCCCCGGACGCCGAGATGGCGCTCCGCAACGCCCGCGACCTCTACACCCGCCGGCAGGAGGGCGTCTCGATCTGGGTGGTCCGCTCCTCCGACATCGAGGCGAGCACGCCCGACGAGCGCGACTCCTTCTTCGACCCTGCCGCCGACAAGATCTACCGGCACCCGACGTTCTACGACGTCCCCGAGGGAGTGGAGCACCTGTGAACCCCCCGCTCCTCGACTACGTGCTCGGCCTCGCGGATGACGCGCTGATCTCCGCCCAGCGGATGAGCTGGTGGATCAGCCGCTCGCCGCAGCTGGAGGAGGACGTCGCCATGGCCAACATCGGCCTCGACCAGCTCGGTCAGGCGCGCTCGCTGCTCGCCTACGCCGGGCAGCTCGAGGGCAGCGGCCGGACCGAGGACCACCTGGCGTACTTCCGCGACGAGCGCGACTTCCGCAACGTCAAGCTGGTCGAGCGCGACCAGCGGGACTTCGGCGTCGCGATGGCGCGCCTGCTGATCTTCTCGGCCTGGCAGGTCGAGCTGTACGCCGCCCTCGCGCGCAGCACCGACCCGACGCTGGCGGGGGTTGCCGGCAAGGCCGTCAAGGAGGTGGCCTACCACCTCGACCACGCCCGGCACTGGGTCGTGCGGCTGGGCGACGGCACCGACGAGTCCCACGCCCGCATGCAGGCGGCGCTGGACGCGGAGTGGCCGTGGATGGCGGAGCTCTTCGACGGCTCGCACGTGGCGGCCGAGCTGGTCGCCGACGGCGTGGCCGTCGACCCCGCGACCCTTCGCGACGCCGTACTGACCCGGGTGGAGTCGGTCGTCGCCGAGGCCACCCTGACGGTCCCGCAGGTGTCGCCGGCCGTCGGCGGCGGCCGCAGGGGGCTCCACACGGAGGCGATGGGCTACCTCCTGGCCGAGATGCAGCACCTCACCCGGTCCCACCCGGAGGCGGCGTGGTGACCGGGCGGCCGGACCGCGGCGACCTCCTCGACCGACCCGGTGGCGAGGCCCGCAGCCGCGCCTGGGACGTCGCTGCGCAGGTCCTCGACCCGGAGCTTCCCGTCGTCACGATCGAGGACCTCGGCATCCTGCGCGACGTCACCGAGGACGACCAGGGCCGCGTGCACGTGCAGATCACGCCCACCTACTCCGGGTGCCCGGCGATGGAGACGATTCGCGCCGACCTGGTCGACGTGCTCTCGCAGGCGGGGTTCCGGCAGGTGTGCGTCGAGTTCGTGCTCGCCCCGGCGTGGACCACCGACTGGATGACGGACGCCGGCCGCGACAAGCTCGCGGCGTACGGCGTGGCGCCACCCGCGCCGCGTGCCGACGGCCCGGTCCCGCTGGTGCTCTCCGTGCGCTGCCCGCAGTGCGGCAGCCTCGACACCCGGGAGTCGAGCCGGTTCGGGTCGACGGCGTGCAAGTCGCTCTGGGTGTGCCGGTCCTGCCGCGAGCCCTTCGACCACTTCAAGACCCTCTAGGGGCACGATGACGCCCCAGCACGCGGCCTTCCACCACCTGACGGTCGCCGCCATCGACGAGCTGACCGACGACAGCGTCGCGATCACGTTCGAGGTCCCCGACGAGCTCCGCGCCGACTACGCCTTCGCCCACGGCCAGCACCTCAACATCCGCGGCGGCGACGACGTACGCCGCTCCTACTCCATCTGCACGCCGCCGTCGTCCGGAGTCCTGCGGATCGGGGTCAAGCAGCTTCCCGGCGGGGCGTTCAGCCAGGACGTCGTCGGCCGCCTGCGGGTGGGCGACCAGCTCGAGGTGTCCACCCCGGCCGGCCGGTTCACCTCCGAGCTCGACGCCGCGTCCGCGCGGCACTACGTCGCCATCGCCGCGGGGTCGGGCATCACCCCCGTGCTCTCGATCGTGGCGGCGATCCTCGAAGGCGAGCCGGGGGCGTTCGTCACCCTGGTCTACGCCAACCGGACCAGCCGCTCGGTGATGTTCCTCGACGAGGTGCACGACCTCAAGGACCGCCACCCCGAACGGTTCCAGATCATCCACGTCCTCTCCCGGGAGACCCAGGACGTCGAGCTCCTCTCCGGTCGCCTCGACGCCGACCGCCTGCGGGGGATCCTCGACGCGATGATCCCGGCCAAGGAAGTCGACGACTGGTTCCTGTGCGGGCCCCAGCAGATGGTCGAGGAGCTCCGCGGCGTGCTGACCGACGCGGGTGCGACCCGGATCCACACCGAGCTGTTCCACGCTGATCCGGCGCCCCGCGCGCCGATGGCGGCCCTCGTCGACGGCGCCGACGGCGCCGCGACCGTCACCATCCGGCTCGACGGCCGGGCCTCCCAGTTCCCGCTGCGACCCGACGACGTAGGGGTGCTCGAGGCGGGCCTCCGGGTCCGTTCCGACCTGCCCTTCGCCTGCCGCGGCGGCGTCTGCGGGACGTGCCGGGCGCGTCTGGTCGAGGGCACCGTCCAGATGGACGCCAACTACGCGCTCGAGCCCGACGAGATCGAGAGGGGCTACGTGCTCACCTGCCAGTCCCACCCGACGTCGTCGAAGGTCGTCCTCGACTACGACGCCTGAACGAGCGAGCAGGACCGCGCGAGGAGGTCGCGGCGGGCGGGTCGATACCCCGTGAGCCGAGAGCGGACCTGAACCCGGTCGTGAACGTCGGATGGGGGGCGACGTCGATCGACGTCGGCCGGTTCCCTGCTCAGCCACCGCCAGGCAGGTGCCGCCGCCCGTGCCGGGTCGCGGTGAGCAGCCCCCCGAGCAGGTGCCGTCGGTACTCGGGCAGCAGGTACATCTCGATCTCGTGGCCCAGCGCGGTGTACCAGGACACGCCGTCACCGACCCGGCGCTGCCAGGACATCGGGTGGTCACCCATCACCCCTGAGACCCCCTCGGGGGGCGGGAAGGGCTGCTCCTCGCTCGGGAGCTGCGAGGTGTTGGGGTCCTGCTGGTAGCTCGACTCGTCGATGCGCAGCAGCACCCGCGCGCGGGGCCGCGGGTTGTCGGTGAAGGAGTAGAACTCCTCGAGCGGGATCTGCCACCGCTCGGGCAGGTGCCGGGTGGAGATGTGGTCCGCGTCCTCGCGCACGATCACACCCGGCTGCTGGACCGGGTGGCACAGGAAGCGCCCACGGGCGAGGAGCCGCGTGTAGAACGCCCAGTCGTACTCCGTGTCGGCCGCTGAGTGGACGCCGGCCCAGCCCCCGCCGGAGACCACGAAGTCGCGCAGGGCGCGCCGCCCGCGGTCGTCGAGGACGTTGCCGGTGGTGTTGAGGAAGACCACGGCGGTGAACCGCCGCAGGTTGGCGGCCCTGATCTCCCGCCGGTCCTCGGTGTGTACGACGGCGAACCCGTGCTCCGCGCCGAGCTGCTTGATGGTCTCCACCCCGACCTCGATCGAGGCGTGGCGGAAGCCGGTCGTGCGGCTGAACACCAGCACCCGGTGCGGCCGTCGTCCGGCTGCGGCGGCCGGCAGCATCGGCAGGGCCGCGAGGCCGGCACCGCCGAGGCCGGCGATCACGCCGCGGCGGGTCAGGGTCGGCGGGCAGGTCTCACACATCAGGATCTCCTCACGACGGCATCGCGCGGGAGATCCGCAGCGCGTTGGCCATGATGGTCAGGGTCGGGTTGAAGCCGGGGAACGTCGGGAAGGTCGAGGCGTCGGCGACGTAGACGCCCTCGACCTCGTGCAACCGGCCGTCGGGGCCGCAGACGGAGGTGTCGGGGTCGGTGCCCATCCGGGCCGTCCCGGCGAGGTGGGCGGTGTAGGTGATGCCGTCGCTGAGGATCGGGTAGGGCACGATCGCGGCCGCTCGTGAGCCGGGAGCGAGCTGGTGCATCGCCAGCAGCCGCGCGCCGAGCATCATCGCGGCGGCCTTCTCGTGCTGGTGGGGGCTGTAGGTGATCCGGGCGGACGGGGTCCCGAGGTAGTCCTTCACCGTGGGGTCGAGGTCGACGCGGTTGTCGGCCTGCGGCAGGTCCTGCTGGATCAGCTGCGAACCGGCGGTGCGGGCGTGCAGGATGCCGGCCTTCATGGCCTGCTTGAGTGGTTGGCCGTAGCCGACCAGGCCCGCAAGCAGCATTGCCTCCCCGACCGCGGGGATCGCGCTCCCGACCTGCACGATCCCGCCGGTCAGGTAGGGCAGGCCCATCGCCGTGACCTCCGGACCCGTGAACGGCCCCACGAGGTCATCGACCTGGAGCGTCGTCGACTGGGCACGCAGCGGCTTGATATCGGCGTCGTAGAACGCCGCGGCCAGGGTGAAGTTGTGGAACATCATGTTCCGCCCGACCTGGTCCGACCTGTTGCCGAGGCCGTCCGGGTGGGTGCTGCTGCGGGAGAGCAGCAGCAGGCGCGCGGTGTTGATCGGGCTCCCGGCGAGCACCACGGTCGTGGCGGGCAGCCGGTGGGCACTCCCGTCCGGCTTCCGGTAGTGCACGGCCCTGGCCCGGTCACCCCGCCGGTTGGTCTCGATCCGGTGGACGTAGGCCCGCGGCACGACCCGGACCCGGCCGGTGCGGAGCGCCGGGTTGAGCCAGGAGACCAGCGCGTCACCCCGGGCGTTGATCGTGCAGCCGAAGCCCGAGCACAGGCCGCAGGAGTTGCAGGCAGGCCGTCCGGCGTACGGCTCGGAGTTGACGGCGGCGGGGTAGGGGTAGGCCTCGAAGCCCATCGCCGCCGCGCCCTCGGCGAGCAGCGACGCGGCGTGACCGGTCGGGTTGGGTGGCATGACGAAGTCACGACGGCGTGGCGACTGCTCGAGGGTGCGCGCCGGGATCGCCGAGCGGTCGCCCTGGATGCCGACGGTGCGCTCGACGATGTCGTAGTACGGCGCCAGGTCGTCGTAGCCGATCGGCCAGTCGGCCATCTGGGCTCCGTCGACCGGGCCGTGGTCGCTGGCCATCGTGAAGTCCTGCTTCCAGAACCGCGGCGTCTTGGCGTTGTAGTGGAGCGTGGTGCCGCCGACCGCCGCGCCGAGCTGGCCGAGCGCCCCGGTCGCGGACCGCGCGACGCCCTGCTGCGCCTCGGCCTGGGTGCGGGTGGTGTACGGCTCGAGCAGCGGGTCGGGGAAGCCGAACTGGCGCTGTCCCTTGATCTCGTCGGAGCCGTAGAGGGTGTCCAGGTCGCCGCTGGGACGCCTGCCCAGCCCGGGGCGCAGGTTGCGGCCGCGCTCGAGCACGGTCACGTCCCAACCACGGCGGGCGAGCTCCCAGGCGGCCACGCTGCCGGCGGCGCCGGAGCCGATGACGACTGCCTCGCTCATGACCCTGCCTGCCGCTCCGCGACCAGCGCCTCGGACCGGCGCAGGAGTGCGTCGAGCCGGGCCTGTACGTCGGGGGCCGGCTCGGCCAGGGGCCGGAGTGCCGCCTGGAGGCCCGACCACCGGTCGCCGGCCACCGCGAGCACACCGTGCACCAGCTCGGGTGAGCCCATGGCCATCAGCGGAGAGCCGAGCAGGTCCTCGGCCAGGTCGGTGGGCGGGGAGGGCTCCGGGTCGGTCACCTGCTCGTCGGTGTAGCCGCGCGGCTGGACGTCACCCTCGAAGTCGGTCGTGGTCCACCCGACCAGATCACGGTTGCCGCCGTACTCAGGGGCGCCGTACATGAACTGCAGGGTGTGGGGAACGGCCAGGTC
>NZ_DASSXS010000267.1:0-5226 GCF_035703625.1 Nocardioides sp. | reverse complement strand
CGACCCGCGGTCCAAGATCAACGGCGAGACCCCGGAGTTCAAGGACACCCAGCACTGGTTCCTCGACCTGCCCGCGCTCGCCGAGGCGCTGGGGGAGTGGCTCGACCAGCGCGAGGCCACCGGCCTGTGGCGGCCCAACGTCATCAAGTTCAGCCAGAACATCCTCAAGGAGATCCGGCCGCGGGCGATGACCCGCGACATCGACTGGGGCATCCCGGTGCCGGGCTGGGAGGACCAGCCGACCAAGCGGCTCTACGTGTGGTTCGACGCCGTGATCGGCTACCTGTCCGCCTCGATCGAGTGGGCGCGCCGGCTGGGGGAGCCCGAGAAGTGGCGCGAGTGGTGGAACGACGCGGACGCGGAGTCCTACTACTTCATGGGCAAGGACAACATCGTCTTCCACTCCCAGATCTGGCCGGCCGAGCTGCTCGCCTACAACGGTCAGGGCGACAGGGGCGGCGAGCCCGGCTCCTTCGGGACGCTCAACCTGCCGACCGAGGTGGTCTCCAGCGAGTTCCTCACCTTCGGCGACTCGCAGTTCTCCACCAGCCGCGGCAACGTCATCTACGTCGGCGACTTCCTCGCCCGCTACGGCCCCGACCCGCTGCGCTACTACATCTGCGCCGCCGGTCCGGAGACCTCCGACGCCGCCTTCACGTGGGCCGACTTCGTCACCCGCAACAACTCTGAGCTCGTCGCCGGCTGGGGCAACCTGGTCAACCGCACCGCCACGATGATTGCCAAGAGCTTCGGCGAGATCCCCGCCGCCGGCTCGCTCGAGGAGGTCGACGAGCAAGTGCTCGCGAGCGTCCGCGGGGGCTTCGCGACGGTCGGTGACCTGATCGAGCAGCACCGGCTCCGGGCGGCGATCGCCGAGGCGATGCGCGTGGTCGGCGAGGTGAACAAGTACCTCACGGTCACCGAGCCCTACAAGATGAAGGGAGACGACCAGCGGGAGCGGCTCGGCACCGTGCTCCACGTCGCCGCCCAGTGCGTGCTGGACTGCAACACCCTGCTGGCGCCGTTCCTGCCGCACTCCTCCAACAAGGTGTGGCGGGTGCTCGGCGGTGAGGGGGAGTTCATGCCGATGCCTCACGTCGAGCACGTGGAGGACCTCGATCCGGACGAGGGAGCGGGTCTGCACGTCTACCCGATCATCACCGGCGACTACTCCGCGAGCCCGCGGTGGCAGCACCGGCCGATCGAGGTCGGCACCCGGATCGAGAAGCCGACCCCGGTGTTCACCAAGCTCGACCCGGCCGTCGTGGACGTGGAGCTGGAGCGGCTCACCTCCGGCGGTTGAGCGGCCGGTGCGGTGGCTGTCGGGGTGCGGGGGTCGGGCAGGGCAGCCACCGCCCGCGCCGCCGATAGGGTCGCGGCATGACCCAGCAGATGTACCTGCCGACGTTCTTCGTGAGGCAGCGTTTCGCGATGACGACGAACCGCTACGAGCTGTACGCACCAGACGCCGGCGGCGGCCAGGGCCAGCTCTACGGCCTGGCCGAGCAGAAGCGCTTCGCGTTCAAGGAGCAGGTCACCTTCTTCAGCGACGACAGCAAGTCGCGGGCGGTCTTCGGCTTCAAGGCGCGCAGGGCGCTCGACCTCAACGCCGGGTACGACGTCACCGACGAGTCCGGGCAGCAGATCGGCTTCTTCCGCAAGGACTTCGGCGCGAGCCTGCTGCGGTCGACGTTCCACATCGAGGGGCCCGGCTACACCGGCACGGGCCAGGAGCGCAGCCAGGTCGTGGCGCTGCTCCGCCGCTTCGCCGACATCCCGTTCCTGCCGATCCACTTCGACTTCGTCGGAGCCGACGGAGCGCCCCTGCTCTCCATCGAGCGCCAGGCCACCGTCCGCGACCTCTACACCGTCCAGGTGCCCGACCAGCGGGTCGACTTCCGGGTCGCGGCGGCCGTCGCGGTGGCCCTCGACGCCCTGATGTCGCGGTAGCCGCCAGCACCCAGAGGCCGGCTGGAAGGATGGGCGGCATGCGAGTGCACCTGGGCTGCGACCACGCCGGCCTCGACCTGAAGGAACACCTCCTCGGCTGGTTGCGTGACCACGGCTACGAGCCGGTCGACCACGGTCCCTTCCAGTACGACGCCCTCGACGACTACCCCGTCTTCTGCCTCCGCGCGGCCGACGCGGTCGCGAGCGAACGTGCCGCCGGTGGCGACAGCCTCGGCGTCGTGATCGGCGGGTCGGGCAACGGCGAGCAGATGGCCGCCAACAAGGTGCCGGGCATCCGGGCGGCCCTGGTGTGGTCCGAGGAGACCGCCGTGCTCGCCCGGGAGCACAACGACGCCAACGTGGTCTCCCTCGGTGGCCGGATGCACACGCTGGAGGAGCTGACCCGCTTCGTCGAGGTGTTCCTGTCGACGCCGTTCACGGGCGACGAGCGCCACGCCCGCCGGATCGGCCAGGTCGCCGACTACGAGTCCTCACGGCAGCTGCCCGCGCTCCCCGAGTCCGCCCGCGGGCGGGGACCGGATGCCTGAGGGTCACACCCTCCACCGGCTCGCCGGCGAGCTCTCGGCCGCGTTCGGGGGGCAGGTCGTCCGGGTGACCAGCCCGCAGGGGAGGTTCGCCGACGCCGACCACGTCGACGGAACCCGCATGCTCCGCGCCACCTCGGCGGGCAAGCACCTCTTCCTCGAGTTCGAGCGCGAGCTGTTCGTGCACGTCCACCTCGGCCTGATCGGCAAGTTCGACGTCCACCCCGGACCGGCAGCCGCGCCCGTCGGCCAGGTGCGGCTGCGGATCACCACGCCCACGGCGTACGCCGACCTCCGCGGCGCGACGCAGTGCGACCTGGTCTCCCGGGAACGGCGGGACGCGATCGTGGGGACGCTCGGGCCCGACCCGCTGCGCCCCGACGCCGACCCGATGATCGCCTGGCGCCGGATCTCGCGGAGCCACCGGCCGATCGGGGACCTGTTGATGGACCAGGGGGTCCTGGCCGGCGTGGGCAACGTCTATCGCGCCGAGATCCTGTTCCGTCACCGGATGCACCCCCTGCGACCCGGTCGGACGCTGCGGGTGGGCCAGTTCCGTGCCATGTGGGAGGACCTGGCCGCCCTCATGGCCGTGGGCGTCCGGACCGGTCGCATCGACACCGTGCGCCCCGAGCACACGCCGGAGGCCATGGGTCGTCCGCCGCGGGTCGACGACCACGGCGGGGAGGTCTACGTCTACCGTCGCGCGGGCCAGACGTGTCACGTCTGCGGCTCGCGGATCCGGACCGCGCTGCTGCAGGGCAGGAATCTCTTCTGGTGTCCGCGTTGTCAGCCCACGTTCCGCTCACGCGCCGTAAAGTGACGGAGCGGCTGCGTAGCGAGCGGCCGCCGGACCCCCGATCGACAGGACCTTCGATGTACGCAGCGCCGGCCCCCCGTCGCGGCAGTGCGCTGTCGCCCTGGCGGCGTACCTGGCGCTCGGTGGCCGGTCGCGCCCTTCCCCGGGAGAGCCGGAACCTGCGGTGGCTGGTCCTGCTGGCCCTGCTCTTCGCCGCCGGGATCTTCATCTGGCCCGGGGTCTTCCCGATGACCTCGCTCGTCCTGCCGATGCTGTTCGGAAGCCTCTTCCTGGGCCCGCGCGAGCTGCCGTGGTTCGTGGTCTTCGTGCTGGTCATGGTCGTGGCGCTCCTGGCCCGGCTGCCCCAGATCACCGGGATCACCGGGGGAGTACTGCTGGTGATCTTCACTGCGGGGTTCATCATCCTGCTGACGTCGTTCCGGCGGAGCCGCCTCGGTGTCGGCGGGTCGCAGGGTGAGTCGATGCTCGTCGACCTCCGGGACCGCATCCAGGGCCAGGGCGGCATCCCGGTCCTGCCCGACGGGTGGCACGCCCAGTCCGCCCTGCGCTCCGCGGGAGGTACTCCCTTCGCCGGGGACTTCATCGTCAGTGCGCGCCCCCATGGCGGCGACCGGTTCGATGTCTGCGTCGTCGACGTGTCGGGCAAGGGTGCCGGCGCCGGGACGCGGGCGCTGCTGCTGTCCGGCGCCCTCGGCGGCCTGCTGGCCGCCCTCCCCCCGGAGGACTTCCTCGCCTCGGCCAACGACTACCTCCTCCAGCAGAACTGGGAGGAGGGGTTCGCCACCGCCATCCACCTGTCGCTGGACCTGCGCACGGGCAGCTTCGAGCTCCGCTCGGCCGGCCACCCGCCCGCAGCGCAGCGAGCCGCCGGGTCGGGGCGCTGGACCGTCCATCCCAGCGAGGGCCCGGCGCTCGGCCTGTTCGAGAACGCCGAGTTCCCGCCGGTGCGCGGCACCCTGCGGTCGGGCGACGCGTTGCTGCTCTACACCGACGGGATGGTCGAGAGCCGTCGGCGCGACATCGGGCTCGGGATCGACAAGATGCTCGGCCAGGCCGAGGTGCTGCTGCGGGGCACGTTCGAGGACGGCGCACGCCGGCTGATCGACCAGCTCGGCTCCCGCATCGACGACCGCGCGCTGCTCCTGATCCACCGCGGCTGACTCGCCTCGGTTACGGCAGACCGGGCGCCGTGTGGCACCATGACACCCGCGCGGGGCGCGCTCGTGGTCGGGGGTTCCCGGAGCATTCCCCGGGCGCGCGGATGTAGCTCAATGGTAGAGCCCCAGTCTTCCAAACTGGCTACGCGGGTTCGATTCCCGTCATCCGCTCCAAGGGGCCACCGGGCCGTTCGCTGGCACATCCATCGGGCCGGTCCGGAGTCCGCTTGGCGGGGCGTAGCGTAGTGGCTAGCGCGCCTGCTTTGGGAGCAGGAGACCGCAGGTTCGAGTCCTGTCGCCCCGACGAACCTTTCCGACACATCGATGAGGAGACACACCTGTGAAGAGCGCCGTCGAGACCTTGAGCCCGACCAGGGCCAAGCTGACCGTCGAGGTGCCCTTCGAGGAGCTCAAGCCGAGCCTCGACGCGGCGTACAAGAAGATTGCCCAGCAGATCAACGTGCCCGGGTTCCGGCGCGGCAAGGTGCCGCCGGCGGTCATCGACCGCCAGGTCGGCCGGAACGTCGTGCTGGACGAGGCGATCAACGAGGTCCTGCCGCAGAAGTACATCGAGGCCCTGCAGTCCAACTCGCTCGAGCCCCTGGCCCAGCCAGAGATCGAGGTGACGAAGTTCGAGGACAACGAGGCTCTCGAGTTCACCGCCGAGGTCGACGTCAAGCCCGAGATCGAGGTCCCGGAGTACGTCGGCATCGAGGCCGAGGTCGAGGACATCGAGATCACCGACGACGAGGTC
>NZ_DASSXS010000093.1:0-4527 GCF_035703625.1 Nocardioides sp. | reverse complement strand
GTCGCCGCCGGGGTGTCGAAGGCGCACGCCGACGTCGTCCTCATCTCCGGCCACGACGGCGGGACCGGTGCGGCACCGCTGACCTCGTTGAAGCATGCCGGCGGGCCGTGGGAGCTCGGGCTCGCCGAGACCCAGCAGACGTTGCTCCTCAACGGCTTGCGCGACCGGATCGTGGTGCAGACCGACGGCCAGCTCAAGACCGGCCGCGACGTCGTCGTCGCGGCCCTGCTCGGCGCCGAGGAGTTCGGCTTCTCGACCGCGCCGCTGGTGGTGTCGGGCTGCATCATGATGCGGGTCTGCCACCTCGACACCTGCCCGGTCGGCGTCGCGACCCAGAACCCCGTGCTCCGGCAGCGCTACAGCGGCCAGGCCGACCACGTGGTCACGTTCTTCGAGTACGTCGCGCAGGAGGTGCGCGAGCTGCTCGCGGAGCTCGGCTTCCGCAGCCTCGACGAGGCCGTCGGCCGGGTCGACGCGCTCGACGTGGGCCAGGCGGTCGACCACTGGAAGGCGGCCGGGCTCGACCTCTCGCCGATCCTGCACCTTCCCGACCTGCCCGACGGCGCGGCCCTGCACCAGACCACCAGCCAGGACCACGGTCTCGAGAAGGCTCTCGACAACGAGCTGGTGAAGCTCGCCGCTCCTGCCCTCGAGAAGGGGGAGCCGGTACGAGCCCAGGTCGACATCCGCAACGTCAACCGGACCGTCGGCACGATCCTCGGCCACGAGGTCACCAAGCGCTACCGCGGAGAGGGCCTGCCCGACGGCACCATCGACCTCACCTTCACCGGCTCGGCCGGCCAGTCCTTCGGCGCCTTCGTGCCCAGGGGGATCACCCTCCGCCTGGAGGGCGACGCCAACGACTACGTCGGCAAGGGGCTCTCCGGCGGCCGGATCGTCGTCCGGCCCGACCGGTCGGCGACCTTCGCCGCGGAGGAGCAGATCATCGCCGGCAACGTCATCGGGTACGGCGCCACGAGCGGCGAGATCTTCCTGCGCGGGGTCGTGGGCGAGCGGTTCTGCGTCCGCAACTCCGGCGTGTCCGCGGTCGTGGAGGGCGTGGGGGACCACGGCTGCGAGTACATGACCGGCGGCAAGGTGGCGATCCTCGGCCAGACCGGGCGCAACTTCGCCGCCGGCATGTCCGGCGGCTACGCCTTCGTGCTCGACCTCGACGAGCGGCGGGTCAACCCCGAGCTGGTCGACCTCAACCCGGTCGAGGGCGAGGCGGCCGAGGAGCTCAAGGACCTCGTCACCCGGCACCACGAGGAGACCGGCTCGACCGTCGCGGAGGGGTTGCTCGCCGACTGGGAGGGCTCGCTGGCCCGCTTCACCGAGGTGATGCCCAGCGACTTCAAGCGGGTGCTCGAAGCCCGCGAGGAGGCGATCGAGGAGGGCCTCGACGAGGAAGAGGCCGCCCACCGGATCATGGAGGTGCTGCATGGCTGACCCCAAGGGTTTCCTCAAGCACGACCGGGAGGTCGCCGAGCGCCGGCCGGTCGAGGAGCGGGTCAAGGACTGGAACGAGGTCTACCCGGGCAGCGCGGGCCGTGCGCTGCTGCCGATCATCACCGAGCAGGCCGGACGCTGCATGGACTGCGGCATCCCGTTCTGCCACCAGGGCTGCCCGCTGGGCAACCTGATCCCGGAGTGGAACGACCTGGTCTGGCGTGACGACTGGGAGGGCGCGATCGAGCGCCTCCACGCCACCAACAACTTCCCGGAGTTCACCGGCCGGCTCTGCCCGGCGCCGTGCGAGCCCGCCTGCGTGCTGGGCATCAACCAGCAGCCGGTCACGATCAAGAACGTCGAGGTCTCGATCATCGACCGCGCCTGGGAGTCCGGCTACGTCCGGCCCCAGCCCCCCGAATGGCTCTCCGGCCGCACCGTGGCCGTGGTCGGCTCGGGACCGGCCGGCCTGGCCGCCGCCCAGCAGCTCACGCGTGCCGGCCACACGGTCGCGGTCTACGAGCGCGACGACAAGATCGGCGGCCTGCTGCGCTACGGCATCCCCGAGTTCAAGATGGAGAAGAAGCACCTCGACCGTCGCCTGGACCAAATGCGCAGGGAGGGCACCGTCTTCCGGGCCGGCGTCGAGGTCGGTGCCGAGCTGACCGGCGCCCAGCTCACCGAGCGGTACGACGCCGTCGTACTCGCGATGGGGGCGACCGCGGCCCGCGACCTGCAGGTTCCCGGCCGGGAGCTCGACGGGCTCCACCAGGCCATGGAGTACCTCCCGCAGTCGAACCGCGCCTCGCTCGGCGAGGACCCCGTCCCGTCGGGGGAGGGCGACCAGATCACGGCCGAGGGCAAGCACGTCGTCATCATCGGCGGCGGCGACACCGGCGCCGACTGCCTCGGCACCGCCACCCGCCAGGGCGCCGCGTCGATCACCCAGCTCGAGATCATGCCCGAGCCTCCCGAGTCCCGGCCCGACGGCCAGCCCTGGCCCACCTACCCGATGATCTTCCGGGTCTCCGCTGCCCACGAGGAGGCGGGGGAGCGCGTCTACGCGGTCTCCACGCAGGAGTTCCTCGGCGACGATTCCGGCCGGGTCCGGGCCCTGCGGCTGGTGGACGTCGCCTTCGAGGACGGCGCGTTCTCCGAGATCGAGGGGAGCGAGCGCGAGATCCCGGCCGAGCTGGTGCTCTTCGCCATGGGCTTCACCGGCCCGGAGCAGGGCGGCCTGGTCGAGCAGCTCGGGGTCGACCTCGACGACCGGGGCAACATCGCCCGCGACGACAGCTACACGACCTCCGTCGACGGCGTGTTCGTCGCCGGCGACGCCGGCCGCGGCCAGTCGTTGATCGTCTGGGCGATCGCGGAGGGCCGGGCGGCGGCCGCCGCCGTGGACCGGCACCTCACCGGCACCACGAACCTCCCGTTCCCGATCCCGCCGACCGCCCGACCCCTCGTCGTCTGACGCCGACCACCGCTGACCCGCCCGAAAGTTTCGGGCGGGTCAGCGTTTTGGAACGATCTAAGGGCCGCTAGGCTCGGGACGTGCACAGAGCCAAGATCGTCTGCACCCTCGGCCCCGCCACCTCCAGCCGCGAGCGGATCCAGGAGCTGGTGGAGGCGGGCATGGACGTCGCCCGCCTCAACATGAGCCACGGGACCCACGCCGACCACGAACGCTCCTACCGGCTGGTGCGGGAGGCTGCGGACGAGACCGGCCACGGTGTCGGCATCTTCGCCGACCTCCAGGGCCCGAAGATCCGCCTCGACACGTTCGCCGACGGGCCGGTGACCCTGAGCACCGGCGACCGGTTCACCATCACCACGCGTGACGTGGCCGGCGACCAGACGGTCTGCGGGACGACGTACGACGGCCTGCCGGGGGACGTGAAGCCCGGCGACCCGATCCTCGTCGACGACGGCAAGGTGCGGCTGGAGGTCGTGGAGGTCGACGGCCAGGACGTGCTGACCGAGGTGCGGACCGGGGGGCCGGTCAGTGACCACAAGGGCCTCAACCTGCCGGGGGTGCCGGTCAGCGTGCCGGCCCTCTCGGAGAAGGACGTCGAGGACCTGAGGTTCGCGCTCCATCTCTCCGTCGACTTCGTGGCGCTGTCGTTCGTGCGCTCCGCCGAGGACGTCGAGCCGGTCCGCCAGGTGATGCGCGAGGAAGGTGTGCTCGTCCCGGTGATCGCCAAGATCGAGAAGCCGCAGGCGATCGACAACCTCGACGACATCGTCCGCGCCTTCGACGCGTTCATGGTGGCGCGCGGGGACCTCGGCGTCGAGTGCCCGCTGGAGGAGGTGCCCTTCATCCAGAAGGACGTCATCAACACGGCCCGGCTCAACGCGAAGCCGGTCATCGTCGCCACCCAGATGCTCGAGTCGATGATCACCAGCCCGGCGCCCACCCGCGCCGAGGCCTCCGACGTGGCGAACGCCGTCCTGGACGGGGCCGATGCCGTGATGCTGTCCGGTGAGACGAGCGTGGGGGAGTACCCCATCGAGACCGTCGCCACCATGGAGAGCATCGTCGGCGCCACCGAACGGCACGGTCTGCCGCACATGACCTCGCTCGACTGGTCTCCGCGTACCCGCGGCGGGGTGATCACCAAGGCCGCGCTCGAGGTCGCCGAGCGGGTCGAGGCGAAGTACCTCGTCGCGTTCACCCAGTCGGGCGACTCCGCCCGTCGCCTTGCCCGCTACCGCGGGAAGGTGCCGATCCTCGCCTTCACCCCCGAGGCGAAGGTGCGCTCCCAGCTGTCGATGACGTGGGGCGTCGAGACCTTCAAGACCGCCCCCGTCGAGCACACCGACGAGATGGTGCGGCAGGTGGACGAGGCGCTCCTGGAGATCGGCAGGGTCCAGGAGGGCGACCTGGTCGTCATCATCGCCGGCAGTCCGCCCGGCATCCCCGGTTCGACCAACGCCCTGCGCATCCACCGGATGGGCGACGCGATCAACGAGGTGGCGCCGGCCTACCGGCGCAGCTGAGCTCCGAGTGCCCCGGGTGGTGTTCTGGTTCAGGACATCCCGGACACATCTCTCAAGACATCCCGGACTGATGTCTCA
>NZ_DASSXS010000037.1:0-14525 GCF_035703625.1 Nocardioides sp. | reverse complement strand
GGGCAGGCTCCTCACGCAGCCTGATCAGCCCGGCCAGCCGTCCGGCCTGATGTGCGTCCCGCCGGTAGGAGTAGAGGTCGGCCGACTCGCGGGTGCAGCGGGAGACGTCGTGGACGGAGACGCCCTCGGCCGCCAGCTGGGAGCGCACGCCGGCCCCCAGGTCGAGCGAGGGCGTGCCCCACGAGGTGGTGGCGATGCTGGCGGGTACGGCGGCCCCCACCTCTGCCTGCATGCGCTCGGGGACCTCGTAGCAGGAGCCGCACACGTGCGGACCGACCCAGGCCGTGATCGAGGTGGCTCCCAGCTCGCGCATCCGCGCCACCGTGGCGGCCACCACCCCGGCGGCGAGCCCCGGCCGCCCACAGTGGGCGGCGCCGATCACGGCGGCCTCCGCGTCGGCCAGCAGCACCGGCACGCAGTCGGCTGCACGCACCATGAGGACGACACCGGCCCGCGCCGTGACGATGCCGTCGGCCTCGGGGCGAGTGGTGGAGCGGCGCTGCTCCACCACGTCGACCTCGGCACCGTGCACCTGACGCAGGTCGGCGAGCCGGTCACCGGGAGCGAAGTCGTCGAGGACGATCCGCAGGTTCTCCGCCACGACCTCGGGGTCGTCTTCGCCCTCGAGGGCCAGGTTGAGCGAGTCGAAGGGCACGGCACTGGCCCCGCCGTGCCGGTCGGTGAAGGCCAGGTCGGCGGGGCCGTGCGTGGATCTGAAGAGGTACAGCGAGATCCCCTGCTACTTCAGGAAGTCGGGCACGTCCAGGTCGTCGTCGTCGAACTGGACCTGGCGGGGCTGGCGGGGCGGCGTGGCCGGCGCGGCCTCCCGGCCGGCCGGGGCGGCCGCCGGCGCGGGCTTCCGCTCGGGCGCGGGCTGCTCTGCCGGACGGGAAGGCTGCCGGGACGCCTGCTCCGGCGTGGCCCGGGTGGCGAGCTGCTGGGCCGCGGCCCGGGTCTCGGCCTGGCTCTGCTGCGGCCGCTGCTCGCGGCGCAGGACGGTGCCTTCGTCGCGGCGCTGCGGCATCCCGCCGTCGAAGCCCGCGGCGATCACGGTGACCCGGACCTCGTCACCGAGGGCGTCGTCGATGGTCGCACCGAAGATGATGTTGGCCTCGGCGTGCGCCGCCTGGGCGACCAGCGCCGCCGCTTCGTTGATCTCGAACAGCCCGAGGTCCGAGCCCCCGGCGATGGAGAGCAGGACGCCGTGGGCGCCCTCGATCGACGCCTCGAGGAGGGGGCTGGAGACAGCCATCTCGGCAGCGGCGACCGACCGGTCCTCGCCGCGCGCCGACCCGATGCCCATCAGGGCGGATCCGGCGTTGGCCATCACCGACTTCACGTCGGCGAAGTCGAGGTTGATCAGTCCCGGTGTCGTGATCAGGTCGGTGATCCCGGAGACGCCCTGCAGCAGCACCTGGTCGGCCTGCTTGAAGGCGTCGAGGACCGAGACGTTGCGGTCGCTGATGGAGAGCAGCCGGTCGTTGGGGATGACGATGAGGGTGTCGACCTCCTCGCGCAGCTGGGAGATCCCCTCCTCCGCGGAGTTGGCGCGGCGACGTCCCTCGAAGGCGAAGGGCCGGGTGACGACACCGATCGTCAGCGCCCCCAGGGAACGCGCGATCCGGGCCACGACCGGGGCGCCACCGGTGCCGGTGCCGCCGCCCTCACCGGCGGTCACGAACACCATGTCGGCGCCCTTGATGACCTCTTCGATCTCGTCGGCGTGGTCCTCGGCGGCCTGGGTGCCGACCTCGGGGTTGGCGCCGGCGCCGAGACCGCGGGTGAGCTCGCGCCCGATGTCGAGCTTGACGTCGGCATCGCTCATGAGCAGGGCCTGCGCGTCGGTGTTGATCGCGATGAACTCAACGCCCTTGAGTCCGACCTCGATCATCCGGTTGACGGCGTTGACCCCACCACCACCGATGCCCACGACCTTGATGATGGCCAGGTAGTTCTGTGCTGCTGCCACGGCGGGTGTGCCTCTCGTGATCGGCCCCGGCGTTGTGTCGGAGCGACGGCCTGCTTGCTGTCGAGTACTGCGTCGGTGGGGAAGCCACGAGATATCTGCGAACTGTAACCCTGAACCTGAGGGTTATAGTTATGTCAACCTCGCGTTGAGAAGGACACTAGGCACGCGTGGCAGGCAGCCCCGGCAGGACACGCCGGGTGTCGGAGGAAAGTGCGGGAATCGGTCAGCCGGAGGTGGTCGGCTGGCCCGGCACGCTGACGTCGAACGTGCGCCCGGGCTGCTCGAGCAGTCCGGCGAGCACCTCGGCCTTGGCCTCCGACTCCTCCGCACTCCCCCACACGACCTTCCTCCCGTCGCGCAGCACCAGGGAGATCTGGTCGATGGTGGCCACCTCGACGTGGTCGACGCGACGACTGATCTCGGACGGCAGGGCCTCGACGACCAGCGCGGCCTCCCGCAGCGCGTCGCCACTGGTGTCGGAGGACATCGACACCTGCGGCATGTCCGGGGGCGGCTTCGGGTAGGTGCGGAACACGACACCCTCGGCATCCATCCCGCGGGTCCGCCCGGCGAGGTCGACCACGGCAATGGCGACGCGTTCCTCCACGTCGATGGTCACCCCGCCCGGCCAGCTGCGCGTCACGTCGGCGTCGCGCACCACGGCCATCGCCTCGAGCCGGGCCCGGACGGCGTCGAGGTCGACCCTGGCCAGTGGCTGCCCGGACGGCACCGCGGCCACCTCGCGCACCTGCCCAGCCGTGAGGGTGCTGGTCCCCTGGACCTCGACCTCCTTCACAGCCAGCACGTCGGAGAAGTAGACGAGCCAGACGGCTGCGACCAGCGCGGCGATCAGGAGCAGCAGGGCCACCACCCGTCGCCAGGCCAGCCACCGACGCGCCCACTGGCGCCGCGCGAACCGCTTGCGGCTGCGGATGGTCGACTCGTCGACCACCGGCGCGGGGCCGGTGGTGTCGGGACCGCTGCTCATCACCTCACGCATCGGCACCCCCCGACAAGAGCTTCAGGACCTCCGGCCCCACCTCGGTCACGCTGCCTGCCCCCAGGGTGAGCACCAGGTCCCCGGGACGGGCTACCCGGGCCAGCACCCCGGCCACGTCCGCCTGGCTCGGGACGTAGGTCACCGACGACGGCGGCAGCGGAACGGCGTCGGCGACCAGCCGGCCGGTCACCTCGGGGTCGGCATCCTCGCGGGCGAGATAGACGTCGAGCACGACGACCTCGTCGGCGGCGCCGAGCGCCTCGCCCATCGCGCGCCCGAAGATCCGGGTCCGGGAGACGAGATGTGGCTGGTAGGCCACCACGAGCCGACCCTCGCCCGCGACGGCTCGGGCAGCCTGGAGGTCTCCGGCGATCTCGACCGGGTGGTGGGCGTAGCTGTCGAACACCCGGACGCCCGCCGCCTCGCCCTTCAGCTCCATGCGGCGCCGGGAGCCGGAGAAGCCCTCGAGCCCGCGGCGCAGGTCGTCGAAGGAGTGGCCGAGCCGCAGGCCCAGCGCGAGCGCGGCCAGGGCGTCGAGGACGTAGTGCCGTCCGGGGATCTGAAGCCGCACGGTGCCGTGCTCGCGGTCGCCCTCGCGCACGGTGAACGTGGAGGTCGTGCCCTCGAAGTGGAGGTCGGTGGCCCGGACGTCGGCCTGCTCCGACTCGCCCACGCCGATCACCTCGCACCCGCGGGCCCGCGCCTGCCCGGCCAGTGCCGCCGCACCGTCGTCGTCGATGCAGCAGACCAGGAAGCCGTCGGGGTCGATGGTCTCGACGAACTCGACGAACGCGGCCCGGTAGGCCTCCTCCGTCCCCCAGATGTCGAGGTGGTCGGCCTCGACGTTGGTGACGATGGCGGCGTAGGGGCGGTAGACGAGGAAGGCGCCGTCGCTCTCGTCCGCCTCGGCCACGAACAGGTCGCCCGAGCCGTCGTGGGCGTTGCTGCCGGTCTGCACGAGCACGGCGCCGATGGCGTACGTCGGGTCGGCACCGGCAGCCAGCAGCGCCATGGTGAGCAGGGAGGTCGTCGTGGTCTTGCCGTGGGTGCCGGACACCGCCAGCACCCGCCGGTCCTGCATCACCGACGCCAGGCCGGCCGAGCGCGGCAGCATCAGCAGCCCACGGCGGCGTGCCTCGAGGACCTCGGGGTTGTCGTCGCGGGCAGCGGTGGTGACCACGAGCGTGTCGGCCCCGCCATCGACCGGGCCGAGGTGGTCAGCGTCGTACCCGAGCCGCACCGAGACCCCGAGCTCGCGCAGCGCCGGCAGGAACGGAGTGTCCTGGTCGTCGCTGCCGGTGACCGGCAGCCCGCGCTCGGCCATGATCCGGGCGATTCCCGAGAGCGCGGCACCGCCGATGCCGACGAAGTGGACCCGGCCGAGCTGGTCGGCGGCCCGGATCTCGTCAGGGACCGGGATCCTCATCGGTCCGACCTCGTCGCTGCGCTCCCCCGGGAGAGGTCGAGGATGATCGCGGCCAGGCGATCGTCGGCGTCGCGCGGGATCAGGGCGGCGGCCGCCCTGCCCATCTGCGCAAGCCGTTCGCGGTCGGTGATCAGCCCCGGGACCGTGGCGGCGACCCACTCCGGGGTCAGCGCCTGGTCGGCGACCAGCAGCGCGCCCCCGGCCTCGACCACGGGGCGGGCGTTGAGCTCCTGCTCGCCGTTGCCGATCGGCAGGGGCACGAAGACCGCCGGCAGGCCGGTCGCTGCGGCTTCGGTCAGCGTGGACGCGCCGGACCGGCAGACCGTCAGGTCAGCCGCGGCCAGTGCGAGGTCCATCCGGTCGCAGTAGTCGAGGACGACGTAGGGCGTCTCGGTGGCGGCGGGGTCCGCGCCGCCGTGCTTGCCCTGGACGTGCAGCACCTGGACACCCGCGTCGGACAGCGCGCGCGCCGCGCCGGAGACGGCGCGGTTGATCCGCATGGCGCCCTGCGAGCCGCCGGTGACAAGCAGCGTCGGGCGGTCCGGGTCGAGCCCGAAGAACGTGCGGGCCTCCGGACGGACGGCCTCCCGGTCAAGCGTGGAGATCATCCGCCGGATCGGGAGCCCGACGTACTCCGCCCGGGGCAGCGGGGTGTCGGGGAAGCTGACCGCGACCCGGGCGGCGAGCCGGGCGCCGACCTTGTTGGCCAGGCCGGGCAGGGTGTTCTGCTCGTGGACGACCAACGGCAGCTTGCGGCGCCGGGCGGCGAGGTAGGCGGGCATGGAGACGTAGCCGCCGTAGCCGACGATCACGTCGGGCCGGATCCGGTCGACGATGGCCAGCGTCTCGTTGACCGCGCCACGCAGCCGGGCCGGCACCCTGACCAGGTCGGCGTTGGGTCGCCGCGGGAGCGGGACGGGCGGGATCAGCTCGAGCGGATAGCCCGCCTCCGGGACGACGCGGGTCTCGAGGCCGCGGGACGTGCCGAGACAGGTGATCTCGGCCTCGGGGACGAGTCGGCGCAGCGCATCGGCGGTGGCGAGCAGCGGAGAGGTGTGGCCGGCCGTTCCGCCGCCGGCGAGGAGTACACGCATCGTGGGTCAGCCTACGGTTCGCGCTGTCACGAATCGCGCGGGGGAACACGGCCGGCGGACAGCCCCGAGGAACGGGCCCGTCGACGCTGGGCGAGGGCCTGGGCGGCCTCCGGCTCCCGGCGGGCGAACCCGATCAGCAGCCCGAGGGCGACGAGGGAGGGCAGCAGCGCCGAGCCGCCGTAGGAGATGAGCGGCAGCGGGATGCCGATGACCGGCAGCAGCGCGAGCACCATCCCGACGTTGATGATCATCTGCCCGATCAGCCACACGACGATGCCGAAGGACATGTAGCGGACGAAGGGGTCCCGGGTCGCGAGGGCGACCTTGACGGCGGCGTAGGCGATGGTCAGGAACAGGGCGACCACCAGCAGGGTCCCGACCAGGCCGAGCTCCTCGCCGAGCACGGCGAAGATGTCGTCGGTGTGCGCCTCGGGCAGGTCGCCCCACTTCTGCTGGCTGGCGCCGATCCCCTGGCCGAACCAGCCTCCCGACGAGAGGGCGTAGAGGCCGTGGGCGGGCTGCCAGCCGGCGTCGTGGTAGTCCTTGAACGGATCGACGAAGTTGGTCAGTCGCTCCCGCCGCTCAGCGCTCGTCGACGCGATCCAGATCGCCACCACGCCGATGACGGTGAGCGCGATGGTGAACAGCCGCGCCGGCGCGCCCACCACCCAGAGCATCGCCAGCAGGATCGCGAACAGCACCAGCGCGGTCCCGAGGTCGTCCCCGAGGATGACCAGGAGCGTGATCCCCAGGATCACCGGGACCACGGGCATCATCACCTGGTGCAGCCGCCCGAGCCGCCGGTCCTTCTGCGCGTACACGTGGGCGGCCCAGAGCACGATCGCCAGCTTGGCGATCTCGGACGGCTGGATCCGGATCGGACCCAGCGCGAGCCAGTTGGTGTTGCCGTTGACGGTGGTGCCGAGCTTGATGGTGAGCGCCAGCATCACCACGGCCACGATGATGCCCACCCACGAGACCTGCCGGATCGCCCGGTAGGGCAGCCGGGAGGCGATCCAGGCGCAGGGGATGCCGATCAGCACCCAGAGCAGCTGGCGCTTGACGACGGCGTACGAGTCGCCGTCGTGGTTCTCGTAGGAGTAGACGCTGGAGGCGCTCAGCACCATGATCAGGCCGATCGTCAGCAGCAGGGCCGAGGCACCGAGCAGGAGGTAGTAGGAGGTCAGCGGCCGGTCGAGGGCGTGGCGGGCGGAGGCGTACCAGGCTCCGAAGGAGGTGCGGGGCAGCCGCGTGGACGTGCTGCCGGTGCGCGGGGGCTGAACGGTGGTCGCCATCACTGCCCCTTTCCAACCGGTCCTGCCTCAGGTCCTGCCCTCCAGGCGGTGCACGGCCGCCGCGAAGGCGTCGCCGCGGGCGCCGTAATCGGTGAACATGTCCATGGAGGCGCAGCCGGGCGCGAGCAGCACCGTGTCACCTGGTCTGGCCAGCCGGACCGCCGCGTCCACCACGCTCTCCATGGGGCTTTCACCCTTGCTCCGCCCAGTCTCGCCGTCGTCGGCGACGATGACCGGAACATCCGGGGCGTGTCGCGAAAGGGCCTCGGCGATGACCGCGCGGTCCCGCCCGATCAGTACGACCCCGCGCAGCCGCGATCGCACAGCGGCGACCAGGTCGTCGAAGCGAGCACCCTTGGCCAGGCCGCCCGCCACCCACACCACCGGGTCGTAGCCCTGGAGCGAGGACTGCGCGGCATGCGGGTTGGTCGCCTTGGAGTCGTCGATCCAGGTGACGTCGCCGACCACGGCCACGGTCTGGATCCGGTGGCCGTCGGGGCGGAAGGCGCGCAACCCGTCGCGGACCGCGGCCTGGGAGATGCCGTGAGCCCGGGCGAGGGCGGCGGCGGCGAGGGCGTTGGCGACGAAGTGCGGCGCCGGCGACGCGAGGTCGCCGACGGTGCACAGCTCGGCCGCGGTGGTGGCGCGGTCCTCGACGAACGCGCGGTCGGCGAGCACGTCGTCGACCACCCCGACCATGCCGACGCCCGGCGTGCCGAGGGTGAAGCCGATGGCCCGGGCACCCTCGACCACGTCGGCCTCCCGGACCAGCCGCTCGGTCTCCGGGTCGGCCACGTTGTAGACGCAGGCCCGCTGGACCCGCTCGTAGATCCGACCCTTGTCGGCGGCGTAGTCCTCGAGCGTCTCGTACCAGTCGAGGTGGTCCTCGGCGACGTTGAGGACGACTGAGGACTCCGCGCTCAGCGAGTGGGTGTAGTGGAGCTGGAAGCTGGACAGCTCGACCGCGAGCACGTCGTACGGCTCGGGGTCCATGACCGCCTCCACGAGGGGCAGCCCGACGTTGCCGGCCGCGGCGCTGCGCAGCCCGGCGGCGCGGAGGATCCGGTCGAGCATCTGCACGGTGGTGGTCTTGCCGTTGGTGCCGGTGACCGCGAGCCACGGGGCCGGTCGGTCCGGGTCGCGCAGCCGCCAGGCCAGCTCGACCTCTCCCCAGACCGGGACTCCGCGGTCGCGGGCCTGGGCGAGGAGCGGAGCGGAGGGGCGCCAGCCGGGTGAGGTGACGACGAGGTCCACGTCGTCGGGCAGGGTCGCGGTCGCCCCCTCGCCCAGGCGGATGTCGGCGCCGAGGATCCCGAGGAGCTCGGCCTGCTCCTCCTTGCCGGCGGCGTTCTCGTCGAGGGCGATGACGCTCGCGCCGAGGTGGGTGAGGTTGTCGGCGGCCGCGAAGCCGGAGACCCCGAAGCCGGCCACGACGGCACGCACGCCCTCCCACGAGTCGTGGCGGCCCAGGCCGTGCGGTTGCGTCATCGCCCGTCTCCCCGGATCACGTTCCGGCGACCCACTCGGCGTAGAAGATGCCGAGCCCCGCGGCCACGGACAGCCCGGTGATGATCCAAAAGCGGATCACGACGTTGACCTGCTCCCAGCCCAGCATCTCGAAGTGGTGGTGGATGGGCGCGATGCGGAACACCCGATGGCCCGCCTCGACCCGGAACACCGCCCGGAACAGGCCACTGGCCCGGCTCGCCTTGAACACGCCGACCTGGATCATCACCGAGAGGGTGACCATCACGAACAGCCCGCCGAGGACCAGCAGCAGCAGCTCGGTGCGGCTGAGGATCGCGAACCCGGACAGCGCGCCGCCCAGCGCCAGCGAGCCGGTGTCCCCCATGAAGATGCTGGCCGGTGACGCGTTCCACCACAGGAAGCCGAAGCAGGCGCCGGTGATCGCGGAAGCGATGATGGCAAGGTCGAGCGGGTCGCGCACCTCGTAGCAGAGGGCGGGCTGGTCGAGGCCGGTCTGCCCGCACCACTGGTTGTTCTGCCAGATGTTGACCAGCGTGTAGGCGCCGAACACCATCACCGAGGCGCCGGTGGCCAGGCCGTCGAGGCCGTCGGCGAGGTTCACGCCGTTGGAGGTGCCGGCGATGATCACCCAGATCAGGGCCAGGACCACGACCGTCGGCAGCGTGATCGTCTCGTAGTCCCGGATGAAGGAGATGTGGTGCGAGGCCGGCGTCTGGCCGCGGTCGTCCTCGAGGGCGGGGCTCAGCGCGAGGATCCCGAAGGTCAGCGCGATGATGGTCAGCCCGATCATCTTG
The DNA here is from genome assembly GCF_035703625.1 of Nocardioides sp. Lineage (GTDB taxonomy): Bacteria > Actinomycetota > Actinomycetes > Propionibacteriales > Nocardioidaceae > Nocardioides. Next base: position 5,459 of record NZ_DASSXS010000037.1, on the reverse strand, counting down.
GCCTTGCTCCGCAGCCCGAGGCTGCGCTGCTTGGCCACCTTGATGAAGTCGTCGAGGAACCCGACCAGCCCGGTGCCGACGAACAGGAAGAGCAGCAGGAGCGCCGACGCCGACGGCAGGTCCTGGGTGATCAGCTTCGACCCGGCGTAGCCGATGAGGGTGGCCAGGATGATGACCACCCCGCCCATCGTGGGGGTGCCCCGCTTGGTGTGGTGGGTGGTCGGCCCGTCGTCTCGGATCTCCTGGCCGTAGCCGTGCTGGGTCAGCACGTTGATCGCGACCCGGGTCCCCAACAGCGAGACCAGCAGGGCGAGTCCTCCTCCGATGAGGATGGCTAGCACGGTGTCGCTCTCCTCTCGTCCGGCCCGTCACGGAGCAGGCCGTCGGCGATGTCTTCCAGTGCGGCACCGCGCGAGGCCTTGACCAGGACCACGTCCGCGGCCGCCACATTCTCGCGCACCGCGGCGAGGGCTTCGTCGCGCCCCGCCGTCGACAGCGCGGTGCCGGTCCACCCGGCGACCGAGGTGGCGCCCTCGGCGATGCCGCCGGCGACCGGGCCGACGGTCACCAGGAGGTCGACCCCGGCCCGCGCGGCCACCCTGCCGATCTCGCGGTGGGCGTCGGCCGTGGTGGTGCCGAGCTCCAGCATCTCGCCCAGCACCGCGACGGTACGGCGGCCACGACGCTGGCCGATGGCGACGAGCGCGTCGATGGCCGCGGCCATCGAGGCCGGGTTGGCGTTGTAGGCGTCGTTGACCACGAGCAACCCGTCGGGACGCTCGTGGACCTCCATCCGCCAGCGCGATGCCGTCGTGGCGCCGCTGAGCCGCTCGGCCACGACGTCGACGGGCAGGCCGGCAGCGATCGCCAGCGCCGCCGCCGCACTGGCGTTGGCGACCTGGTGGGCGCCGGTCTGGGTGAGCCGAACCGGCAGCCAGGCACCGTCGTACCCGAGCTCGAAGGAGGGTCGCCCGAGGTCGTCGAGCTCGAGGCCGCGCCAGGCCACGTCGCCGTGCTCGCCGAAGGTCAGGGTGCGAGCCGTCGTGCGGGCCGTCATCGCGGAGGTCAGGTCGTCGTCCGCGTTGAGCACCGCCACGCCCGACTCCGGCAAGGACTCCACGATCTCGCCCTTCGCCTCGGCCACCGCCTCACGGCTCCCGAACTCGCTGAGGTGGGCGGTGCCGACGTTGAGCACGGCGGCCACCTCCGGGGGCGCCACCTCGCAGAGGTAGCGGATGTGGCCGATGCCCCGCGCGCCCATTTCCACGACGAGGTAGGTCGTGTGGGCCGTCGCCCCGAGCGCGGTGAGGGGCACGCCGATCTCGTTGTTGAGGTTGCCGACGGTGGCCACGGTCGGGCCGAATCCCTCGAGGATGTGGGCGAGATAGTCCTTGGTGCCGGTCTTGCCCTGTGACCCGGTCAGGGCGAGGACCCGCGGCCGGGTCTCGTCGATCACGTGCCGGGCCAGCCGCCCCAGCGCCGTCACCGGGTCGGCCACCACGACGGTCGGGGCGTCGGTGCGGCGGCTGCCCAGCACCGCGACGGCGCCGCCGGCGACGGCCGAGCCGGCGAAGTCGTGGCCGTCGACCCGCTCCCCCGGCACGGCGACGAAGAGACCGCCCTGGACCGGGGCCCGGGTGTCGACGAAGGCCGGGCCGACCACGGTGAGCGTCGGGTCGCCCTCGACCTCGCCGGCCACGACCGAGGCGATCTCGGCCAGCGTCATGGGGATCATCGGGGTCCCCCCGGAAGCGTGGGGTGGGGGATCACCGGGCCAGCTCCTCGCGGACCACGTCGCGGTCGTCGAAGGGGTGCACCACGCCCTGGACCTCCTGGCCGGTCTCGTGCCCCTTTCCGGCGACGAGGACGATGTCGCCGGGTGCGGCGCGGTGGAGGGCTTCCCTGATGGCGAGCCGGCGGTCGCCGATCTCGACGACCTCGGCCCCCGGGCCGGTCCCGGACAGCAGGGCCTGGCGGATGGCGGCGGGGTCCTCGGTCCGCGGGTTGTCGTCGGTCACCACCACGACGTCGGCGAGCCGGGTCGCGATCTCGCCCATGATGGGCCGTTTGCCCGGGTCACGGTCGCCCCCGGCGCCGATGACCACGATGACGCGGCCGTCGGTGAGGGGCCGGAGGGTGGCCAGGGCGGCTTCGACCGCGTCCGGCTTGTGCGCGTAGTCGACGACCACGACGAAGTCCTGGCCCTCGTCGACGCGCTCGAACCGCCCGGGCACGCCGGCGCCGGCGAGGATCCCGGCCGCCACCCGGCCCGCGTCGTAGCCCACCTCGGCGCAGGCGGCCACGGCCGCCAGCGCGTTGGCGACGTTGAAGTCGCCGGGCAGGGGTACGCCGGCCGCGACCGACCGGCCGTCCGGGCCGACGAGGGTGAAGCGGGAGCCCGTCGCGGTCGACTCGACGTCGAGCGCACGCCAGTCCGCGTCCCGCCCGGTCGCCGAGAAGGTGCGGACGGGGATGGTCGCCTCGTCCACGAGCCGCCGTCCGTAGGGGTCGTCGACGTTGACCAGGGCGAGCCGTGCCCGTTGCGGGGTGAACAGGGTCGCCTTCGCCGCGAAGTAGTCGTCCACGTCGGCGTGGAAGTCGAGGTGGTCGCGCCCGAGGTTGGTGAACACGGCGACGTCGAAGACCACCCCGTCGACCCGTCCCATCACCAGCGCGTGGCTCGACACCTCCATCGCGCACGCCTCCACGCCGCGCTCGCGCATCATCGCGAAGAGGGCGTGCAGGTCGGGCGCCTCGGGCGTCGTGAGCGCGGTCCTGACGTCGGTGCCGTCGACGCGGGTGCCGACGGTCCCGATCGCGGCCGAGGGCACCCCCGACTGCTGCAGGCCGCTCTCCGCGAGACGGGTCGACGTCGTCTTCCCCTGGGTGCCGGTCACCCCGACCATGCGCAGCGACGCGGCCGGGTCGCCGTAGACCCGCGCCGCGAAGCGGCCGAGGACCGCCCGCGGGTTGTCGACGACCAGCAGCGGGACCTGCGGAGCCCGGACGGCGCCCGTCTCGTCGGTGAGGATCGCCACCGCGCCCGAGTCCAGGGCCTGGCCGGCGTAGTCGATGCCGTGAGCCCGGGTGCCGGGGAGCGCGGCGTAGACGTCGCCGGGGCGGATCCGTTGCGAGCTCAGCGAGACCCCGGTGGCCTCGCCGGTCAGGTCGCCCTCGGTGCGGAACCCGCCGGCCCGCTCGGCGAGCCAGCCCGCGAGGTCGGCGAGTGACGATGCGGCGGGGTGCCGGGGTCGGGTCGCCGCGGTGGCGTCGTCGCTCAGCACCCGGCGAGATTACCGCTGGGCCCTGCGCTCCGGGACGGGCGGTGGGCGGCACCTCGCACGCTCGGGTCCACCCCGACCTCCTCGACCGCCCCGCCCCCGGCCGACGCCCGCTTCACCTGCGTCGACCGGGCGCCGATCACCATTCGACCGGGAGGTTCGACGGCCGCGTGCCGGTGGGCGGCACCTGGTAGCGGCGCAGGGCGAAGCTCATGATCTTCGAGAACGCCGGCCCGGCCACGGAGCCACCGCCTCCGCCGTTGCGCGGGTTCTGGACGACGACGTAGATCGTGAACTGGGGGTCGTCGGCCGGCGCGAACCCGGCGAAGGAGACGGTGAAGGTGCCGTCGTAGCAGGCGCATCCGGCCCCCACGCGCTGCGCGGTGCCGGTCTTGCCGGCGACCCGGTAGCCGGGCACCGCCGCCCCCGGTGCGACCCCGACCTCGGGATCGACGACCCGCTCCATCATCAGGGCGGTCTGGTGCGCGGCCCGCGCGCCGATCACCCGGCGGGTCCGCGTGGTGTCGGTGCCCACGACCGTGCCCTCGTCGGTCCTGGCCGAGCCCATGATGAGGCTGGGGTCGACCCGCAGCCCGTCGTTCGCGACGGTGTTGATCGCCGCGGCCATCTGGACGGCGTTGACCGACACCGACTGGCCGAACGCCACCCGGTCCTGGACCAGGCCGGTCCACAGGCTCGGCGCGGGGAGGATGCCCGGGGTCTCGCCGCGCACCCCGATGTCGGTCCGCCTCCCGAGCCCGAACCTCTCGAGGTACCCGCGCAGCTGACCGCGGGAGAACCGGTCGGCGGCGCGGACGGTGCCGATGTTGGAGGACTTGGCCAGGACCCCGGCCAGGGTCAGCCTGATCTGGCCGTGCGGGAACCAGTCGCCGATGACGCGCCCGTCGCGGCGCAGCTCGGGCGGCACCACGATCCGGGTTCGCGGGGTGACCTTGCCCGCGTCGATGAGCGCGCTCAGCGTGAGGGCCTTCTCGACCGAGCCCGGCTCGTAGACGTCGCTCATGGCGCGCGAGCCCAGGTCCGCCTCCGGCGACTGCAGCGGGTCGGACGCGTCGAAGGTCGGGTGGTCGGCGAGGGCCATGATCTCGCCGGTCTCGGTGTGCATGACGACCGCGAAGCCGGAGTCGGCCCGCGCGTCCTCGACGGTCTGCCGCAGCACGCGCTGGGCGTACCACTGGAGGTCGAGGTCGAGCGTCGTGCGCAGGTCGGCACCGTCGGCCGGCTGGTCGATCGTGCTCTCCCCGAGCGGGATCCGGTTGCCACCGCCGACGGCGTACCGTGCCCTGCCGTCCTCGCCTGCCAGCCGGGCGTCGAAGGTCCGCTCGAAGCCGCCGAGGGCCTCGTCCGTACCGACGAAGCCGACCATGTTGGCCGCGACGTCCCCGGCCGGGTAGTCACGCACCTGGTCCTGCCGGGTGTCGAGCCCCTCGAAGCCCGCCTCCTCCGCCTCGGCGACCACCTCGGTGGCCTGGGTGGAGGGGACCCGCCGGGCGATGTACTCGAACCGGCTGCCCTCCTCCCGGAGCCGCGGCAGGATCGTGAAGTAGTCGACGTCGAGCCGGTTGGCGAGGAACTTCGCGAGCTCGGGTGCCCGGTCGGCGGTCAGGAGCGGGTCGGCCACCACCATCAGCCCGTCGATCGACTCGGCGAGCGGCTTGCCGTTGCGGTCGAGGATGTCACCGCGCGTGGCCGGCAGGGTGACCTCGACCATGCCTTCGGCGGCCGCCATCGCGGCGTACGCCTTCGGGTCGACGCCCTGCAGCTGCACCAGTCGTGCCCCGAAGATCGACAGGACCATCGCGATCACCACGAAGCCGAACCTCAGGCGGAACAGCGGCGAACCGCGCATGCTGCCTCGAGGGCGCCGCGAGCGGGTGGGACGCACCAGATCTCTCCCTCTCAGCGCCGGGCGTGCTCGCCGGAACCGTTGGCGTCGTTTCTACCGTGTGAGCCGGACTTTCCGTCCGAGGCGCGGCCGGTGTCGGCCAGCACCTTGTGCACGATCGGGGCCGGGGTGAGGATGGCGGGCTTGGCCGGCGGCAGCGGCCGGACGCGCAGCTGGTTGGCCGGGGTTGCGGGAACCCGCTCGCCGAGCACCTTGCCGTCCGACAGGCGCAGGAAGACGGGGTTGGCGGCCGGGACCATGCCCAGGCTCTG
>NZ_DASSXS010000065.1:0-2090 GCF_035703625.1 Nocardioides sp. | reverse complement strand
GTCCATCGCCTCGGCGATGATCTCGCCGACGGTCGGGTCACCCGCGGAGATCGAGGCGGTGGCCGCGATCTGCTCCTTGGTCTCGACGTCCTTGGCCAGGCTGAGCAGCTGCTCGGACACGGCGGCCACGGCCGCCTCGATGCCACGCTTCAGGCCCATCGGGTTGGCACCCGCGGCCACGTTGCGCAGGCCTTCGCGGACCATCGCCTGGGCGAGCACCGTGGCCGTGGTCGTGCCGTCACCGGCCACGTCATCGGTCTTCTTGGCAACTTCCTTGACGAGCTCGGCCCCGATCTTCTCGTAGGGCTCCTCGAGCTCGATCTCCTTGGCGATCGACACACCGTCGTTGGTGATGGTCGGAGCGCCCCACTTCTTCTCGAGGACGACGTTGCGACCCTTGGGGCCGAGCGTCACCTTGACCGCGTCGGCGAGCGTGTTCATGCCACGCTCGAGACCGCGACGGGCCTCCTCGTTGAAAGCAATCAGCTTTGACATAACTCTTGCGATTCCTCACGCTTGAAGAGTTCGGTGGCGAGGCGTGGTGGGCTGCCCGCGACGGCCGATCCGGCTGGCCCGGCGGACCCTTCCCGCCGGCGCTTGGGACCTCAACGTCACCACGCCTTCTTGTCACTCTCATGCTAAGAGTGCCAGCTCAATGTTTAGCACTCGGGGGGTGAGAGTGCAAACGTCTCCGGCCCTCGGGCCAGCCGGGCGGCGACCAGGTCCGCGAATGCGCCGGCATTCTCGGGCAGCACGTCGAGGTAGAGCCCCGGCTCGGTGAGCTCGAGCTCGCTGACCGCGAGGGTGCCGCCCGGAAGGCGCATCATGTCGACCCGGCCGTAGTCGAGCGCGAACCCGACGGCCCTGGCGGCTGCGGCGATGCCTGCCTCCGCGAGCTCGGCCGCGTCGGATCGCAGCGGCACCGCTCGCGATGACCCGCCGAAGTGCTCGTGCACCCGGATCTCGCCCCCGGCCGGCAGCTTGTCGACCTGCGAGACCGCCCTGCCGCCGAGCACGAAGACCGAGGTCTCCCCCGCGGTCCGGACCGAGGGCACCAACGGCTGGACGACCCAGGGTCCACGGCCCGGAGGCAGCTCGGGGTGGTCCTTCACCTCCGTCCCGAGCCGGGGATCCTCGGGGTGGTCGACGACCAGCACGCCGACCCCGGCCGCCCCGACCCGGGGCTTGACCACCGCCACTCCGAACTCCCTGACTCCCGCTGCCAGCTCTTCGACCGTGGCGGCGGTGCGGGTGGGCACGACGGCCAGGCCTGCCTCCAGGCCGGCCAGGTAGGCCTTGTCGACGTTCCACGCGAACACCACGGGACCGTTGAGCAGCCGGGTCCGGTCGGCGACCCGCCGCGACCAGGCGACGAACTCCTCGTGCCGCACCATGTAGTCCCAGGTCGAGCGCACGGCCACCAGGTCGGCCCCGGCCCAGTCCTGCGTGGGGTCGTCCCAGCTCACCCACCGCGCGTCGATGCCGCGCTCCGCGAGCGCGGCGACCAGCAGCTCACCACCCGGCTCGCCGTCGGGCCAGCCACGGCAGGTGGCGAGAAGTACTGAGGTCACCGCCGCACGCTAGCCGCGGGCCGGTGCCCGCTCCAGCGAATTGTGGACCGCTGTCGATTTCGTCGGTCCCCGCGCGTCAGGACAGTGACAGACTCACACTCACGAGTTCGAGAGGAACTGACATGACCACCTACGCCGTGCTCCTGCCCGGGGACGAGAGCTCCTGGGACACCGCCTCCGCCGAGGAGCGCCGGGCCGAGTACGCCCGGCACGAGGCGTTCGCGAAGGCCCTGGCCGAGCGGGGTCACACGGTCACCGGCGGCGCCGAGCTCACCCACTCCCGCGAGACCAAGCTTCTGCGGCAGCGCGGTGACGAGCTGACGGTGACCGACGGGCCGTACGCCGAGACGGTCGAGCAGCTGACCGGCTTCTACCTGGTCCGGACCGACGACCTCGACGACCTCGTCGCGGTCTGCGGGATCCTCGCCTCGCCCGACGGGGCGATCGAGGTCCGTGCCTGCGTGGACCACGAGGGCCCCAGCACCGGTTGACCGACGACCTCGGCGCGCTGTGGCGCGA
>NZ_DASSXS010000080.1:0-8417 GCF_035703625.1 Nocardioides sp. | reverse complement strand
GGGCCTCCACCTGCTGCTCGCGCTGCTCGGCGCGGTCGTCGCGGCGGGACTGTGGGGCGGCCTCGCCGGCTTCCTCAAGGCCCAGACCGGGGCCCACGAGGTCATCACGACCATCATGCTCAACTACGTCGGGCGGTTCCTGCTGCTCTACTTCCTGGCCAAGGAGTCCTTCCAGCGGCCCGGAGCGGAGAACCTGCTGTCGCCACCGGTGGCCGACTCGGCGTCGTTCCCCTCGATCCTCGGCGTGCACACGGGCTTCCTCCTCGCCCTCCTCACCGCCCTCGTGATCTGGTGGCTGCTCGAGCGCAGCACCTGGGGGTTCGAGATCCGGGCCGTCGGCGCCAACCCCGACGCCGCCCGCACCGCCGGGATGAGCGTGGCCCGCGTCTACATCACCGCCATGACCGTCGCCGGCATGCTGGCCGGCCTGGCGGTGGCCATGCAGCTGCTGGGCCGTCAGGACCCGCTGAGCGACCAGATCGCCGGCAGCATCGGCTTCGACGCCATCACCGTCGCCCTGCTCGGCCGCGCCACCCCGCTCGGGACCGTGCTGGCCGGGCTGCTGTTCGGGGCACTCTCCTCCGGAGGCCTGGCGATGCAGGCCGCGGCCGGCGTACCGCCCGAGATGTCGCAGGTGCTGCAGGCCATGATCGTGCTCTTCGTGGCCGCACCCGCACTGATCCGGGGCGTGTTCCGCATCCGCGGGACCGAGCACGCCTCCACCGTCATGGCGAAGGGGTGGTGAGGATGGGAGCCACCGACACCATCACCGCACCGCCGGCGGGCACGCCCGTGGAGGACCCACGCGTCCGCGACCGGGCCGACGTGGCCCGGCAGGTCCGGCTGGTCATCACCTTCGCGATCAGCGTCGGGCTGCTCGTCTACTTCGCGCTGAGCATCGACAGCACCTCGGTCACCTACATCCTGGGCGAGCGGGTCAGCGTCGACGACCGGCCCAAGGAGCTCACCACCACGTGGGTCTCGTGGGGTGCCGTGGCGGTGTCGACCGTCGCGCTGGTCCTGGCCGCGCTGAACCGCTTCCCGCGGCGCTGGCCCGGAGTGCTGCTCGCCCTGCTGGTCGGGATCACCTTCTACCTCGGGTTCCTGATGTGGGCCTACGCCGACCAGGGCGGCGCCTTCCAGGCGGCGATCGCCAACCCGATCCCGGGCACGATGCGCATCGCCACGCCGCTGGTGCTCGGCGCGCTGGCCGGCTGCCTGTGCGAGCGCGCCGGCGTCATCAACATCGCGATCGAGGGCCAGTTCCTCGCCGGCGCGTTCTTCGCCTCGGTCTTCACCAGCGTCGCCTACAGCTCGCTGGTGTTCATCCCGGTGGCACTGTGCGCACCGTTCGGCCTGGTCGGCGGCGTGCTCGCCGGCGTCGGCATCGCCGCGCTGCTGGGCCTCTTCGCGCTGCGCTACCAGGTCAACCAGGTGGTGCTCGGAGTCGTGCTGGTGGCACTGGCCTCCGGCCTGACCGCGTTCCTGCTGGGGCAGATCCCCGGGAGCCAGAAGGACATGTTCAACAACCCCGAGATCCTCGAGGAGATCCGCATCCCGGTCCTGGCGGACATTCCCGTGCTGGGCGAGGCGCTGTTCAACCAGACGATCCTGGTCTACCTGATGTACGCCTCGGTCGCGATCGTGACCTTCCTGCTCTTCGAGACCCGCTGGGGCCTGCGCGTCCGCTCGGTCGGGGAGCACCCGAAGGCCGCCGACACCGTCGGCATCAAGGTCAACCGGGTGCGGTGGCAGGCGGTGCTGCTCGGCGGCGTGTTCGCCGGTCTCGGCGGCGCCTACTACACCGTCGGCTCGACGGGCGCGTTCGACCGCGACGTCTCCGCGGGGACCGGCTTCATCGCGCTGGCCGCGGTGATCATGGGCCGCTGGCACCCGATCGGCGCGACCTTCGCGGCGATCTTCTTCGGGTTCATGTGGAACCTGCAGAACCAGCTGAGCTTCGTCGACAAGCTTCCGGGTGAGCTGCTCGGCGCAGCGCCGTACCTCGCCACCATCATCGCCGTCGCCGGATTCGTCGGCCGGGTCCGTCCGCCGGCCGCCGATGGCGAGCCGTACGTCAAGAGCTGACATGGCCGAGTTCGACTGGGCGGCCCTGACCGCCGCCGCCGTGGACGTGTCCGCACGCGCCTACGCGCCGTACTCCCGCTTTCCGGTGGGGGCGGCCGCCATGGTCGACGACGGCAGGGTGGTCGTCGGCTGCAACGTGGAGAACGCGGCCTATGGCGTGGTGCTCTGCGCCGAGTGCGGCGTGGTGTCGCAGCTGCACGCCACCGGTGGCGGACGGCTCACCCACTTCGTGTGCGTCAACGGCGAGGGTGCGGTGATCATGCCCTGCGGACGCTGTCGCCAGCTGCTGTTCGAGCACGGCGGCCGCGAGCTGCTGCTGCTCACGGTGTCCGGGGTACGACGGATGGACGAGGTCCTGCCCGATCCCTTCGGCCCCGACGACCTGGGCGTCGCGCGATGAGCGGCGGGCACGACGCGGTCGAGGTGATCATCGCCAAGCGTGATGGCGCCGAGCTGTCCGACAGCCAGATCGACTGGGTGGTGGCGGCGTACACGAACGGCGAGGTCGCCGACGAGCAGATGTCCTCCCTGGCGATGGCGATCCTGCTCAACGGCATGAACCGCCGCGAGATCGCGCGGTGGACCGCGGCGATGATCGCGTCGGGGGAGCGGCTCGACTTCGGCGACCTGTCCTGGCCCACCGCCGACAAGCACTCCACCGGGGGAGTCGGCGACAAGATCACCCTGCCGCTCGCGCCGCTGGTCGCCGCCTGCGGGGTCGCCGTACCGCAGCTGTCCGGGCGCGGGCTCGGCCACACCGGCGGCACGCTCGACAAGCTGGAGGCGATCGCGGGCTGGCGCGCCGACGTCACCAACGCCGCGATGTGGGACCAGCTGCAGTCGGTGGGAGCCGTGATCTGCGCTGCCGGGTCCGAGCTGGCGCCGGCGGACAAGAAGCTCTACGCGCTGCGTGATGTCACCGGGACCGTCGAGGCCATCCCCCTGATCGCCTCCTCGATCATGTCGAAGAAGATCGCGGAGGGCACCGGCGCGCTGGTGCTCGACGTCAAGGTCGGCACCGGAGCCTTCATGAAGGACGTCGACACCGCGCGTGAGCTGGCCTCCACCATGGTGGAGCTCGGCACCGACGCGGGCCTGCACACCGTCGCGCTGCTGACCGACATGTCCACCCCCCTGGGGCTCACCGCAGGCAACGCCGTCGAGGTGGCCGAGTCCGTCGAGGTGCTGGCCGGAGGCGGTCCCGCCGACGTGGTCGAGCTGACCGTGGCGCTGGCGCGCGAGATGCTCGCGGGCGCCGGCCGCACCGACGTCGAACCGGCCGACAAGCTGGCCGACGGGTCGGCCATGGACGTGTGGCGCTCGATGATCTCCGCGCAGGGCGGCGACCCCGACGCCGGGCTCCCCGAGGCGCGGGAGTCGCACGTCGTGGCCGCGCCGGCGACGGGCGTGCTGACCCGCCTCGACGCGCTGGCGGTCGGCATGGCGGCCTGGCGCCTGGGCGCCGGCCGGGCCCGCAAGGAGGACCCGGTCCAGCCCGGCGCGGGTGTGGTCTGGCACGCCCGGCCCGGCGATCAGGTCACCGAGGGCTCACCGCTGTTCACGCTGCTCACCGACGACGAGTCACGCTTCGACCGGGCACTCGAGTCGCTCGACGGTGGCTTCGACGTCGAGCCGGACGGCTCGTCGTACCAACCCTCCCCGCTGCTCATCGACCGGATCAGTTGAGTTGGGGATTCCCGTCCGTTGAGTCGGGGATTCCGGCGCACTCGAGGGTCACCGATCCCCTATTCGTGGGGCGGGAATCCCCAACTCAACGTCAAGGCAGGAGGAGTACGACGGTCTCGGCGACGCAGGCGGGCTTGTCCTCGCCCTCGATCTCGACCACGTGCCTGAGGGTGAGCTGCTTGCCCGAGGGCAGGTCGGTGACGTCGCCCACCGAGACCGTGTTGCGGACCCGTGAGCCGACCCGCACGGGGTGGGGGAAGCGCACCTTGTTGACGCCGTAGTTCAGCTTGGCGCCGGGTGTCTCCAGCGAGAACACCTGGCTGCCGAGCCACGGCACGAGCGACAGGGTGAGGTAGCCGTGCGCGATCGTGCCGCCGAACGGCCCGGTGGCCGCCCGCTCGACGTCGACGTGGATCCACTGGTGGTCACCGGTGGCGTCGGCGAACTTGTCGACGCGATCCTGGTCGATGGTGACCCACTCGGTGGTGCCGAGCTCCTCGCCCGTGGCGGCGGCGACGTCGTCGAGGCTGGTGAAGACACGCATGGGTGGAAGGATAGGCGGGTGAGTGTTCCCAGCCATGACCAGGTACGCCAGGCGCCCAAGGTGCTCCTCCACGACCACCTCGACGGAGGGCTGAGGCCCCAGACGATCATCGAGCTCGCCGGCGAGATCGGCCACGAGCTGCCGGCCGGTGACGCCGGATCGCTCGGGCAGTGGTTCGCGGACTCGGCCGACTCGGGGTCGCTCGAGCGCTATCTCGAGACGTTCGACCACACGGTCGCGGTGATGCAGAGGGCCGACGCGCTCACCCGGGTCGCACGGGAGTGCGTCGAGGACCTCGCCGACGACGGGGTCGTCTACGCGGAGGTCCGCTACGCCCCGGAGCAGCACGTCTCCGAGGGGCTCACCCTGGACCAGGTGGTGGCCGCCGTCCAGGCGGGCTTCGACGCGGCGACACGGGCGGCGGGCGGCAGGATCGTGGTCCGCCAGCTGCGGACCGCGATGCGCCACCAGGCCCGGTCGCGGGAGATCGCCGAGCTGGCGGTGGCCTGGCGGCACCGGGGGGTGGCCGGGTTCGACATCGCCGGCGCGGAGGCGGGCTACCCGCCCACCCGGCACCTCGACGCCTTCGAGTACCTCCAGCGCGAGAACGCCCACTTCACCATCCACGCGGGGGAGGCCTTCGGGGCGCCGTCGATCTGGCAGGCGATCCAGTGGTGCGGCGCCGACCGGCTCGGCCATGGCGTCCGGATCATCGACGACATCACCGTGCACGGAGACCCCGGCGGGGGCGGCCAGCCGTCGGCGGAGCTCGGCCTGCTGGCGGCCTACGTCAGGGACAAGCGGATCCCTCTGGAGATGTGCCCCACCTCCAACGTGCAGACCGGTGCCGCCGCCTCGATCGCCGAGCACCCGATCGGCCTGCTCAAGCGGCTCAGGTTCCGGGTCACCGTCAACACCGACAACCGGCTGATGAGCCGGACCTCGATGACCGAGGAGATGTGGGCACTGGTGGGGGCCTTCGGCTACGACCTCGACGACCTGCGCTGGTTCACCATCAACGCGATGAAGTCGGCCTTCCTGCCCTTCGACGAGCGGCTGGCGCTGATCGACGAGGTGATCAAGCCGGGGTACGCCGCCCTGGCCGTCGGCGCGGCCCCGGCATGAGGGCCGGGACCGGGCGCGAGGTGATTGGCCGGCCATGAGCCTCGACGTCGTGGGTTCCCTCTTCACGATCACCCTGGCCGCGGCCGTGGCCCCGTTGGTGGTGGGCCTGCTGCTGCGCTCCAGGGTGGCGGAGGTCGTGGTGCTGCTGGTCCTCGGGATGGTGATCGGGCCGGAGGTGCTCGGTCTGGCCACGCCGAGCGACGCGGTCGACGTGCTGCGCGCTCTCGGCCTCGGGATGCTCTTCCTGCTCGCCGGGTACGAGATCGACATCGACGAGCTCATCGGTCCGGGCGGGCGCCGCGCCGGGCTCACCTGGCTGTTCAGCATCGTTCTGGCGATCGGCCTCACCTTCCTGCTGGAGTCGCTGGGGGTGATCGGTGCGGAGGTGGCGATCGCCATCGTCCTCACGTCCACCGCGCTCGGGACGCTGCTGCCGATCCTGAAGGACTCCGGCCTGCTCGGCAGCAGGTTCGGGGCAACCCTCCTCACCCACGGCGCGTACGGCGAGCTGGGACCGATCCTGGCCATGGTCCTGCTGCTGAGCACCCGCGGTCCCCTGGCGTCCGCACTCGTCGTACTGGCCTTCGTGTCCGTGGCGGTCCTCGTCTACGTCGTCAGCTGGTGGCTCTCGCGCCGGGAGTCCCGGCTCCTCGAGCTGGTCAAGGAGGGTGCGGAGAACTCGGGGCAGCTACCGGTCCGACTGGTCATGCTCCTGCTGGTCGGACTCGGTTCGGTCGCCGCGGAGCTCGAGATCGACGTCGTGCTGGGTGCGTTCGCGGCCGGGATGATCCTGCGCCTGCTGGTTCCCGAGGGTCACGAGCCGCTCGAGCTGAGGCTGGAGGGCCTCGCCTTCGGGTTCCTGGTCCCCTTCTTCTTCGTGACCTCGGGCATGGCGATCGACCCGAGCGCGGTCCTGCGGAAGCCGGAGGTGCTGGTGGCCTTCGTGCTGCTGATCCTTCTGGTGCGCGGCGTGCCGGTCTGGCGGGCCACGCTGATCGACCAGCCCGACGGTCACAGCTTCACGCGTCGTGAGGCGTTGGCCATGGGCCTGTTCGCCTCGACCGGGCTGCCGATCATCGTGGCCGTCACGACGGTCGCCGTGTCCTCGGGACACCTCAGCCCGGAGAACGCCTCGGTCCTGGTGGCCGGCGGCGCGGTCACCGTGCTGGTGTGCCCGCTGGCCGGGCAGCGCCTCCTGCGCGGGGCCCGGCTCGTCCCGGCGGCACGCTGACCGGGGCCGGCGCGGTCAGCGCCCGGCGTCGGCGTGCCCGCCCAGCCGGGAGATCGCCCGGAACGCCTCGTCGGGGGTGACGGGCAGAGCGCCGAGCTGCTCGGCGTGGTCCACGACGCGGCCCTGGTCGCGCATCAGCGACCACCCTCGGCGCAGCAGCACCAGCGGCGGCTTGCGGTGCTCGCGCAGGTCCCGCGTCAGCCGCCGCCAGAACGTGACCAGGCGGTGCTGGCGGATGCAGTACGCCGCCGCGAGCAGCCCGCGGTCGGCACACCCCCGGACGACCTCGGGCGCGAAGATGCCCTCGGCCACGAAGAGCGTGGCCCCGTCGAGGTCGAGCACCCGGGACCCGCACCGGCCGTTGCGGGCGATCTCGTAGACCGGCACGTCGGCCACCCCGTCGCGGCAGAGCTGCTCGAGGACGACGAGGGCCTCCTCCAGCAGCCAGGAGTCCGGATCGTCCCAGTCCGTCAGCCCGGCGTTGGCGCCGCTGGTGATCCGCGGGAGCGTCGGGTCGCCGCCGCTCTTGTAGAAGTCGTCGAGGCGCAGGACGGGCAGCGCGAGCCGCTCGGCGAGACGCGACTTGCCGGCTCCCGACGGGCCGGCCAGGACGATGACGCGGGCGGGCAGATCAGACCCCGATCGGGTGCCAGACGGTCTTGGTCTCGAGGAAGGTCGTCATCGCGTCGATGCCGGGATCCCCCGACCAGTCGGGCTCGGAGTCCGGCGCGCGGCGTACCCGCTTGAGGTTCTCGGCCGCCCCGATCTCGAGGTTCCGCGCGAGGTCGGCGTCGCCGGCCACACCCGTGAGGTCGATCGCGTTGACGTCCATGTGCCCGGCCAGCCAGGGGCCCACCGTGGCCGCGGCCCCGGTGAGGATGTTGACCACGCCACCGGGCACGTCGGAGGTCGCCAGCACCTCCGAGAAGGTGACCGCCGGCAGCGGCCGGTCGTACGACGACACGACCACGACCGTGTTGCCGGTGACGATCACCGGGGCGACCGTGCTGACCAGCCCCAGCAGCGAGGACTCCTGCGGTGCGAGCACCGCCACGACGCCGGTCGGCTCGGGCGTCGACAGGTTGAAGTAGGGCCCGGCCACCGGGTTGGCGCCGCCGACGACCTGGGTGATCTTGTCCGCCCAGCCGGCGTACCAGACGAGTCGGTCGATCGACTCGTCGACGACCTTCTCGGCCCGGGCCGCGGTGAGCCCCTCGGACTGGCGCACGGCCTCCACGAACTGCGGCCGGCGGTCCTCCATGACCTCGGCGACGCGGTAGAGGATCTGGGCCCGGTTGTAGGCGGTGCGCGACGACCAGCCGGCGAACGCCTTGCGGGCCGCCTGCACGGCGTCGCGGGCGTCCTTGCGGGAGGCGAGGGCGGCGTTGGCGACGAACTTGCCCTTGCTGTCGCTCACGGCATAGGAGTGGCCGGACTCCGAGCGCGGGAACGCGCCACCGATGAAGAGCTTGTAGGTCTTGCGGACGTCGATCCTGCTCACTTGAGGTATGCCTCCAGACCGTGGCGGCCGCCCTCGCGGCCGTAGCCCGACTCCTTGTAGCCGCCGAAGGGGCTGGTCGGGTCGAACTTGTTGAACGTGTTGGCCCACACGACTCCGGCGCGCAGGTGGTTGGCCATGTGCAGGATCCGGGAGCCCTTGTCGGTCCAGACTCCCGCGGACAGGCCGTACGGCGTGTTGTTGGCCTTCTCGATGGCCTCCGACGGGGTGCGGAACGTCAGCAC